>NZ_JAMQML010000013.1:0-144660 GCF_030068685.1 Nitratireductor sp. GZWM139 | reverse complement strand
CCTCGCCGCCTTCAAGCAGGTCATCGAAAACCCGATGGCGATGCTGGTATAGGCCGCAAATGAACATCTTGTCCGGGGGCGGAACATGAAGACCATCCTGTGCTACGGCGATTCGCTGACATGGGGGTACGATCCTGCCGGCCCCGGACGCCATTCCTTTGAAGACCGCTGGCCAAGCACGCTTCAGGCCGCTCTGGGCGACCGCGCCCGGGTGATCGCCGAAGGGCTCAATGGCCGCACCACGGTGTTTGACGACTACGCCGCCGGCGCTGACCGCAATGGTTCGCGGGTTCTGCCGACACTTCTGACGAGCCATGCACCGCTTGATCTCGTCATCATCATGCTTGGCACGAACGACATGAAGCCGTTCATCTGTGGCCGCGCCTTTGGTGCGAAACAGGGCATGCAGCGTCTGGTCGACATCGTGCGCCGCCATGACTACCCGATGGGCGATCCGGCTCCGAAAGTGCTCGTCATGGCACCGCCGCAGGCCTGCGCGACGGATGATCCCGATTTTTCAGTACTGTTCGATAACGCGCGCTCCGAATCGGCAAAGCTCGCCGGTTTATATGAAGCGCTCGCACGGGACACGGGTGTCGGCTTCTTCGACGCCGGCCGTGTGGCGCGCACAAGTCCGCTTGACGGCGTTCATCTGGACGCCGACAACACGAGGTCGATCGGTGCGGGAGTCGCGCCGGTCGTTACTGAAATGCTTGGGTTTTAAAGGCGGAAGGATAGACATATGGCCGATACGGCAGGAAATAGAAGCGTACACGCTTCCTGGGGCTGGCTTGCCCTGCTCGGCGCCATTTCACTCATTGGCGGCATTCTGGCATTCGCCAATCCATTCGCGGCCACGATGACCGCTGCAATGCTGGCCGCATGGACCTTCGTCCTGTTTGGCGTGCTGCAGATCGTGCAGGCGTTCAGCGTGCGTGGCTGGGGCGGGTTCCTCTGGGCGCTGCTCATGGGCGTTCTGATGCTCGCAGTGGGCGTTTCCATCATCATGAAACCGGCGGCGGGCATTGTTTCGCTCACGGTTCTGGTGGCGATCATCTTCCTCGTGCTCGGTGTGGTGAAGATTATGTACGCCTTTGCATTCCGCCCGCTTTCGGGCTGGGGCTGGGTTCTGTTCTCGGGCCTCGTCTCGCTGGTTCTCGGCGTGATGATCCTGGCGGACATGCCGTGGGCGGCCGCAACCATTCTGGGCATTCTGCTGGCGGTTGAGCTGTTGTCGAACGGCATCTTCCTCCTGCTCATCGCCTTCGGCCTGCGCGGGGCGCAGCGGGCCTGATTTTCTTTCAGGGCGCGGGTCTGCCCCGCGCCCTGGAATAACGATACGACTACAAGGAGAGACCAGCTGTGGCTGAAAACTACGACGTTATCATCATCGGTTCGGGACCGGGCGGCTATGTGACCGCGGTCCGCGCTGCACAGCTTGGCTTGAAAACGGCAATCGTCGAGCGCGAACATCTGGGCGGCATCTGCCTCAACTGGGGCTGCATTCCGACCAAGGCGCTGCTCCGCTCCGCCGAGATCAAGCATTATGCCGAAAACGGCAAGGACTACGGTCTCTCCATTGAGGGCAAGGTGACGGCCGATGTGGACGCCGTCGTCGACCGCTCGCGCAAGGTCTCGCAGCGCCTCAATGGCGGTGTCGGGTTCCTGATGAAGAAGAACAAGATCGACGTGATCTGGGGCGAGGCCAAGCTTTCCAGGCCTGGCGAAGTCGTGGTGTCGGAAACGGCGAAGAAGGCGATGCAGCCGCAGCCGCCCGCGCCGAAGAACACCAAGGGCCCCGGAACCTACAAGGCAAAGCACATCATCGTCGCCACCGGTGCGCGTCCGCGCGTTCTGCCGGGCATCGAGCCTGATGGTGACCGGATCTGGACCTATTTCGAGGCAATGGTTCCCAAGACGATGCCGAAGTCGCTCGTCGTCATGGGCTCCGGCGCAATCGGCATGGAGTTCGCCTCCTTCTACCGCACCATGGGGGCGGAGGTGACGGTGGTCGAGCTGATGCCGCAGATCCTGCCGGTCGAGGATGCCGAAGTTTCCAAATTCGCACAGCGTCAGTTCGAGAAGCAGGGCATCAAGTTCAAGCTTGGCGCAAAGGTTTCCAAGGTCGAGAAGGGCAAGGACGGCGTCACCGCCCATATCGAGACCAAGGACGGAAAGACCGAGACGATCTCCGCCGAGAAGCTGATTTCGGCTGTTGGCGTGCAGGGCAATATTGAGAATCTCGGGCTCGAGGCGCTGGGCGTGAAGACCGATCGCGGCTGCGTTGCCGTGGACGGCTATGGCCGCACCAATGTCGATGGCATCTACGCCATCGGCGACGTGGCGGGCCCGCCCATGCTGGCGCACAAGGCCGAGCATGAAGGCGTGATCTGCATCGAGAAGATCGCCGGCGTGCCGGGCGTTCACGGCCTTGAAAAGGGCCTGATCCCGGGCTGCACCTACTGCCAGCCGCAGGTCGCCTCCGTCGGTCTGACGGAAGCAAAGGCCAAGGAAGCCGGGCGCGACATTCGCGTTGGCCGCTTCCAGTTCGCCGCCAATGGCAAGGCCATCGCGCTTGGCGAGGATCAGGGCTTCATCAAGACCATCTTCGACAAGAAGACGGGCGAGCTTCTGGGCGCACACATGATCGGCGCGGAAGTCACCGAGCTCATTCAGGGCTTTGTCGTCGCCATGAACCTGGAGACGACCGAGGAAGAGCTGATGCACACGGTCTTCCCGCATCCGACCCTGTCGGAGATGATGAAAGAAAGCGTTCTCGACGCCTATGGGCGCACGCTCAACGCTTGAGATCGGGGCTTGAGATCGGCGCTTCTGTGCGGTCAGGTGACTCTGCCTGACCGCTAAATGCTCCAAAAGGGCTGAAAAGCCCCTGTTTCCCCCGCGACAAGTGGACTATATGCGGGGGAACGCAACGAGGATCGGGATGATGGGCGAAAGCCACGGCCTCATGGGACTACCTGGTATGGGAATGTCAGGTGTCGGCTTTTTCGGACTGCTCGTGATCGGTTTTCTGGCCGGTTACGTGGCTGAAAAGACCATGAACCGCGAGCATGGCTTTCTCATCAATATCCTGGTCGGCATAGCCGGCGCTTTTGTCGGCGGGACGATTGCCGGTATTGCCGGCATCTCGTTCTATGGTTTTTTTTGCAATCTGGTGGTCGCCATTCTTGGCGCGATCCTGATCCTCTGGATATTCGGTCGTTCGGCCCCGCGCCGCACGCGATAGGACAAACATGGTCACCATTCTCGATACCGTCACCGACAAGCCGCGCCCGCGGCATCCCGAAAAGGCGCACCGCCCCGATCAGGACGTGATGCGCAAGCCGAAATGGATTCGCGTCAAGGCGCCGACCTCGCAGGGCTATATGGAAACCCGCGAGATCGTGAAGTCGAACAAGCTCGTGACCGTGTGTGAAGAGGCCGGCTGCCCGAATATCGGCGAATGCTGGGACAAGAAGCACGCCACGTTCATGATCCTCGGCGAGATCTGCACGCGCGCCTGCGCGTTCTGCAATGTCGCAACCGGCATTCCCGGTCCCGTGGACATCAACGAGCCTGACAATGTCGCCAAGGCCGTTCGCGAGATGGGGCTGAAGCATGTCGTCATCACCTCGGTCGACCGTGACGATCTGGCCGATGGCGGCGCGCAGCACTTTGCCGATGTGATCGGCGCAATCCGCGCGGCTTCGCCCGAAACGACAATCGAGATCCTGACGCCCGACTTCCTGCGCAAGGACGGCGCTCTTGAAGTCGTCGTCGCGGCAAAGCCCGACGTTTTCAACCACAATCTGGAAACCGTTCCGGGCAATTATCTCAAGGTTCGCCCCGGCGCGCGCTATTTCCACTCGCTGCGTCTTCTCCAGCAGGTCAAGGAACTTGATCCCGGCATGTTCACCAAGTCGGGCATCATGGTCGGCCTTGGCGAAGAGCGTAACGAAGTGCTGCAGCTCATGGACGATCTGCGGTCGGCCAATGTCGACTTCATGACCATCGGCCAGTATCTGCAGCCGACGCGCAAGCACCATCCGGTGAAGAAGTTCGTCACGCCGGAGGAATTCAAGTCCTACGAGACCGTGGCCTACACGAAGGGCTTCCTGATGGTTTCCTCGAGCCCGCTCACGCGCTCGTCGCACCATGCGGGCGAAGACTTCGCAAAGCTGCGGGCGGCGCGCGAGGCGCGTCTTGAAGGCGCTGGTGCTGCTGCGAACTGATGCCGAAATTCGAGACCGTGCGCCGCGTGGCGCACACAGCCGAGGACATGTTCGCGCTCGTCGCGGATGTGGAGAAATATCCTGAATTCGTGCCCATGTGCGAAGCGCTCAGCGTGCGCACGCGCAAGGAACGCGATGGCGTGACGCTGCTCGTGGCCGACATGACCGTCGGCTACAAGGCGCTGCGGGAGACATTCACCAGCCAGGTAACGCTGAAACCCGACGATGCGGCAATCGATGTGCGCTATGTGGACGGCCCGTTTCGCTTCCTCAAGAACGAATGGCGCTTCGAGCCGGCCGGCGAGGGCGCGTGCGAAATTCATTTCTTCATCGAATATGAGTTCAAGAGCCGGATGCTCGGCGCGGTGATGGGCGCGATGTTCGACCGCGCCTTCCGCATGTTCTCCGAGGCGTTCGAGCGCCGTGCGGATGTGATCTACGGCGTGAGCGCCTGAATTCAGCCTTCCTGAAGGGCCGAGAGAACCATGTCGAGCGCGGTCTCGACGGTTGCAGCGCGCACGCCGGCGCGGTCGCGGTCTTCAAAGACATGGGACTGCGCCACGGGCGCGCGGCCCTTCATCGCCAGTCCGAACCAGACAAGGCCGACCGGTTTTTCGTCTGACCCGCCATCCGGGCCGGCAATGCCGGTGACGGCGACCGTCACGCCGGCGCGTGAGTGGGCAAGCGCGCCCTGAGCCATTTCCAGTGCAGTTTCCTGCGAGACAGCGCCATGGGCGGCCAGCGTTTCTGGCGAAACGCCGAGCATCTCCATCTTGGCTTCATTGGAATAGGTGACGAAGCCACGGTCGACGACCGAGGAGGAGCCGGCAATGTCGGTCAGGGCGGCTGCGATCATGCCGCCGGTGCAGGACTCGGCCGTGGCGAGCATGATGCCGCGTGCGTTGCAGGCGGCAAGAACAGCGCGGGCGCGTGTCTCGAAATCGCTCATGCCGGCACCTCGCCGGGATAGATCACGCTTGCCGTGGCGATCGACGCAATGCCTTCTTCGCGCCCGACAAACCCCATCTTCTCATTGGTGGTGGCCTTGATGGAAATGCGGTGCGGCGCGATGTTCAGCATGCCGGCAAGGGCTGCCGTCATGCTCTCGCGATGCGGACCGATTTTGGGCGCTTCGCAGACAATCGTGACATCGACATTGGCGATGCGTCCGCCTGCCTCGCGCACGATGGCGGCTGCGTGTTCGAGGAATATGTGCGAGGCAGCGCCCTTCCACTGCGGTTCGGAGGGCGGAAAATGCGTGCCGATATCGCCAGCGCCGCAGGTGGCCAGAAGCGCGTCGGTCAGTGCGTGCAGGCCCACATCGGCATCCGAATGGCCGGAGAGGCGCTTGTGATGCGGAATGGCGACGCCGCAAAGCACGACCGCATCGCCATCGGCAAAGGTGTGCACGTCATAGCCATTGCCGGTGCGCACATCGGGGAAGACGCTCGGGCGGGTCAGGCGTTCGTCTGCAAGCGCGATGTCGCGCGCCCAGGTGAGCTTGATGTTGTCAACGGAGCCCGCAACGAGCCGAACCGGGATTTTCGCCCATTCGGCGATGGAGGCGTCGTCGGTGAAATCCTCACGCCCCAGCTTGTGGGCGCGCTCATGGGCTGCCGCGATGAGTGCGAAGGGAAAGCCCTGCGGCGTCTGCGCGGCATGCAGGTCGTGGCGCGGCACCGTCTCGGCAATGTTGCCGGCGGGGCCTGCGCGCTTGATCGTGTCGGCCACGGGCAGGGATGGCAGCGCGCCGCGACCATCTTCCACCGCCGCAATGATCCGGTCGATCAGCTCGCGGTCGATGAAGGGGCGCACGCCGTCATGGATGAGAACCGTCTGCGGAGACGGATCGTAAAGCGCAAGCAGCGCCAGCCGGGTGGAGGCCTGGCGGGAATGGCCGCCATGGATGGCGATGACGCGATCATCGGTCAGGCCGGCAGTGGCCTCGGCGAACAGCGCTTCGTCGTCCGGGTGGATCGCCACCACCACGCGCCCGATGCGCGGATCGGTGAGGAAGGTTTCCAGCGTGTGACGCAGCACCGGCTTGCCGCCGATCTGGCGATATTGCTTCGGTCCTTCGACGGACTGCCCCGCGCGCTCGCCGCGTCCTGCGGCGACGATGACGGCGGCGACCTCACCGGTCCTGCGGGCCGTCAGGCTATCGGATTGTGTCATCTGCTTGTCCATAGCGCAGACGCATAATAATACATGCCGCGAAAGGCCAGCCGAATTTGCAGGCGATTGCGCAGATGCGAAAACGCAGTTGCGGGATCGAGTAAAAACTGGCTAAATAATAAGCACAATCAGAGGGTGCTTTAAATTTGTGCATCTCATCAGCCGCGTTTTTGTCCACGCCACTCTCGGTCGGATCGGTTTCGATTCGCAACCGCGTGTTTCTGGCGCCCATGTCCGGGGTTACCGACCTGGCGTTCCGCGCACGCGCCTATGACCATGGCGCGGGGCTGGTCGTCTCTGAAATGGTGGCAAGCGGCGAGCTTGCGCGCGGCAAGGCTGAATCGGCCCGCCGCCTGCGCCGTCCGGATGTGGACGTGCACATGGTGCAGCTTGCCGGACGCGAGGCGCGCTGGATGGCGGAAGGCGCACGCATCGCCGAAGAGCGCGGCGCAGACGTGATCGACATCAATATGGGCTGCCCGGCCAAGAAGGTGACGGGCGGCTATTCCGGTTCGGCGCTGATGCGCGAACCCGATCATGCGCTGAGCCTGATCGCGGCTGTCGTGGGTGCTGTTCAGGTGCCGGTCACGGTGAAGATGCGCCTTGGCTGGGACGACAATGCGCTGAACGCGCCGGAGATTGCGCGCCGCGCCGAGGAGGCGGGCGTGGCCATGGTGACGGTGCACGGGCGCACGCGCTGCCAGTTCTACAAGGGCAGGGCCGACTGGAAGGCGATTTCGGCGGTGAAGGAAGCCGTCACGATCCCGGTGGTGGCCAATGGCGACGTGACATCGGCGGAAGATGCAGCAGGCATGCTTGCCGCTTCGGGCGCTGACGCGGTGATGGTCGGGCGCGCGCATTACGGCGCGCCATGGATCGCAGGCGCTGTTGCCTCCAATGCAGAGCGCCGCCCGGACAACCTCGCCGACTATGTGATCGACCATTACGAGGCGATGCTCTCGCTTTATGGCGCGGATCACGGCACACGGCACGCCCGCAAGCATCTCGGCTGGTACATGGACCGGCACATCACCGAGGTTTCCCCCGAAACGCGCAGGGCGATCATGACGGGGACCGATCACAGAGAGGTCAGCCGGCTCCTGCGCGACCTGTTTCGCAGACAAGAGGATCAACTGGCCGCATGAATGACAGGGGTGAACGCGCACGTATGGAAACCGGCCCGGCCAGTCTGCTTTTGAACACGTTGCGCCACCCCGTGGTGATGATCGACCGGGATGGCTTCATCGCCGAGGTGAATGCGGAGGCCGAGGATTTCTTCCGCTCCGGCGCGTCCATTCTTGCCCGAAGCCGCCTGTCGGATTTCGTTCCCTTCGGAAGCCCGCTGATCGCGCTTGTCGAACAGGTGCGCGAGCAGCGCGTGGCGATCAACGAATACCGTGTCGACATCTCGTCACCGCGCCTTGGGCCGGAGCGGCTGGTGGATATTCACGCAGCCCCGGTTTCGGAAGTGCCCGGCGCCGTTGCGCTTCTCCTGCAGGAGCGCTCCATGGCCGACAAGATCGACCGGCAGATGGTGCATCGCGGCGCGGCGCGTTCGGTGACCGGGCTGGCAGCCATGCTGGCGCATGAAATCAAGAACCCGCTTTCGGGCATTCGCGGCGCGGCGCAATTGCTCGAACACGCCGTTTCGGATGAAGACCGGGCGCTGACGCGCCTCATCACCGAGGAGACCGACCGGATCGTGGCGCTGGTCGACCGTATGGAAGTGTTTTCCGACGAACGCCCGGTGGAACGCGATCCGATCAACATTCATCTGGTGCTCGATCACGTCAAAGCCGTCGCCAAGAGCGGTTTTGCGCGCAAAGTCAGCATTTTGGAGGATTACGATCCGTCGCTGCCGCCGGTCTGGGCCAATCGCGACCAGCTGATCCAGGTCTTTCTCAATCTGGTCAAGAACGCTGCCGAAGCCATTGCCGATCAGGATGATGGCGAGATCCGGCTGACAACGGCGTTTCGTCCGGGCATCCGGCTTTCGGTTCCCGGCTCGCCGGATCGCGTGGCGCTTCCGCTGGAGTTTTGCGTCTACGACAACGGGCCGGGCATCCCCGAGGATCTGCGGCAGATCATCTTCGATCCCTTCGTCACCTCCAAGCAAAACGGGTCTGGCCTCGGGCTTGCGCTGGTCGCCAAGATCGTGGGCGCGCATGGCGGGGTGATCGAATGCGAATCTTCCGGCCAGCGTGGAACCGTGTTCCGCATCCTGATGCCGGCCTGGCGCGAGGCGCGCCATCCGGCCCCCCGGCCAAACCCTGTGAAGACTGAAATGGAGGGCAGGTCATGACCGGTTCCAGCATTCTCGTGGCCGATGACGACGCGGCCATCCGCACCGTGCTCAATCAGGCGCTGTCGCGCGCCGGCCACGATGTGCGCGTCACGTCCAATGTAGAGACGCTCTGGCGCTGGGTTTCGGGCGGCGAGGGCGATCTGGTCATCACCGATGTGGTGATGCCCGATGGCAATGCGTTCGA
The DNA here is from genome assembly GCF_030068685.1 of Nitratireductor sp. GZWM139. Classification (NCBI taxonomy): domain Bacteria; kingdom Pseudomonadati; phylum Pseudomonadota; class Alphaproteobacteria; order Hyphomicrobiales; family Phyllobacteriaceae; genus Nitratireductor; species Nitratireductor sp. GZWM139. The sequence goes on along the minus strand of NZ_JAMQML010000013.1, from coordinate 135,764 downwards.
CCTTCTGCCCCGCATCAAGAAGGTGCGGCCCGATCTGCCGGTGATCGCCATGAGCGCGCAGAACACGTTCATGACCGCGATACGCGCCTCCGAGGTCGGGGCCTATGACTATCTGCCCAAACCCTTCGATCTGACCGAACTGGTGAACATTGTCGGGCGTGCGCTGTCGGAGCCCAAGGCAAGCCAGAAGGAGCTTGCCGGTGCGGATGCTCCCGAGACGCTGCCGCTGATCGGTCGATCGGCGGCGATGCAGGAAATCTACCGGCTGCTTGCGCGCATGATGCAGACCGATTTGACGGTGATGATCAGCGGCGAGTCGGGCACCGGCAAGGAACTCGTGGCCCGCGCGCTTCACGAATATGGTCGTCGCCGCAAAGGGCCGTTTGTCGCCATCAACATGGCCGCCATCCCACGCGATCTGATCGAATCGGAGCTTTTCGGTCATGAGAAGGGTGCGTTCACGGGTGCGCAGGCGCGCTCCTTCGGCCGGTTCGAGCAGGCGGAAGGCGGCACGCTGTTTCTCGACGAAATCGGCGACATGCCGATGGAAGCGCAGACGCGCCTCCTGCGCGTCTTGCAGCAGGGCGAATACACGACCGTTGGCGGGCGCACGCCGATCCGCACCGATGTGCGCATCGTCGCCGCCACCAACAAGGATCCGCGCACGCTGATCGATCAGGGCCTGTTCCGGGAAGACCTTTTCTATCGGCTGAACGTCGTGCCGCTGCGGCTGCCGCCGCTGCGCGAACGGGCGGAAGACATCCCGGATCTGGTGCGCCACTTCTTCACCCGCGCCGAGCAGGAGGGGCTGCAGGCCAAGCGAATCAGCAATGACGGGCTCAACCGGCTGAAGAGCTATCGCTGGCCCGGCAATGTGCGTGAGCTTGAAAACCTCGTGCGCAGGCTGGCCGCGCTCTACCCACAGGACGAAATTTCGGCCGAAGTGATTGAGCAGGAGCTGCGCGCGGCAGGCGCTTTGCGCGGCAACCAGTCGGAGCCGCTGCCGGAGGAAACCACGCTGTCCCAGGCCGTCGAGCAGCATTTGCAGCGCTATTTCGCAACATTCGGTGACCAGCTGCCGCCGGCAGGGCTCTACCAGCGGGTGCTGGCTGAAGTGGAGCAACCGCTTCTGATTGCGGCGCTGACCGCGACGGGCGGCAACCAGTTGAAGGCCGCAGACCTTCTCGGCGTCAACCGGAACACCTTACGCAAGAAAATCCGCGAATATGGCGTGAACATCTATCGCGGCGCGAACTGAAGCCAGTCCGCCCGCACACCGTTTCAGGCCAGCCCTGACTTCCCGGCACGATCCCCAGTCTGCCCCAGCAATGCCGCATTGTTAGGAAATGCAACTGTTGCCAGATGGTTACAGTCGTTGCATATGTGCAACAACTAAACGCTATGCTGGAAAACGGAAGCGGGAGTGATGGTCAGCTTGTCCGAGAGTTCGCCGATGGAGCCTTTGGCTGCGGCTGCGCCCGTGAGGCGCGGGCGAACGGCTGCGTTCTATATCGGTATGACGGCGGCGATCGGCGCTGTCGTGACGGCAGGCATTTCCTTCACCGTTCTGCTTGGCCTTACCCCGATCACGCCTGATGCGACCACGACGATCCTTCTGATCGCGATCAATCTTGGCTTCATTCTGCTCCTTTTCGGCCTGATCCTCATGGAAGGCTGGCGTATCTACAAATCCCGCAAGGGACGGCGGGCAGCTTCCCGTCTGCATGTGCGCATCGTCGCCATGTTTTCGCTCGTGGCGGCGATCCCTGCCATTCTGGTGGCGGTTGTCGCATCGGTGACGCTGGATCTGGGCCTTGATCGATGGTTCGAACTCAGAACCAAGGTCATCGTCTACTCGTCTCTTTCGATTGCCGATGCCTATGTGCAGCAGAATGCCCGCAGCCTGCAGGGCACGACGGAGAGCATGGGGGTGCGGCTCGATCAGGCGCGCACGCTCTACAATCTGGACCGCTATGGTTTCCGCGATTTCCTGACCCGTCAGGCGATGCTGCGCGGTCTGGCCGTTGCCGAACTCGTGCGCGAGGACGGCTCGGTGATCATCGGCGCGCAGATGCCGGAAGACATTCCATTGCCGCGTCCAAACGAGAACGCCATCGAGGTCGCCAACAGCTCGCAGATCGCTTTCAACGAGATCGGCGGAACGAATCTTGTGACAGCGGTCTACAAGCTGCAGGAGATTCCGGACGCCTATCTCTACACAGGCGCATTGCTTGATCCCGAAGTCCTGAAGGCGCGCCAGATCGTGCGCACGAATACGGATGAGTACCGATCACTCGAGGGCAATCGCGGCAACACGCAGATCGCCTTCGCGCTGCTCTATCTGGTCGTGACGCTTGCCATCGTGCTGGCGGCCATCTGGACCGGCATCGCGGTCGCCGACCGTCTTGTGCGACCGATCCGCCAGCTCATCAGTGCGGCGGGCGCCGTTTCGACCGGCAATCTCGACGTCTCCGTGCCGGTGCGCAGTTCCGATGGCGATGTCGGGCTTCTGGGCGATACGTTCAACCAGATGACCCAGCAGCTGAAATCGCAGCGCGATGAGCTCATCACCGCAAGGGACGTCATCGACGAGCGCCGCCGGTTCACCGAGGCCGTGCTTTCGGGCGTCAGCGCCGGGGTTATCGGCGTGGAAGCCGATGGTTCGGTCGCCATGGTCAATCGCTCCGCCGAGGCGATGCTCGACATTTCAGCCGATGACGCGGTCAACAAGAACCTCTCCATGGTGCTGCCCCATGTGGGCCGCATCTTCGAGATGGGACGCAAGTCCGGTCGCGCCGTCTATCGCGAGCAGGCCACCTTCTTCCGTGGCGGCGTGGAACGCACCTTCAACATACAGATCACCACGGAGGAGGGCGTCAACGAGGATGACGAGCATTCCTATGTGGTCACGGTGGATGACATCACCGATCTGATGCAGGCGCAGCGCTCCATGGCGTGGGCCGATGTTGCCCGCCGCATTGCGCATGAAATCAAGAACCCGCTGACGCCGATCCAGCTTTCAGCCGAGCGTATTCGCCGCCGCTTCGGCAAGGTGATCGAGCAGGATCGCGAGATTTTCGACCAGTGCACCGACACGATCATTCGCCAGGTGGGTGATATCGGGCGCATGGTGGATGAGTTCTCGGCCTTTGCACGCATGCCAAAGCCGGACATCCAGCTTCTCGATCTGCGCGAGCCGCTGCGCGAGGCTTCCTTCCTTGTGGAGGTGGCGCGCAACGAGATCACCTTTGAACGGCAGATTTCCGACACGCCGCTGATGGGCCGTTTCGACGCGCGCCTCCTGGGGCAGGCATTCGGCAACATCATCAAGAACGCTGCCGAAGCCATCGACGCGGCTGAGCGCCAGAACGGCCAGCCGGGCGCAATCCGCATCGCGGCGCGCATGAATGGCCGGTTCATCCAGATCGAGGTGATCGACAATGGCAAGGGCCTGCCGCGCGAGAACAGGCAGCGGCTGCTCGAGCCCTACATGACCACACGCGAGAAGGGCACGGGACTTGGCCTCGCCATCGTGAAAAAGATCATCGAGGACCATGGCGGTCGCCTGGAACTCCACGACGCGCCAGACGATTTCCACGGCGGAGGTGGCGCCATGATCCGCATCATACTTCCTGCTGCCGGAGACGCCGGTAGCGCTGCTGAGACGACAAGAAGGTAGAAAATGGCTTCCGATATTCTGATCGTAGACGACGAGGAAGACATCCGCGAACTCGTTGCTGGCATTCTCAGTGACGAGGGCCATGAAACGCGCACCGCTTTCGACAGCGACAGCGCGCTTGCCTCCATCGCCGAGCGCGTGCCGCGCCTCATCCTGCTCGACATCTGGCTTCAGGGCTCCAAGCTCGACGGGCTTGCGCTTCTGGACAAGATCAAGGAACTGCATCCGCACGTTCCGGTGGTGATGATTTCCGGGCACGGCACTATTGAGACGGCCGTTTCGGCGATCAAGCGCGGCGCTTATGATTTCATCGAAAAGCCGTTCAAGACGGATCGCATGATCCTCATCTGCGAGCGCGCACTGGAGATCTCCAAGCTGAAGCGCGAGATGAGTGACCTGAAGAAGCGCAGCGGCGCATCCTTCGATCTCGTGGGTGAATCGGCGGCGCTGAACAATCTGCGCCAGACCATCGAGCGTGTCGCGCCCTCCAACAGCCGCATCATGCTGACCGGACCCTCCGGCTCCGGCAAGGAACTCGTCGCCCGCGCCATTCATGCGGCCTCGCCGCGCAATGGCGGACCGTTCGTAACGCTGAACGCCGCTGCGATCACGCCCGAGCGCATGGAAATCGAGCTTTTCGGCACCGAATCCAATGGCGGCGAGCGCAAGGTCGGCGCGCTGGAGGAGGCCCATGGCGGCGTTCTCTATCTGGATGAAGTGGCCGACATGCCGCTTGGCACGCAGAGCAAGATCCTGCGTGTGCTCGTGGACCAGCAGTTTGAGCGGGTTGGCGGAACGCGTCGCGTGAAGGTTGATGTGCGGATCATTTCCTCCACCGCGCAGAACGTCGAATCGCTGATCGCCGAAGGGCGGTTCCGCGAGGATCTGTTACACCGGCTGGCCGTGGTTCCGGTTGGCGTTCCGCCGCTTGCGGAACGGCGCGAGGACATTCCGCTTCTGGTCGATCACTTCATGCAGCAGATCGGCGAACAGGCCGGCATCAAGCCGCGTCCGCTCGGCAATGACGCCATGGCGGTTCTGCAGGCCCATAACTGGCCGGGCAATGTGCGCCAGCTGCGCAACAACATCGAACGCCTGATGATCCTGACGCGTGGCGATGGCCCGGACACGCCGATCACCGCCGATCTTCTGCCGTCCGAAATCGGCGATGTGATGCCGCGCCTGCCGACGCAGTCCGACCAGCACATCATGGCGCTGCCGCTGCGCGAGGCGCGCGAAATGTTCGAAAAGGAGTATCTGCTGGCGCAGATCAACCGCTTCGGCGGCAACATTTCGCGCACGGCGGAATTCGTCGGCATGGAGCGCTCTGCACTGCACCGCAAGCTGAAGTCGCTCGGCGTCTGATCCGCCAGGCCGCGTCCATCGCGATGGACGAGGTTTTCATGCGCCCCGAAAAGCGCTAGAGCAGTGACCCTGCAGACCGAAAGAGGTCTGCTCGAATGCAGGGAATACGTGATGAAGGTCATTATTTGCGGGGCAGGCCAGGTTGGCTTCGGTATCGCAGAGCGGTTGGCCGCCGAGCAGAACGATGTTTCCGTGATCGATACCTCGCCGGAGCTGATCCGCGCGGTTCGCGACACGCTTGATGTGCGTGGTTTCGTCGGCCATGGGGCGCATCCCGACGTTCTGGCCTCGGCCGGCGCCAGCGAAGCCGACATGATCATTGCGGTCACGCTGTTTGATGAAGTGAACATGGTCGCCTGTCAGGTGGCGCATTCGCTCTTCAACGTGCCGACCAAGATTGCGCGCATTCGCTCGCAGTCCTATCTCCAGACGCATTATATGGACCTGTTCTCGCGGGACCATCTGCCGATCGACGTGATCATCTCGCCGGAAGTCGAGGTGGGCGAGATGGTGATGCGCCGCATCGCGTTGCCGGGTGCGACGGATGTGGTGAGCTTTGCCGATGACAAGGTCTCCATGGTCGCCATCGAGTGTCTTGAGGAATGCCCGGTCATCAACACGCCGCTGGCGCAGCTCACCGAACTGTTTCCGGATCTGCCGTCGACCGTGGTTGGCGTGTCGCGTGAGGGAAAGCTCTTCATTCCCCATTCCGGCGATCAGCTCATGGCCGGCGATCTTGCCTATGTGGTCACCACCAAGGATCAGGTGCGCCGCACGCTCGGCCTGTTTGGCCATGAGGAGCGCGAAGCGACCCGCATCGTCATTGCCGGTGGCGGCAATATCGGCCTCTATGTCTCGCGCGCGATGGAAAAGAAGCAGAGCCGCACCAAGGTCAAGGTGATCGAGAACACGCGCGAACGCGCCGTGGCGCTCGCCGACAAGCTGCGCCGCACCGTGGTGCTGCATGGCAGCGCGCTCGACCAGAAACTGCTTCTGGAAGCCGACATCCAGCATGCCGACCTGATGGTGGCGCTGACCAATGACGATCAGGTCAACATCCTGTCGAGCGTGATCGCGAAGCGGCTTGGCTGCCGCTCCAATCTCGTTCTGATCAACAATCCGACCTATCACGACTTCGCCAAGACGCTGGGCATCGACGCGCATGTGAACCCGCGCTCGGTGACCATCTCGAAGGTGCTGCAGCATGTTCGGCGCGGCCGCATCCGCGCTGTCCACAACATTCAGCGGGGCGCTGCCGAAGTCATCGAGGCCGAGGCGCTTGAAACCTCGCCGCTGGTCGGCCCGCCGCTCAGCGAAGTGGAGTTTCCCGATGGCATGCGCATTGGCGCGGTCTATCGCGACGGCGCGGTCATCAAGCCGAGCGGTTCGCTCAAGATCAAGCCGAAGGACCGGGTCGTGATTTTTGCGCTGGAAAGCGCGGTGCGCCAGGTGGAACAGATGTTCCGCGTCAGCCTGGAGTTTTTCTGAGTCGCTTGAAAATTCCGCCGCACGGCGGCAAAACACTGTCTGCCTTTTCGCGCCGCCCGGGGCCTGGCGGTTGCATCCACCCAGAATGGAGAACTCGACATGCCACGCATTGCTTATGTGAACGGGCGTTATGCGAATCACAACGACGCCATGGTTCATGTGGAGGATCGCGGCTATCAGCTTGGCGATGGCGTGTACGAGGTCTGCGAGATTTCCCGGGGCTTCATCATCGACATGGAGGGCCATCTCGACCGGCTCGACCGGTCGTTGCGCGAGCTTCGCATGGACTGGCCGATCGAGCGCAAGGCGCTTGAGTTCGTCATGCGCGAGGTCATCCGCCGCAATCATGTCCACAACGGCATGGTCTATCTCCAGGTCACGCGCGGCGTTGCGCCGCGCGATCATGCGTTCCCGACCACGCCGGTGCGGTCCGCACTGGTGGTCACCGCCAAGCGCATGGACCCGGTGGCTGCGGCCAGGAAGGCCGAGAAGGGCATGACCGTCATCACCGTACCGGACAACCGCTGGGAACGCGTGGACATCAAGACCATCGGCCTTCTGCCCAACGTGCTTGCGCGCCAGACGGCGGTGGATTCGGGCGCACAGGAAGCCTGGTTCGTCGATCCCGATGGAACCGTGAAGGAGGGCGCTTCCACCAATGCCTGGATCGTGACGGCGGACGGCTCTCTGGTGACGCGGCCTGCCGATTTCGGCATTCTGCGCGGCATCACGCGGGCAACCGTCATGAAGGTCGCCGACAGTCTCGGCCTCAAGGTGGAAGAGCGCCCGTTCTCCGTGGAAGAAGCGCAGAATGCCCGCGAGGCGTTCGTGACCAGCGCCACGAGCGTGGTCATGCCGGTCGTGAACATTGACGGCAAGCCTGTGGCGAATGGTCATCCGGGCACGGTTGCAACTTCTTTGCGCGAGGCATTTTTTGAGATTGCGGAAAAAAGTCCTAGCTGTTAACCAGCGCGCATGGTGGTAGCGGCTCAGCACGACCGAAAAATACTGGCATCAATTATTCATGTAACTTCTGTCGCGGAGTTTCTTGACAGAGGCATGTGATATTTGCGCTACTGGCTGCATAAAGTGCAGCGAATGGGTGAAAGACCAAAAAATGGCGGAACGATCTCAAAACCTACAGGACCTGTTCCTGAACACCGTTCGCAAGAGCAAGAACCCTCTGACGATCTTTCTCATCAACGGTGTCAAGCTGACAGGCATTGTCACTTCATTTGATAATTTCTGCGTGCTCTTGCGCCGCGATGGCCATTCGCAGCTTGTCTACAAGCATGCGATTTCGACGATTATGCCGAGCCAGCCCGTGCAGCTTTATGACGCCGAGGAAAACAATCGGGATTCCTGATTGGACGACACAGAAAACTCCGCTGACGGAAAGCGAGAAGACGAAGGGCTGACAACGCAGCCTTTCGCCACACGCGCTCTTGTCATCACTCCGGTTCTGACCAACGAACGCCGTTCTGCCGAAGGCAGCGCGGCTTCTGCGCGTGCGCCTGAAGCACGGCATGAAGAGGCGGTCGGACTGGCCGAGGCCATCGATCTCGATATCGTTTCCGCCGATATCGTCACGGTCAACACGCCGCGCCCCGCAACACTGCTCGGAACGGGCAAGCTCGACGAGATCGCCGAGCGCGTCCACGATCTGGAGGCGGAAGTGGTGATCATCGATCATCCGCTCACGCCGGTTCAGCAGCGCAATCTCGAAAAGGCGCTGAAGGCGAAGGTGCTCGACCGCACCGGCCTTATTCTGGAAATTTTCGGACGCCGCGCACGCACCAAGGAGGGGCGGCTTCAGGTCGATCTCGCCCATCTGGAATATCAGCGCGGCCGCCTCGTGCGCAGCTGGACGCACCTTGAACGCCAGCGCGGCGGCGGCGGATTCATGGGCGGTCCCGGTGAAACCCAGATCGAGGCCGACAGACGTCAGCTTCAGGAGCGCATCACAAGGCTCAAGAAAGAGCTGGAGCATGTGCGCCGCACGCGCGATCTGCACCGCTCGAAGCGCCGCAAGGTGCCGTTCCCCATCGTCGCCATTGTCGGTTACACCAATGCAGGAAAGTCGACCCTGTTCAACCGCCTGACCGGTGCGAGCGTGATGGCGGAAGACATGCTCTTCGCCACGCTTGATCCGACATTGCGGCGCGTCACACTTCCGCACGGCACGATCATCATCCTTTCCGATACGGTGGGCTTCATCTCTGACCTGCCGACGCATCTCGTCGCCGCGTTCCGCGCAACGCTCGAAGAAGTGGTCGAGGCCGATCTCGTCGTGCATCTGCGCGACATTTCCGACCCCGACACCACGGCTCAGGCAACCGATGTGGCCGCAATCCTCGGCGATCTGGGTGTTGACGCCTCGGACCGCACACGGGTTCTGGAAGTGTGGAACAAGGTCGACAACCTGGACGCCGAACAGCGCCGCGCGCTGCTTGAGGGCATGCGCGCAAGCGATGCGCCGCTCGCCATTTCCGCCATAACGGGTGAGGGCGTTCCCGAACTGCTCGACCTGATCGAAGAGCATATCTCGGGTGCTGTCGCGCCGATGACGGTCGATCTCGCCCCGCATCAGATGTCGCTGATCGACTGGATCTATCGAAATGGCGATGTGACCGGGCGTACGGACAATGACGATGGCAGCATCACGTTGACCGTGCGCGTGACGCAGACGGCGCGCGCTGAAATCCAGGAGCGTCTTGCCGGCAGCAGGTAAAGCTGCCGGCAGCCACGCCTATTTCGCTTCGGTCTTGGCCCGCTGCCAGAGCGTTTCCATCTCTTCGAGGCCGGATTCGTCGAGCGAACGGCCGGCCTTTTTGAGTTCACGCTCCACAAAGTCGAACCGCCGACGGAATTTGTCATTCGTGCCGGCAAGGGCTGCCTCGGGGTCATGCCCCAGATGGCGGCCCAGATTGACTACGGCGAACAGAAGGTCGCCATATTCCTCGGCCGCATGGGCGTCGTCGCCTTCGGCAAGCGCTTCGCGCAATTCGCCGATCTCTTCCTCGATCTTGTCGAGAACCGGCCCGGCTTCGCCCCAGTCGAACCCGACGCGCGCAGCGCGTGACTGCAGCTTGTGGGCGCGCATGAGCGCGGGCAGGGCGCGCGGCACCTCGTCCAGATAGGCGATTGTCTCGTCGGGGGCGCCGCTCTGCAGGCGGCGGGCAAGGCGTTCGGCCTTTTCCTGCGCCTTGATCTCGTCCCACATGCCCTTGGCCATGCCGCGGCCGCGGGCCTCGGCGTCGCCGAACACATGGGGATGGCGGCGAATCATCTTTTTCGTGATCGCTTCCACCACGTCACCGAAATCGAATTGCTGATCCTCTTCGGCAATGCGGGCATGGAAAACCACCTGCAGAAGCAGGTCGCCCAGCTCGTCGCGCAGATCGTCGATGTCGCCGCGCTCGATCGCGTCGGCGACCTCATAGGCCTCTTCAATCGTATAGGGCGCGATGGTCGAGAAATCCTGCTCCACATCCCAGGGGCAACCCGTTTCCGGATTGCGCAGGGCGCGCATGATTTCAAGCAGTCTGGCGATGTCCTTGGACGGTTGCATCCGGCCTGTTCCTTTCTGCTCTGTCACGCCTGAATCAGCCAATGGTGCGCTCGAGAAGGCCGAGCCAGTTGCGCCAGGCGATCTTTTCGACCAGTTCGCGCCCATAGCCATGGGCTTCCATTGCGTTCAGCAGATTTGGAAGGCCGGCTGCGTCGCCAATCGCCTGCGGCATCAGCGCGCCGTCGAAATCGGAGCCGAACGCCACGCCATCCTCGCCAAGCGCCTCAAGCAGCGCATCCAGATGGCGCAGCATCACTTCGAGATCGGTGTCCGCGTTGGACTGGCCGTCGGGGCGCAGGAAACCGGCCGCGAAATTGAGGCCGACCAGACCGCCCGTCTCGCGAATGGCGTCAAGCTGCCAGGCGGTGAGATTGCGCGACTGCTCGCTGATGGCGTGGACATTGGAATGGCTTGCAACCAGCGGCGCATCGCTGATGGCCTGCACATCGCGGAACCCCTTCTCATTCAGGTGCGACAGGTCGACCATGATCTTGAGCGCATTGCACTTGCGCACCAGAGCCTTGCCGGCATCGGTGAGCCCGTCGCCAATGTCGGGCGAGGAGGGGAAGCGGAACGGCACGCCGTGACCGAAAATGTTGGACCGGCTCCACACCGGGCCGATGGAGCGCAGGCCTGCGCCATAAAGAACATCGATGAGGTCGAGATCGGGGCCGATCGCCTCCGCACCCTCGATGTGAAACACCGCCGCGAGCGCACCGACAGCCATGGCGCTGCGAATATCGCCGGAGGAGCGGCACACGGCAAAGCGTCCCTGCGCGGCGCGTTCAAGCCGCATCAGAATGGCGGCCATGGCGAGCGTCGAGCTCAGCGCGTCGGCCTGCGAGAGCTGCGGAAACGCGCCGTCTTCCGGACGGATACGCTTTCCGTTCGGTCCGCGCTCGGCAATCGGCGGCGGGAAGATGGCGAAGAGACCGCCGGCAAGTCCGCCCTTGCGGGCGCGCGGCAGGTCGATATGGCCTTCGGTCGTTCCGTCCAGAAAGGACTGCTCGGCATTGGACTGGCCACTCTCATAGAGGCGCAGGAGCGCATCGTTGTGACCGTCGAAAACGGGAATGATATCTGATGGCATGAATGACTTCGCTTCTTGATCCGGCCGACCCGACTGGTCTGCACGCGTCCTTTCTAGGCAAGCGCGCAGCAGGACGCAAATCCCGCGAAAGCGCATGGCCGAAATGCGCGAGGCATGCAGCTATGGGTGCGGCGGGGCAAACGGTCGAGCCTGGCGAGAAACCGGTTCGCAGCGTGCGGAATAAGTTGACGCGCGACGGGGCCGGACTGTACAAGCGCCCGGAAAGTTCCGGAGGGATGGCCGAGCGGTTGAAGGCACCGGTCTTGAAAACCGGCAGGCGGGTGACCGTCTCGTGGGTTCGAATCCCACTCCCTCCGCCAACCTTACCTGCATTCTCCCAAATACCGTTGACCGCCGTGAGCCACCGCATTGTACGGAACGGTTGCAGATTTCTCTGTATATGTCTGTTTCATACCCTGCATAAACTGGAGCATCGACTTGCGGTTCTGCGCGTGGCAATGCTTGCCGAAGGGTGAAGAAGCGACCGCCTGTCGAAACGAGGTTTCGCGAAACAGGGGAAGAGTGCGGGAAATCTGAATCACATGCGCGAAACGCAGCCCCTATTTCGCCGCCTCTTTCCTGCGGCCATTGCGACATCCATCTTCGCGGCGCTGGCCCATGCGGTTCTCGTGGGAATAGCGGCCCGTTCGATTGGTCTGGAACTCGCCTATATCGCTGCCGTCACTTTCGTTGTGGCGCTGGTTGTTGCGCTGGTGGGCGGGGCGGTTCTGCTCGCCGTTGTTGCTGCGCTCAAGCTGAAACCAGTCTCGTCGCTGCTGCTGTTTCTGATTGTCATTCAGGCCATCGCAATCAGGCTGGAGATGTATCTCTTTGAAGGCAGTTTCAGCGATATATCCTGGCAGTATGGCCTCATATCCGTCCCGGCTTCTGTGATCGCGTGGCATCAATCCGTCTATTGCGCATACAGAGAGCGCTAAGGGAGGTGCACGGCCCAACTCTCTGTCTCACCAACAACAGACTTTCCGTACATAAGTGTTGCCAAAAGTCATGAAGCTATCGTCGGGAATGGCGCCTCGTGCTTTCATTTCCTTGACCAGAGTTCTCGCAACATCCGGTTCGAAGGTGTCACGCAGAGTTATGGCAAACCAGCCATTTGTCGCCAGATAGGCGGAGACGGGAATGGAAGATGAGCGGACATAGGCGTTCGCGGTCTCCATATCAGCGAAACTTTTCACCTGAATGTGGCGGTGCCCGAAAGGGCCGCTCTCGAACTGGTCCACATAAACCCATGTGTGGTGAAGGTATCCCGAGTAACCTCGCACCCTGACACGATACCATCGCTCCACATTGCCGAGAATCTGCAGCGCAGTGCCATTGTGCAATGTCGCCAGATTCGGCGCTTTTCCGTCCGCATTTGATTTCAAGGGCACTTCACCCTTTGGATGGCGAACAAGCCCCGTCCTTGCTGTGGGAATAGTTAGCAAATCTGCAGGTCCTGCCGGGGCGCTCGGTGATCTGGCAACTTCCGGGCTGGGTGCGGTCGGCGGGGTGTATTGAGGTGAGGGGCTCTCTGTGGGGATGTCTCCTGCGTGGGTGACGACCTTGAACTGCTGCATCTCGCTGCCTGAAAGGTAGCGCATGTCACTGGCGTCGTAGCGCAGTGAAAGCTGCAAAAGACCGGGATCAGCACCCATGCTGTACATGTAGCTCATGACTTCGGCCGTCATCGCCTGAACGCTGGACACTGCATCATCCGCCGACATCTGGTGACCGTCTGCAAAGGAAGCCCGATGCACGCCGATCGATCCGGGCAGAGCAATGCGAACCACACCCCCAAGAAATGCAAGAGCACAGGCCGAGGCACATTCGAGTTCACGAAACTGGAGTGTGTTGAGCTCGAAAGCACGGATCAGTCGGCCCAGTTCAATGGCCTTTATGACGTTTCCACCCGGGGAATTGAACGTCACCACGGTCGGGTTTGCTGCGCGAACTGCGGCAGTGAACTCCGATAGATCATCGCCTTTGGTGAAAGAACCGTGAACAACCAGATAGCTGAGACCATCTTCCGTTCGCCCCGGCTCATATGACAGATCACAGCGGGCAGCTACGCTGAAGCTCAGTAGCAATGCAGCTGTAAAAACAATACGCAGATACCATTTATACGTCATGACACACCCCGCCCGCCGACAAGATTAGCGGCAGGTCGTTGGCCTGTCGATTGTATCCGAGCAACATGCTGAACGGTCGGGTAAGCAGTTTGGTGCTGGAGCAAGGCGGGGGCATCTGCGGCTCCTTCTGCGTCGCCAAAGCCCAAGGTTCCAGCACGCAGGATCCCCAAAGTTATGCTATCCGTCAGCGCAGGAAGCGAACCGAGCCTCATTCCACACGGAGCCCAACCATGGAAACCCAGCAACTGCATCGTGGCCGGCTCATTGACCACATCCAGCTCGTCGTGCGCGATCTTGAGGCAAGCCATGCCTTTTACGCGGCCGTTCTGGAGGTGCTCGACATTCCGATCATCGGCACGAATGCCGATTTCTTCTTCGCTGACGAACTGGTGGTGTCTTCGGCGGACAGCCCCGCAGCGCTCGGCGTGTTGACGGGGCGTCATCACCTGGCTTTTCAGGCAAGGGACCGCGCCATGGTGGATGCCTGCTATCAGGCCGCGATGGCGCATGGCGGACGCGACAACGGTGCGCCCGGCGAAAGGACGTATCATCCCGGCTACTACGCCGCATTCGTGCTCGATCCGGATGGCAACAACATCGAATTCGTGTTCCACGGCGAGGCAGAGCGCAGTGCGCCATCGGTGGTGATCGAATTCTAGCGCTGCGCTGGCTCACCGCGCGATGCGGCGATTCGAATGTGCCCCGAAACCGCGCCCGCACAGCAGATCGGCGTTGCCGGATGCACGCGGGGTTTACATTTGAAACCGTGTCAGTCTAATAACACACGCAATGGTAGTAATGTTTTGGCAAAAATTCGAAATTCTGCCGTTTTGCTGCCATAAATGATTTACAACTTGCTAATGCATTTCAGCTAGGGGTGCGGAGGGCATCCTGAGTTGTAGAAACCGGAACGCCTTGTTTCTGCATTTTTTGACGAGTGGGGATATCTCGCGACCATGAACGGGATTTCGATGTCCGGGGGAGACGCGGACGCATGAGCTTTCAGATTGTTGTGCACCGCATTGCGGTTCGCCGCCTGTCGTCCGCCATTGCCTTTGCAGCCTGTGCCGCATTGCTTTCGGCGTGCTCGTCCACGACCCCGAAGGTCGCTGTCAACAAGACCAAGTCCAAGGAATATTTCGCCGAGTCCGAATACGGCGTTCAGGCAAGCCCGCGCGTTTCCATGAAAAGCTCCAACCTGAAGCGCGGCGGTGGCCGCCGTCAGGTGGGCAAGCCCTATCAGATCAAGGGCAAGTGGTATCATCCCAAGGAAGACCCCGACTATGAAAAGGTCGGCGCGGCTTCCTGGTATGGCGACGCCTTTCATGGCCGGCTCACGGCCAATGGCGAAACCTATGACATGACGCATCTTTCTGCGGCGCATCCGACCATGCCGCTGCCCAGCTATGCGCGCGTCACCAATGTCGACAATGGCAGCTCCGTTCTGGTCCGCGTCAACGATCGCGGTCCCTTCGCGCACAACCGCATCATCGATCTGTCGAAGCGTGCGGCCCAGCTGCTCGATTACCAGAGCGCCGGCGTGGCAAAGGTGAAGGTCGAATATGTCGGCCCGGCGCCGCTCGAAGGACGCGACGACGAATATCTCATGGCGTCCTACCGTCCGGGCGGCGCAGCACCTGATCCATCCGACGGTCTGCCGACCGGCGTGATGATCGCGATGAACGGCTCCACGCCGACGGCGACGCTTCCAGGCGTCAAGGCGCGCGACGCATTTGCGAGCCAGCCGGGCCTGACGCCGCAGCAGCCGATTGCCGCGTCTTCCGGCTCCTTCACCCTGCCAACCTCCGGTCCGCTGGTTCCCGACCGCCCGGATTCACTGCCGATGGACGGCGTCGAGCGTGACGTGGCGTTCCTCTCTTATGCCGATCAGCGCGTGAGCGCGGCTGCTGGCGCGTTTGACAATGTGCTGCGCAGCGATCTGCAGTCGCAGGACGTGGCGCGCTGGTGGCGGCAGAAGCAGCCCGGCGCAGCCGGGCAGGGCGCTTCGGACGAGCTGGCCTTCGTGAATGTCGGCACCTGGCAGTCTGAGGCCGAGGCCAAGGCGCAGGCAGAGAAGCTCGCGGGCTTTGGTCAGCTGAAGTTCGAAACCGTTTCGGATGATGCCGGCACGCTCTACTATACGCTCGCCGTCACGCCGCAGGATCAGAGCTCCATCGACCAGGTGCTGCAGGCCGCCTGGAATGCAGGCGCAGCCGACGCTTTCATCGTCCGCTGAATGATCGGGGCGCCGGCGCGGCGCCCCCGGCCCATAACCATTTCGTCAAATTTGTATTACCGCGGTTGATCCCGCCGGCTGAGCAGCGCTAGAGTCTCCCTGGTGGGGTTCTGGTATGGTGCATGGTCGGTGTTCTCTACGCTCAATAAATCGCTTGTTTTCGCCTTCTGTCTTCTGTTTCTCGGGTCGCAGGCGGCATTCGCCCAATTGTTCGAAACCCGGGCCAGACAGGCCTTTCTGATCGATGCGGACACGGGCACGGTCCTCTTCTCCAAGAACCCGGACGAGAAAATACCCCCGGCTTCGCTCGCCAAGCTGATGACGATGGAAGTCGTCTTCAACGCCATCAAGAGCGGACGGCTTTCGATGAGCGATGCGTTCTATGTGAGCGAACACGCCTGGCGCACGGGCGGGGCCGTTTCGGGCACGTCGACCATGTTCGCCGAGATCAAATCCTCCGTGCCGCTCGAGGCGCTGATCCAGGGCGTGATCGTCCAGTCGGCCAATGATGGCTGCATCATCATCGCGGAAGGCATGGCGGGGTCCGAAGAGAATTTCGCGCGTCTGATGACCGAGCGCGCCCACAAGATCGGCTTGACGGATTCGGTGTTCGTGAATTCGAGCGGGCTGCCCGCCGAAGGTCAGCATGTCACCATGCGCGATCTGGTGACGCTCGCCACCCATCTTTGGCGGGAATATCCGGAATTCTACAAATATTACGCGCAGGAATCCTTCACCTGGAACAAGATCCTGCAGCGCAACCGCAACCCGCTCCTGCGCATGGATATTGGCGCGGACGGGCTGAAAACCGGTTTTACGGAAGCCTCGGGCTACGCCATCGTCGGTTCAGTCAGCCGCAATGGCCGCCGGCTTTTCATGGCGATGAGCGGGCTTGAGACCGAGAGCGAGCGGGCCGAAGAAGCGCGCAAGATGCTGGACTGGGGCGTGCGGGCGTTCGAGCGCATGGATATCTTCGACGAAGGTGAAACCATCGGCAACGTCTCCGTATTTGGCGGAGCCAAGGGCGAGCTTGCGGTGCGCGCGAAGGGGCCTGTGGCCATCTTCCGCCCCATCACCAATGCCGACAGCCTGCGTGCGCGCATCGTCTATCAGGGGCCGATCCCGGCTCCGGTGGAAGAGGGGCAGCGCATCGGCACACTCAAGGTCTGGATCGGCGACACGCTCAGCCAGGAAACGCCGCTCTATGCGGCCGAAAGCATTGCCGTGGGTGGGCTGCCGGACCGCGCGCTGGATGCCGTCGGCGAGCTTCTGACCGGCTGGATGCGCCGGTATCGCTCCTGAGCGCGGCGACGTATCACCCGTCCGCCATCCACAAAGCCTGTCGCAATGTCAGTTCAGCATGGACCTGCGGGAAACGAGCGCCTAAGTAGGAGCGTGTTCGGCAATGGAGCCGGCAGGCGCTTACTGAAAGGATTGAGGTCTCTTGTCTCGCGGTTTCTTCATTACATTCGAGGGAGGCGAGGGGGCCGGAAAATCGACGCAGATCGAAGGACTTGCGGCCAGCCTGCGTGAAGCGGGGCACGACGTCATCGTCACGCGCGAGCCGGGTGGTTCTGCGGGCGCCGAAGCCGTTCGCCACGTTCTCCTGTCGGGCGCTGCCGAGCCTTTCGGCGCGGCCATGGAGGCAGTCCTTTTCGCTGCGGCGCGTTCAGACCATGTGGAGCAGGTGATCCGGCCAGCCATCGCGCGCGGCGCGGTTGTTCTTTGCGACCGGTTTCTGGATTCTTCGCGTGTCTATCAGGGCGTGACCGGCAATCTGGACGCCGACTTCATGGCCAATCTCGAACGCGTGACGGTCAACGGCATGAAGCCGGATCTGACGCTCATTCTCGACATCGATCCCGAAGAGGGGTTGCGCCGGGCAACCGCGCGGCGTGGCGACGATACGCCCGACCGTTTCGAGAAGGAAACGCTATCGATCCACCGCCGCCGCAGAAAGGCGTTTCTGGAAATCGCCAAGGCCGAACCGCAGCGCTGCGTGGTCATCGATGCGGACGCCGATCCGGAGAAGGTTGCAGCAACCATCCTGCGCACTGTCAGTCTCGCGATGGCCGAAGCCCAGTCGTCTGGCAAAAGGAGCAAGGCGTAATGTTCGAACGCACCGCGCCTGAACGCTTCGACAGTCTGCCGGATATTCCCGAGCCGTCGGAGAACCCCATACTCGTCGGCCATGAGCGCGCTGCAGAAATGCTTGCAGGGGCCTACCGCGCCGGCAAACTGCATCACGGCCTTCTGTTCGCTGGTCCGCCCGGCATCGGCAAGGCGACGCTCGCCTTTCATCTGGCCAACCATCTTTTTTCGAACCCGCAGCCGGAGACCGCGCCACCGCGCTTTTCGCCGCCCGATCCCACCGGACAGGTGTTTCGGCTGGTGGCGCAGGATGCGCATCCGTCTCTGCTCCATCTGACGCGTCCCTTCGTTGAGCGCGACAAGAAGTTCAAGACGGTGATCACGGTGGACGAGATCCGCAGGATCCATCGCTTCCTTTCGCTGACGCCGCATGATGGCGGCTACCGCGTGGTGATTGTCGATCCCGCCGACGATCTGAACATCAGCGCCGCCAACGCCCTGCTCAAGAGCCTGGAGGAGCCGCCGCCGCGCACGCTCTTCGTGCTGATCACGCATTCGCTCGGACGGCTCCTGCCCACCATCCGTTCGCGCTGCCAGATCGTGCGTCTTCAGCCTCTGGAAACGCCGGAGCTTGCCGGGCTTCTGCGCCGTCTTGGCGCTGATGGAGGTGGCAGCGATGAGGAGATCGCGGCGCGCGCGCAGGGCAGTGTGCGCAATGCGATCCTGTTGTCGCAGTTCGGCGGTGCGGAAATCGCCGATGTGCTGCAAAAGCTCGCTACGGGGCGCAATTTCGATGCGGCCGAAGCGCTGAAGCTTGGTGACGCGGTCAACGGGCGTGACCGCGACGTGCAGTTCTCGATCTTCAACCGCACTGTCCTTGACATGATCAACGAGCGCGCCGTGGCGCTTGCTGCGGCCGGTGATGCGCGTGGCGCTGCCGCCGCTGCCGATCTCTGGGACGATGTCACAACCACAATTCGCGACGCCGAGACCTACAATCTCGACCGAAAACAGCATGCCGCCGGGCTCGCCGCGAAGCTTAATGCCGCATTCAATGCCTGAAGCGGCCGCTTGGGCTGGCATGCACCTCGCCGATGCGCTATCTGGGCGTCATCAAACAATGCATTCTCTGGACTCTCTGCCAAATGGCCCGCGATAGCTTTTACATCACGACTCCCATTTTCTACCCGAATGGCAAGCCGCATATCGGTCACGCCTATACCGTGATCGCGACCGACGCGATGGCGCGGTTTCAGCGTCTCGACGGCAAGAATGTCTTCTTCCTGTCGGGCACGGATGAGCACGGGCTGAAGATGCAGCAGACCGCCGAAAAGGAAGGCATCACCGCGCAGGAACTCGCCGACCGCAACTCGGCCGTGTTCCGCGAGATGATCGCCGCAATGGGCGGCTCCAATGATGGCTTCATCCGCACGACCGAAGAGCGCCATCACCGCGCCTGTCAGGCTATCTGGAAGAAGATGGCAGACAATGGCGACATCTATCTCGACAGCTACAAGGGCTGGTACTCCGTCCGTCAGGAAGCCTATTTCGACGAAAGCGAAACGACCGTCGGTGAAGATGGCGTTCGCCGCGAGCCGCTCGGCTCGCCGGTCGAATGGAACGAGGAAGAGACCTATTTCTTCCGCCTGTCCGCCTATCAGGACAAGCTCCTGGCGCATTATGAAGCCAATCCGGAATTCATCGGCCCGTCCGAGCGCCGCAACGAGGTGATGAGCTTCGTTCGCTCCGGCCTCAAGGACCTGTCGATCTCGCGCTCCACGTTCAACTGGGGCGTTCCGGTGCCGGGCGACGAGAAGCACGTGATGTATGTGTGGGTGGATGCGCTCACCAACTACATCACCGCTGCGGGCTATCCGGACACGGATGCCGATAGCTGGTCCTACTGGCCGGCCGATGTGCACATGATCGGCAAGGACATTGTGCGCTTCCATGCGGTCTATTGGCCGGCATTCCTGATGTCGGCTGGCATCGAGCTGCCCAAGCGCGTTTTTGCGCATGGCTTCCTGTTCAACCGCGGTGAGAAAATGTCGAAATCGGTCGGCAATGTCGTCGATCCGTTCACGCTGGTGGAGCATTACGGCCTCGACGCCGTGCGCTATTTCTTCCTGCGCGAGGTTCCGTTCGGTCAGGACGGCAGCTACAGCCATGATGCGATCGTGAACCGCACCAATGCCGATCTTGCAAACGATCTGGGCAATCTCGCCCAGCGTTCGCTTTCCATGATCGCGAAGAACTGCGACGGCAAGGTTCCTGAAAAGGGCGCGCTCGGCGAAGCCGATCTGGCCATTCTCGCCAGCGCCGACGAGGCACTCGCCACTGCACGCACGGCGATGAGCACGCAGGCGCTTCATCAGGCTCTGGGCGCAATCTTCGGCGTTGTTGCCGAGGCGAACCGCTATTTTGCGGGGCAGGAGCCCTGGGCGCTTAAGAAGACCGATCCTGCGCGCATGCATTCGGTGCTCTACACGACCGCCGAGCTGGTGCGTCGCGTGGCGATCCTCTGCCAGCCCTACATTCCGGGCTCCGCCGAAAAGCTGCTCGACCTTCTGGCCGTTCCGGCGGATGCACGCTCCTTCGCGCATCTTTCGGATGAAAACGCGCTCGTTTCCGGCAGTGAACTGCCCGCGCCGCAGCCGGTCTTCCCGCGTTATGTGGAGCCGAAGCCGGAGAGCGAGGGAGCCTGACGCCAATGCTGGTGGACAGCCATTGTCATCTGGATTTTCCGGATTTCGACGAGGATCGCGCCGCGTTCATGGAGCGCGCGCGCGAGGCCGGCGTCGGCCTCATGGTCACGATCTCGACGCGCGTGCGTCAGTTCGACCGGATTCTGGCAATTGCAGAAGCTCACGATAACGTTCTTTGCTCCGTGGGCACGCATCCGCACAATGCGGATGAGGAACTTGATGTAACGGCAGAAGAGCTCGTGCGTCTGGCGCAGCACCCCAAGGTGGTGGCCATCGGCGAGGCGGGTCTCGACTATTTTTACGACAAGGCTCCCCGCGAAGCACAGGCGCAGGGTTTTCGCACGCACATTGCGGCGGCGCGTGAAACCGGCCTGCCGCTGGTCATTCATGCCCGCAACGCCGATAACGACATGATCGCCATTTTGCGCGAGGAGACGGACAGGGGCGCATTTCCCTTCATCCTGCATTGCTTCTCCTCGGGGGCAGGTCTTGCAAAGGCCGGCGTGGAGCTTGGCGGATATGTTTCCTTCTCCGGCATTTTAACCTTCCGCAACTCGCAGGCGCTGCGTGACATCGCCGCGACCGTGCCGCATGACCGGCTTCTGGTGGAAACGGATGCGCCCTATCTCGCGCCCGTTCCCAATCGAGGCAAGCGCAACGAGCCGGCCTTCGTCGCACACACGGCGCATGTTCTGGCCGAAACCATCGGCCTTTCCGATGCCGAGACGGCCAACCTGACCACGGAAAACTTCTTCCGCCTGTTCAAGAAAGCGCCGCGGGACGCTGCCGCGCGGTGAGCGATCTGCTGCGCCTGACGATCCTGGGATGCGGTTCCTCTCCGGGAACGCCGCGCATCACCGGCGATTGGGGCGCGTGCGATCCGGCCAATCCGAAAAACCGTCGCCGCCGCTGCGCGGCGATGGTGGAGCGCGTTTCGGCGAGCGGCGGCATCACCCGCGTCGTCATCGACACCGGCCCCGATTTTCGCGAGCAGATGATCTCCGCAGGCGTCGACCGGCTGGACGCCGCCGTCTACACGCATCCCCATGCGGACCATATTCACGGCATAGATGATCTGCGCGGCTTCGTCATGAACCAGCGCCATCTCATGGATGTCTACGCCGACAAGCCCACGCTCCAGCGCCTGATCGAAGCCTTCGGCTATTGTTTCGAGACGCCGCCCGGCAGCAATTATCCGCCGATCCTGAAGGCGCACCCGATCAGCCATGAAGCGCCTTTCTCCATCAATGGCGCGGGCGGGCCGCTGACATTCCAGCCGCTGCCGCAAATCCATGGCGACATTCTCTCGCTCGGCTATCGCATCGGCGGGCTGGCGTACTGTCCCGATGTCAGCCAGTTTCCAGAAGAGACGCCTGCGCTGATCGCCGGTGCGGATGTTCTGGTCATCGACGCCCTGCAATACCGCCCGCATCCGAGCCATTTCTCGCTGGAGGAGGCGCTTGGCTGGATCGAGCGGCTTTCGCCAAGGCGCGCAGTGCTCACGCATATGCACATTCCACTCGATTACGAGACCGTGCTGCGCGAGACGCCGGATCATGTCGAACCCGGTTTCGATGGCATGGTGATCGAGATACCCATGGAGGAGGGGGAGAAGACCGATGAGCAAGAGCATCAGGCGGGTGCAGGCGGCGGCTGAGGCCGCCGGACTGGAGATCGAAGTCAAGCGCATGGGTGAATCCACCCGCACCGCCGAAGAGGCGGCGGCCCAGTGCGGCTGCAGCGTGGCGCAAATCGTGAAATCCCTGATCTTTCAGGGTGAAGAGAGCGGAAAGCTCTATCTGTTTCTGGTTTCCGGGAGCCGTCAGCTGGCGCTCGACAAGGCGTCGGCGCTGGTGGGCGAAGCGCTCAAGCGGGCCGACCCGCGCCATATCCGCGAGGTGACGGGTTTCGCCATTGGCGGTGTGTCGCCTCTCGGTCAGCCGGACGACGTGCTGCGCTTCGGTGATGAAAGCCTGCTCGGCTATGATGTGGTGTGGGCAGCCGCCGGCGCGCATGACGCGGTGTTTTCCGCGATGCCCGGCGCTCTGTTTGACGCGGCTTCAGTGAAGCGCGCCGACATCGCCTGAGTTTTGAGCACAGGAAGATTGAAAGGGCGGGGCCTCACCGGCGCCCGCCCTTTTCCCGATCACTGCCCGTAACGCTCGATCCCGAGGCCGTTCGTGTCGATCTCGGGCTTGCGGCCGGAAATGATGTCGGCGATCACGCGCCCGGAACCGCAGGACATGGTCCAGCCCAGCGTGCCGTGGCCGGTGTTCAGGTAAAGCCCGTCGAGACGCGTCGCGCCGATGATGGGCGGGCTGTCAGGCGTCATCGGGCGGAGACCGGACCAGAAGGTGGCGTCGGAGAAGTTCGCGCCATTGCCGAACAGATCGCCGGCGGAGAATTCCAGCGGGCGGCGGCGCGATTCCGGCACCGACAGGTCGAAGCCGGAAATTTCCGCCGTACCGCCGACACGAATGCGGTCGCCCAGCCGGGTGATGGCGATCTTGTAGGTCTCGTCCATGACGGTGGAGACCGGCGCGCCGGCTTCGTTGGTGATCTTGGCAGTCAGCGAGTAGCCCTTGACCGGATAGACCGGGATGTGGAGGCCGAGCGGCCGCAGCAGCGCCGGTGAATAGCTGCCGAGACAGACGAGAACTGCATCGGCCTCGAAGCGTCCCTGATCCGTCTCGACACCGGTCACCCGCGCGCCGTCCCTGACGAGGTTTTTGATCGACACGCCGTAGCGGAAATCGACCGAGGAGGCCGCCAGTTCCGAGAGCCGTGTGGTGAACACCTGACAGTCGCCCGTCTCGTCTCCCGGCAGCCGCAGACCGCCGACATATTTCTCCTTCACCGCGCCCAGTGCGGGTTCAGCCGCGGCGCAGCCATTCCGGTCGAGCACCTCGAAAGGCACGCCGAACTGTTTCAGGATTTCAATGTCGCTGCCGATGCCGTCGAGCTGTTCCTGCTTGCGGAAAAGCTGAAGCAGGCCCTGGCTGCGCTCATCATAGGTGATGCCGGTTTCGGCGCGCAGTGCGCGCAGGCAGTCGCGGCTGTATTCGGCGATGGGCACCATGCGCGACTTGTTGAGCGCGTAGCGTGCCGAGGTGCAGTTCAAGAGCATCTTGAAGAGCCAGGACCACATGACCGGATCGAGGCGCGGGCGGATCGCCAGCGGACCATTCTTCATCATCAGCCATTTGATGGCCTTGAAGGGCATGCCGGGGCCGGCCCATGGCGACGAGTAGCCGGGCGAAATCTCGCCGGCATTGGCAAAGCTGGTTTCCAGCGCCGGGCCTTCCTGGCGGTCGATAACCGTGACGTCATGGCCCTGTTGGGCGAGATAGTAGGCTGAGGTTACACCGACAACGCCGGCGCCAAGCACGACAACGCGCATGATGGGTACTCCGAATGACTTTTGGATCTGGGGGATTTGGGGAAGGCGCGAGTGCTACGCCGGGATGAAAAACGCCCGTTGCGGCACGGCGAGGGCGTGCCTTCGCCGATCGGGGATCAAGCCTGCGTGGGACGTTGTCGGGGAACTGCGCGCGACGCGATGCGGGCGCATGAAAACGATGCTGCGAGCCGTGGGGAAACGGCTTTCCATGGTCGTGAACACTTTATGCAACTCCACCGGGTCGTCGGTGGCGGACCCGGAAATCAGAACCGAAATTTCAGGTGGTTTGGATTTCCGGCCCCCGGTCGACGGTCTTGCAACCGCGCCAGGGCTAGATGCTTGCGATCAGGCTACCCGCGTGGTTGCAGAAGCGAACGCGGTCCCTCGATTTTCCGGGTGTGAAACGCATGCGGTGGAGGCTCTCGAACAATCAAACAAGGAGCAGGGTTACGCACCGGATACTAGTGAATGTTGCGAAGGATGCAACAGGAATTCGCAGCATCTTGCGCAAATCGAGAGCAGGACGATCAGCTTGTGCGGTCGTCGATCAGAATATTGGGTTTGGCAAGCGTCGTCAGCCCGTCGAGATCAGACAGCGTGACCTCGGTGCCTTTCACCTGCACGCCATAGGGTTTGAGCGTATTGAAAGCACGCGACAGGTTCTCCGGCGTCATGCCCAGAAGCGAGGCGAGGGTGCGCTTGTCATAGGGCAGTTCAAGCGTGCCGTTTGCGCCCTGGTCGGCGTGGTAACGCAACAGCCGGTTTGCCAGACGCTCCACGGAACTGCGCAGCTTCAGATCCTTGTGTTCCTTGACGACCGAGCGGTAACAGCTCGCAAGCTCGACAACGATGGCGCGGGCAAAGGCGTCGTCCGCCTCGAACGCGGCCCGAACATTCTCCGCCGGGATCATGAGAACCTTGGACTTCTGGCAGGTGCGCGCCGACATCAGATAGACGGCATCCTTCAGCACGGCCGCCAGAATGAAGGTGCCGATGGGATGCACCATGCCCATCGTGGCCTCGCGTCCGTTGGCGCGGGCGAAAAGCTCAACGCGCCCCTCGGTGACCACATAGAGAAAGTCCGCCGGATCACCTTCGCGGATCAGTTCGAGCTGGGCGGGAAAGGTTTGCAGATAAGCGGCCTGAATCAGCGCCTCAAAAGCCGAATCCGACATGCTCTTGAAGAGGCGCAGCGCTC
This sequence comes from Nitratireductor sp. GZWM139, assembly GCF_030068685.1. Lineage (NCBI taxonomy): Bacteria > Pseudomonadati > Pseudomonadota > Alphaproteobacteria > Hyphomicrobiales > Phyllobacteriaceae > Nitratireductor > Nitratireductor sp. GZWM139. The sequence continues at coordinate 110,812 of NZ_JAMQML010000013.1, read as the reverse complement.
GGATCTCCGGAATATCTGAAGGCCGCATGTATCCCCCTTTTGATAATTATCAATCGCGCGATTGATAAAAGTCAGTCTGTCATTTTGCTGGCCCGGCCGTCAAACTTGATGGCTGCACCCCTGCTGCCGAAACATTTCCCGCAGCGTCTTATTTCCCATCCCGTGCTCCAGAAGTTTGATCTGCATCAAACTTCTTCGAAGGAATGCCCCGAAACTCGCCCCGTTATAGCCATCGGAGCGGCGCGTGCCGCTTGTGAGGAAAGGGCGGACACATGAGTTCCCTCCAAGGGGTCACTCCCCGACAGCAAAACACAATTCTTGGCATGAGCACATTGGCTTTCACCGTGTGCTTTGCCGTTTGGACCATTTTTTCCATCATCGGCGTTCAGATCAAAGAGGATCTGGGCCTGACCGACACGCAGTTCGGTCTGCTTGCCGGCACGCCGATCCTGACCGGTTCCTTGTCCCGTATCTTCCTGGGCATCTGGACGGATCAGTATGGCGGGCGCATCGTCTATGTCCTGACGATGCTTGCGGCAGCCGCCGCGACATTCGCGCTCTCCTACGCCACGACCTATGAGACAATGCTTCTGGCGGCGCTGGGCGTCGGTCTTGCCGGCGGCTCGTTCGCCGTGGGCGTGGCCTATGTGTCGAAATGGTATCCGAAGGAAAAGCAGGGCACGGCGCTCGGCATTTTCGGCGCCGGCAATGTCGGCGCGGCGGTCACCAAATTCGTCGCGCCCTTCGTCATGGTGGCCTTTGGCTGGACCATGGTTGCGCAGGTCTGGGCCGCCGTTCTGGTCGCCATGGCCATCGTGTTCTGGCTGACAACCGAAGATGATCCGGACCTGAAGTCCAGGCGGGCAGCCGGCGCAAAGGCGCGCGGCACCTTCATGCAGCTCGAGCCGCTCAAGAACCTGCAGGTCTGGCGCTTCTCGATCTACTATTTCTTCGTGTTCGGCGGCTTCGTCGCGCTCGCGCTCTGGCTGCCGCGCTATCTGGTCGGCGTCTATGAACTGGACATCAAGACGGCCGGCATGATCGCCGCCTTCTACTCGATCCCGGCCTCCATCTTCCGCGCCTATGGCGGACATCTTTCCGACCGGTATGGCGCGCGCCGCATCATGTACTGGACCTTCGGCGTGGCGCTGGTGACGACTTTCATGCTGTCCTATCCGGACACGGATTACATCATCCACGGCATTCGCGGGCCGATCACCTTCTCGACCAGCCTGAGCCTGGTGCCCTTCATCCTGCTGATCTTCGTTCTGGGCTTCTTCATGTCGCTGGGCAAGGCTGCGGTCTACAAGCACATTCCCGTCTACTATCCCGATCACGTGGGGTCTGTCGGCGGTCTCGTCGGCATGATCGGCGGTCTTGGCGGTTTCGTTCTGCCGATCACCTTCGGCGTTCTGCTCGACATGACGGGCGTGTGGACCACCTGCTTCATGCTCTTGTTCGGCATCGTCGCGGTGTCGCTCGTCTGGATGCACTTCTCGATCCGCCAGATGGAGAAGACGGCGCTGTCGCGCGAACTCGGCGCGCTGCCCGAACTGCCTGAAATGCAGCCGATCCATGAGAAAGACAAGCATGGCGGCATGGCCGGCGTGATCGAAGACTGGCGTCCGGACGATGAAACCTTCTGGAACGAGAAGGGCAGGGCGATTGCCCGGCGCAATCTCTGGATCTCCATTCCCGCGCTGCTTCTGGCCTTCTCGGTCTGGATGGTCTGGTCGGTGGTGGTGGCCAAGCTGCCGAGCATCGGCTTCGACTACACGACCGATCAGCTATTCTGGCTGGCGGCTCTGCCGGGGCTTTCGGGCGCAACGCTGCGCATCTTCTACTCCTTCATGGTGCCGATCTTCGGCGGGCGCTTATGGACGACATTGTCGACCGCTTCGCTCCTGATCCCGGCCTTCGGCATCGGCTATGCGGTGCAGAACCCCGAAACGCCTTACCTGATTTTCCTGGTCCTGGCGCTTCTGTGCGGTCTTGGCGGCGGCAACTTCGCTTCCTCCATGGCCAACATCTCCTACTTCTTCCCGAAGTCGGAGAAGGGCAATGCGCTTGCGCTCAATGCAGGGCTTGGAAATCTCGGCGTCAGCGTCATGCAGTTCCTGGTGCCGGTGGTGATCTCGACAGGCGCATTCGCCTTCGCGGTCGGCGATGGCCAGATGGCCAGCGATGGCACCATGCTGTGGCTCCAGAATGCGGGATTCATCTGGGTTCCGTTCCTGATCGTCTCGACCATCGCCGCATGGCTCGGCATGAACGACATCGCCTCCGCGCGCGCCTCGTTCGCCGAACAGTCGATCATCTTCTCGCGGTTCCACAACTGGGTGATGTGCATTCTCTACACGGGCACGTTCGGCTCCTTCATCGGATATTCGGCCGGCTTCCCGCTGTTGATGAAAACGCAGTTCCCTGAGGTGAATGCGCTCTCCTACGCCTTCCTCGGCCCATTGGTCGGCGCGCTCTCGCGGGCGGGCACCGGGTGGGTTTCCGACCGGTATGGCGGCGGACGCGTCACGCTGTGGACCTTTGCGGGCATGATCGTGGCGGTCTGGGGTGTGCTGCAGTTCCTGCCCCTGAACGGCACGGGCGGCAATTTCTGGGGCTTCTTCGCCTGCTTCATGGCCCTGTTCTTCCTGACGGGCGTGGGCAATGCGTCGACCTTCCAGATGATCCCCTCGATCATGCGGCTCGAGATCCCGCGGCTGATGCCCGAGCTCGACAAGGATGCTTCGGTCAAACAGGCCGAGCGCGAGTCGGCGGCCATCATCGCCTTCACCTCGGCCATCGCAGCCTATGGCGCATTCTTCATCCCGAAAGCCTACGGCTCCTCGATCGCCATGTCCGGCGGGCCCGAAATGGCCCTGTGGGGTTTCCTGATCTTCTACGTGGTCTGCATGGGCCTCACCTACCTCTTCTACACGCGAAAAGGCGGGCTCCTGCATGCCGTTGAGCGGGCCGGAAACACCCGGCCAGCCAGCACCGTGCCAGCAAGCTGAAAAGGACCAAGCGATGTCACATCTGTTAAACCGTCTCAACTTCCTGGCGCGGAAGAACACGGGAACCTTCTCCGACGGTCACGGCGTCACGACCAATGAAAGCCGTGACTGGGAGGACGCCTACCGCAAGCGCTGGCAGCACGACAAGATCGTGCGCTCCACCCATGGCGTGAACTGCACAGGCTCCTGCTCGTGGAAAATCTACGTGAAGGGCGGGATCGTCACCTGGGAAACGCAGCAGACCGACTATCCGCGCACGCGGCCCGATCTGCCCAACCATGAGCCGCGCGGCTGTTCGCGCGGCGCCAGCTACTCCTGGTACATGTACTCGGCCAACCGGGTGAAATATCCGCTGGTGCGCTCGCGGCTTCTGAAACTGTGGCGGCGCGAACGGGCGGTGAAGACGCCGGTCGGCGCATGGGCGGCGATCCAGCAGGATCCGGCCAAGCGCGCCGAATACACCAAGGTGCGCGGTCTTGGCGGCTTCGTTCGGGCAAGCTGGGACGAGGTCAACGAGATCATCGCCGCAGCCAACGCCTATACGGCGCGCACCCATGGTCCCGACCGGGTGATCGGCTTCTCGCCGATCCCGGCCATGTCGATGGTCTCCTATGCGGCGGGTTCGCGCTATCTGTCGCTTCTGGGCGGCACCTGCATGTCGTTCTACGACTGGTATTGCGACCTGCCGCCGGCATCTCCCATGACCTGGGGTGAACAGACGGACGTGCCGGAATCGGCCGACTGGTACAATTCCAGCTTCCTCATCCTCTGGGGCTCCAACGTGCCCCAGACCCGCACGCCGGACGCCCATTTCTACACGGAAGTGCGCTACCGGGGCGCAAAATCGGTGGTCGTGTCGCCGGACTATTCGGAAGCGGCCAAGTTCTCCGACATCTGGCTGCATCCCAAGCAGGGCACCGACGCCGCGCTCGCCATGGCCATGGGACATGTCATCCTGCGCGAGTTCCACCTTGACCGGCAGGCGGAGTATTTTGAGGATTACTGCCGTCGCTACACCGACATGCCCATGCTGGTGCGGCTTGTCGAGAAGGACGGGCGTTATGTGCCCGACCGGCTGCTCCGCGCCTCCGATTTCCGGGGCAAGCTCGGCGAGAAGAACAATCCCGAATGGAAGACCGTCGCAATTGACCGCAAGTCGGGCAAGATCGTCGCGCCGGCCGGCTCCGTCGGCTTCCGCTGGGGTGAGAAGGGCAAGTGGAACCTGGAGAGCAAGGACGGCAAGGGTGAGGATGTCGAGCTCGAAATGAGCCTGATCCTCGATGCCGACCGCGACACGGTCGCCAATGTGGCGTTCCCCTATTTCGGCAATCGCGAGCACGATCATTTCGCCGGCACGGACCATGACAGCGTTCTCGAACGCGCCGTGCCCGCCAAAAAGGTCACGCTCGCTTCCGGAGAGGCGCTGGTTGCAACCGTGTTCGACCTGTTCGTCGCCAATTACGGGCTCGACCGGGGGTTGGGCGACAATAGCTGCGCGAAATCCTATGACGATGAAGCGCCCTATACGCCGGCCTGGGCCGAGAAGATCACCGGCGTGCCGCGCGATCACATCGTCACGGTCGCCCGTGAGTTCGCGCTCAATGCCGAAAAGACCAATGGCCGCTCGATGGTCATTCTCGGCGCGGGCCTGAACCACTGGTACCACATGGACATGAACTACCGGGGGATCATCAATCTCCTGGTCATGTGCGGCTGCGTCGGCCAGTCCGGAGGCGGCTGGAGCCATTATGTGGGACAGGAGAAGCTGCGCCCGCAGACCGGCTGGCTGCCGCTCGCCTTCGGGCTCGACTGGGGCCGTCCGCCCCGGCAGATGAACTCGACCTCCTTCTTCTACGCGCACACGGACCAGTGGCGCTATGAAACGCTGAAGGTGGACGAGATCCTGTCGCCGACCGCGCCGGAAGGCCCGTGGGACGGGACACTGATCGACTACAACATCCGCGCCGAGCGCATGGGCTGGCTGCCATCGGCCCCGCAGCTGAAGACCAATCCGCTGGATGTCGCAAAGGCGGCGGGCGAGGCTGGTCAGGAGGCCAAGGATTACGTCGCGGCGCAGCTCAAGTCCGGCGATCTGCAGATGTCCTGCGAAGACCCGGACGATCCGGCCAACTGGCCGCGCAACCTGTTCGTCTGGCGCTCAAACCTGCTCGGCTCCTCGGGCAAGGGGCATGAGTACTTCCTGAAACATCTGCTCGGGACGGCGAATGGCGTCATGGGCAAGGATCTGGGCGAAGAAGGGCGGCAGAGGGCGCGCGAGGCCGTCTGGCACGAGACCGCGCCTGAAGGAAAGCTCGACCTTCTGGTCACGCTCGACTTCCGCATGTCGACCACCTGCGTCTATTCCGACATCGTTCTGCCGACGGCGACCTGGTACGAGAAGAACGATCTCAACACGTCCGACATGCACCCCTTCATCCACCCGCTTTCAAGCGCGGCGGACCCGGCCTGGGAGGCGCGCAGCGACTGGGACATCTTCAAGGGCATCGCCAGGAAATTCTCCGAAGTCGCGCCCGAGGTTCTGGGCGTGGAGAAGGACGTTGTTCTGGTGCCGATCCTGCACGACACGCCGGGCGAGCTTGCCCAGCCCTTCGAGGTGGAGGACTGGAAGACCGGAAAGGTGGAGCCTGTTCCGGGGAAGACCATGCCGGCAGTCGCCGTGGTCGAGCGCGATTACCCGAACCTCTACAAGCGTTTCACCGCGCTCGGGCCGCTCATGGACAAGCTCGGCAATGGCGGCAAGGGCATTTCGTGGAACACCGAGCACGAGGTGGAGGCCCTTGGCCGTCTCAACGGCGTCGTTACGGAGGAGGGCGCAACGAAGGGGCGTCCGCGCATCGACAGCGATATCGATGCGACCGAGGTGATCCTCATGCTCGCGCCGGAAACCAATGGCGAGGTGGCCGTGAAGGCCTGGGATGCGCTGTCCCAGAACACGGGCCGCGACCACACCCATCTGGCGCTGCCCAAGGAAGACGAAAAAATCCGCTTCCGCGATGTGGTGGCCCAGCCGCGCAAGATCATCTCCTCACCGACCTGGTCGGGACTTGAATCGGAGAAGGTCTGCTACAATGCCGGCTACACCAATGTGCATGAGCTGATCCCCTGGCGCACCATCACCGGCCGCCAGCAGCTCTATCAGGACCATCTGTGGATGCGCGCCTTCGGTGAGGCGTTCTGCGTCTACCGGCCGCCTATCGACACCAAGTCGATCAATCCGATGATCGCGGAGAAGTCGAAGGGCAAGCCTTCGGTGGTGTTGAACTTCATCACGCCGCACCAGAAATGGGGCATCCACTCCACCTATTCCGACAATCTCCTGATGCTGACGCTCAATCGCGGCGGTCCGGTCGTGTGGATTTCGGAGGAAGACGCGAAGACGGCGGGTCTGGTCGACAATGACTGGGTCGAGGTCTTCAACGTCAACGGCGCGATCGTGGCGCGTGTCGTGGTCTCCCAGCGCATGAAACAGGGAACCGTCTACATGTATCACGCGCAGGAAAAGATCGTGAACACGCCGGGGTCGCAGATCACCGGCCAGCGCGGCGGCATCCACAATTCGGTGACCCGCGCCATCACCAAGCCGACGCACATGATCGGCGGCTACGCGCACCAGGCATACGGCTTCAACTATTACGGCACCGTCGGCTCCAACCGCGATGAATTCGTCGTGGTGCACAAGATGGAGGAGGTGGACTGGATGGAAGGGCCTTACCGCGAAACCGGCGAAAAGAAGGAGGCGGCAGAATGAAAGTCCGCGCGCAAATCGGCATGGTGCTGAACCTCGACAAGTGCATCGGGTGTCACACCTGCTCCGTCACCTGCAAGAACGTCTGGACGAACCGCGAGGGCGTTGAATACGCCTGGTTTAACAATGTCGAGACCAAGCCCGGCATCGGCTATCCGAAGGACTGGGAAAACCAGAAACGCTGGAATGGCGGCTGGGTGCGCAGGGCCAATGGCCGCATCGAGCCCAAACAGGGCGCGAAATGGCGCATTCTGGCAAAGCTCTTCGCCAATCCGGACCTGCCGGAGATCGACGACTATTACGAGCCGTTCGATTTCGACTACAGCCACCTTCAGACGGCGAAGGAAAGCCAGACATCGCCCACCGCCCGCCCGCGGTCGCAGATCTCGGGCGAGCGGATGGAGAAGATCGAATGGGGCCCGAACTGGGAGGAAATCCTGGGCGGCGAGTTCGCCAAGCGGTCGAAGGACTACAATTTCGAAGGCGTCGAAAAGCAGATTTACGGCGAGTTCGAAAACACCTTCATGATGTATCTGCCGCGCCTGTGCGAACACTGCCTGAACCCAACCTGCGTGGCCTCGTGCCCGTCGGGCGCCATCTACAAGCGCGAGGATGACGGCATCGTCCTGATCGATCAGGACAAGTGCCGTGGCTGGCGCATGTGCGTCTCGGGCTGCCCTTACAAGAAGATCTATTACAACTGGTCTTCGGGCAAATCCGAGAAATGCGTGTTCTGTTATCCGCGCATCGAGGCTGGCCAGCCCACGGTCTGTTCGGAAACCTGCGTCGGGCGCATCCGCTATCTGGGCGTGGTGCTCTACGATGCCGACCGCATCGCCGAGGCCGCATCCGCTCCCAACGAGCAGGATCTCTATGAAGAGCAGCTCAAAGTGTTCCTCGATCCCAATGACCCGGAGGTCATCGCCCAGGCGAAGAAGGACGGCGTGCCCGATGCCTGGCTTGAGGCCGCCCGTAAATCGCCGGTCTGGAAGATGGCGATGGAGTGGAAAGTGGCGTTCCCGCTTCACCCGGAATACCGCACGCTTCCAATGGTCTGGTATGTGCCGCCGCTTTCGCCGCTCCAGTCTGCGGCCGAAGCCGGCAAGATCGGCCTTGATGGCGACATGCCGGACGTGCGCTCGTTGCGCATTCCCGTCCGCTACCTCGCCAATCTTCTGACGGGCGGCAAGGAAGCACCGGTCGTCTCCGCGCTCGAACGCATGCTGGCCATGCGGACATACATGCGCGCCAAGACGGTCGATGGCGTCATCGACGAGGCCGTTGCCGGCAAGGTCGGCATGAGCAACGAGATGATCGAGGAAATGTACCACGTGATGGCCATTGCCAATTACGAGGACCGTTTCGTCATTCCCACCAGCCATCGTGAAATCTCGGAAGACGCATATGACGTGCGCGGCTCCTGCGGTTTCACCTTCGGCAATGGCTGCTCGGGAGAAGACACGGGCACGGATCTGTTCGGCGGCAAGCGCACCCGCACGGTGCAGACGCCGGTTGGCAAACTTTCGGAGGGCGTGTGATGCAAACCGCACTGAAAATCATTTCCCTGCTTCTGTCCTATCCAAGCGCTGACCTGCAGGCGGCGACACAGGAGGTGAAAACCTCCATCGCCGGCGCAGACGGGATCACCGGGACCCAGAAGCGCCTTCTGGAACGGCTGGCCGACGATCTTGGCGGGCTCGACCTCTACGACGCACAGGAGCGCTATGTGTTCCTGTTCGACCGCACGCGTTCGCTGTCGCTTCATCTGTTCGAACATGTCCATGGAGAGAGCCGGGATCGCGGTCAGGCGATGGTTGATCTGCTTGCCATGTATGAGGCGGACGGCCTGTCCATCGACGCAAAGGAGATGCCGGACTATCTGCCGCTCTTCCTCGAATATCTGTCGATCAAGCCGGACGCGGAAGCAGCGGAACTCCTCGGCCAGACCGGCCATATCCTGAAGGTCCTGCGCGAGCGGCTAAAGAAGCGTCAGTCGGTCTACGCCAATGCGTTTGCGGTTCTGGAGGCGCTCGCCTCGGGGGAAGCCGATCCGAAACTGGTGCGTGAACTCCTTGAGACGCCGGAAGACGATCCGGCGGATCTCGAAGCGCTCGACCGCATCTGGGAGGAAGAGGCCGTGACGTTTGCCGGCAATGCCGGTGAAAACGCCTGCGGTCCCGACCGTCTGCAACGCCAGATGCGCGCCCATCAACGCCGCCCGGACGCTCCCGCGCCGGCAACCAATCTCTGAGTGGAGGCCGTCATGTCAGGCTATATCAACACACTCCTGTTCGGGATCTATCCCTATATCGCGCTGGTCGTGCTCATTCTGGGCACCGCCATTCGCTACGACCGCGAGCAGTATGGCTGGCGTTCGGGCTCCTCTCAGCTCCTCAGGCGACGGCAGCTCATCTGGGGATCGGTGCTTTTCCATGTGGGCGTTCTGGTGATCTTCTTCGGCCATCTGGTCGGTCTGCTCACCCCCATCGCCATATTCGATGCGCTCGGCATCAGCCATGGGGCAAAGCAGCTTCTGGCCATCGTCGCCGGCGGCGTGGCGGGCGTGATGGCAATCATCGGCGCAAGCCTGCTCGTCCATCGCCGCCTGTTCGATGCGCGGGTGCGTGCAAACTCCAGCACCACCGACACGCTGATCATCATCCTCTTATGGATCCAGCTGGCGCTCGGTCTCATGACCATCCCGATTTCGATGCAGCATCTCGACGGCGAGGAGATGGTGAAGTTCATGTCCTGGGCGCAGGGAATCTTCACCTTTAACTTTGAGGCATCGAGCTATGTCTCTGAAGTATCGTTCATTTTCAAGGCGCACCTATTCCTCGGACTGACGATCCTTCTCCTGTTCCCGTTCACCCGTCTGGTGCACATGCTGAGTGTGCCGCTCGGTTTCTTCTGGCGGCCCGGCTACCAGGTCGTTCGCGAACGCAATCAACGGGCGCAGCCGACGCGCCTGCCGGCAGCGGAGTAGCACCATGGCGACGATCTACAAGAACCCCAAACTCGATCATCCGGCGGCGGCTCCGTCGCCGGACGGGCAGGGCTACACCACCTATCAGGAGCCCGACACACGGGTTCCGCCCAAGCCCCTGCCGCTCATCCGCGCCATCACGGTCGATGGCGTGGCTGTGCCCGAAGACGAGATCCTGCGCGAGGCGCAGAACCATCCGGCAGACAATCCCGGAAAGGCGCTGCGCGCCGCTGCCGAAGCACTGGTGATCCGTCAGCTCCTTCTGAGCGAAGCGGCAAGACGCGGGCTTGCAGGCGAGGGCGAACGCGACGAGAAAGGCCGGACCACCTCGGCCGACGATGCGGCCATCCATGCGCTGCTGGAGGCCGAACTCGACGTGCCCCGCGCCGGTGCGGAGGAGTGCCGGCGTTATTATGAGAACAACCGGCAGCGCTTCATGAGCGAGCCGCTGTTTGAAGCCCGCCACATCCTGATCGCCGCGCCTGAAAGCGATGAGGAAAAGCGCATCGCGGCGCATCGCCTCGCGCAGGAACTGTGCAATGCGCTGGCCTCCGATCCGTCGGCCTTTGCCGCGCTCGCCGCGCTGCACTCGGCCTGTCCATCGGGCAGTCAGGGCGGCAATCTCGGCCAGCTTTCGCCCGGCAGCACCGTGCCCGAATTCGAGAAGGCGCTGGAAGGTATGGCGGCAGGCGAGATCGCGCCGGGGCCGGTCGCTTCGCGCTTTGGCTATCACGTCATCGCACTCGACCGCGTGGTTCCGGCACGTGAACTTCCATTCGAACTCGTCGAGGACAGAATTGCGGCCTGGCTGGAAGCCCAGTCATGGTCACGCGCTTCCGCGCAATACATCGCGATCCTCGCCGGAAAGGCGGACATTTCCGGCATTGAGATCGGCGCGGCGGACAGTCCTCTCGTACAGTAGCGGGGATGTCATGGAACATATGGAGGAGAAACGCAGGCTGATGGTGGAGGCGCTGGAGGAGCGCCCGCCGGAGGCGCTGCTGCGCGAGCCGCTTGATTACATCTTTGCCGATCATTTTCGGCAGCGGATGCTCTGCAATCTGCTCGACGCGATGGTCTCTGAGGGGGAGCGCGACATCGCGCTTTCCCGGCATATTCTGGCGTTTCTGCGCCGCGATTTCGGACTTCATGTTCTGGATGAAGAGCTGGATCTTTTTCCCGTGCTTCTTGAGCGCGCTCTGCCAGAGGACCGCATGGAGGATGTGGTCAGCGAACTGTGCGCGGAACACTCGTCCGATAAGCTCGACGCAGACGAACTGTGCCGCGCGCTGGACGCGCCGGAAAAACAGGGCAGGGGCTGGAAGGGCCTGTTCACCCGCTTTGCGGCGAACGAGCGCCGGCATCTGATCGTGGAGAACGCCATCGTCATCCCCATGGCGCGCATCCGGCTCGAGCCGGACGACCTCACGCGCATCGGCCGGCATATGGCGGAACGTCGTGGGATCACCTTCCCCGAAAAAGCGGAAGGAAGCGCCAGGTGATCCAGAGATCAGGCACTATGGAGAACCCCCATGGGTGAAGCGGCAATATCGATTTCTTGTCCCTGCGACGCCCCTGCCGTTGGAATGCTCAACGTGGACGAAGCGCGTCAACGCCTTTACGCCCTGTTGACGCCGGCCAGCGCGACGGAGAGCCTGCCTCTGGCTGAGGCCGCCGGGCGCATCGTTGCAAAACCACTTCATGCGTCATGCCCGATGCCATTCTTCGACAATTCGGCGATGGATGGTTTCGCCGTCAGTCTTGCGGATTTCGAAAACGGACCGCCGCATGCGCTGCCGATCAGCGGCGCGGTTTCAGCGGGCGATCATGGGGCGCCAGCCCTCGCGCCGGGCGCCTGTATGCGCATCTTCACCGGCGCGCCCATTCCAGCCAATGCGGATGCAGTCGTGCCGTTTGAACAGACGGCGGAAGAGCAGGGCTGCGCCGCGTTCTTCAAAGCGCCGCGACCGGGCGCGCATATCAGGCGCGCTGGCTGCGATATCGCGCGCGATGCTGTCCTTGTCGCGCCCGGAACCCGGATGAGCGGGCGCTATGCCGGGCTTCTGGCAGCCAATGGGTATCTCTCGGTGACCGTCTATCGCCAGCCCCGCATCGGCGTTTTCTCGACCGGCGACGAGCTGGTGGCTGGCAGCGGCGAAAGACGCGCCTTTGAACTGCACGATGCCAACCGCCCCATGCTCCTGATGATGCTGCAGGAGATGGGTTGCGCGCCGGTCGATCTCGGCATCCTCCCGGACGATCCCTTTGAAACGCGCCAGTTCCTGCATCGGCATGCCGGCGACTTCGATCTGCTCATCTCCTCCGGCGCGGTATCGGTCGGTGGCAGGGATTTTCTGAAAGGCGCGTTTTCGTCCGCCGGTGGCGTTATCGACAGCTGGAAAGTCGCCCTGAAACCCGGCAAGCCCGTCATGTTCGGTCGCATCGGCAAAACGGCGTTTCTCGGCCTTCCGGGAAACCCGATGGCGGCATGGATCGGCTTCCAGCTTTTCGGTCGCATGGCGGTCGAGCGGCTATCGGGACGCGCAACGCAGCCTGTCGAACCCGTGCGCGCCATCACCGAGGGCGTCATACGCCACAGGCTTGGACGGCGCGAATACGTGCCGGTGCGCGTCGTGTCGCACACCCATCGCGGACAGCCGCTTCTGGCGCGCATCGGCCATGGCGGGTCTGCGTCGCTTTATCCTCTGTGTTTTGCCGATGGAGTGGCCATTATCGAAGCCACAACCGGCGATGCCGAGGCGGGCGAGGAACTGGATTTCCTCCCCTTCGTGCAAGGAGTTTTGGAATGACGAACACCATCCCGGCCATAGCGGCGGTCCGCTTCAGCGGCGGCGATCCCATCGACGCGCTGCTCGCGGATGCCGCCGCGCGGTTGCAGTCGCAGAACATTGTCGTTGAAGGCTTTGTCCAGCTCGAACGCGACCTTTCCGAAAACTGCTGCGCGGCCATGCATCTGGAAGACATCCGCAATGGCGCGGTCTGGCTCATTTCACAGGAACTGGGGCAGGGGTCGTCCGGGTGCAGGCTCGATCCGCATGCGCTGGCCGATCTGTGCGGCCCGCTTCTTGAGCGTGTTCGTGAAAAGCCGGATCTTCTGATCCTCAACCGTTTCGGCAAGGGGGAGATGCTCGGCGGCGGTTTTCGCGCGGCAATCGAGGAAGCCTTCATGCTGGGCATTCCGGTGCTGGTGGCGGTTCGGGATGAATATGCGCAGGCCTGGCAGGACTTCACGGAAGGGTGCCACACGGAACTCCAGCCAGATCCGGCGCGCATCGACGCGTGGCTCGCAACCCATGTGGTGCGCAAGGATGCCCGCAATGCCGCATGAACCCGCACCGCCTCATGAGAATGAACGCGCCGGCCTCAGCATCGTGGCGCTGGTCATATCGGATCGCGCAAGCCGGGGTGATTATGAGGACCGTGGCGGCCCGGCCATCGCCGAATGGCTTCAAGAGAACATCGCTTCTGCCTTCCATCTCGAAATTCGCATCATCAGCGACGGGCGGGCCCGTGTCGGCGATGAACTGAAGAGGCTCTGTGATGAAGAGAATGCAGCGCTCATCCTGACCACCGGCGGCACCGGTCCCGCTCCGCGCGATGAAACGCCCGAAGCCATGCAGGATGTTCTTGAAAAGGAGCTGCCGGGTTTCGGCGAGCTGATGCGCCAGCGCAGTCTTGAGGAAGTGCCGACCGCCATCCTCTCACGCCAGACCGCCGGAACACGCGGAAAGACACTTATCGTCAATCTTCCGGGAAAGCCGGCAGCGATCCGCACATGCCTCGACGCCGTGTTTCCGGCCATTCCTTATTGCCTCGACCTGATCGGTTCGCCCGGTCTGGAAACTGCGGGCGAAACCGGCAAGGCATTCAGACCAAAGTGAAGCATGAACAATGGCTTATTCGCATAAACATGAAGTTCTGAATAAAGCAAATCCTCTCACCGACCTCACAGCTCCAGCCCTCACAGTCCTCCTTGCGCCGCTTCTCGGCCGGGTCGTCAAAAGCCTCTCGCGCAAGCACCCCGCAATCTTCGAGCGCCTCGGACCGCATACGAAGACAGGCTATATCATCGACCCGACGAACCTGCCTTTCGCTCTCTTCCTTCAGCCGGATCCCGAACACCCCGTGCTGCGCGCCGTCGCCCGCCGGGCGCTGCCGGCGCATGAGGCGCTGATCCGGGGCAGCTTCGACACATTGTTCGAACTGATCGATGCAGACGCCGATGGCGACGCCGTCTTTTTCTCCCGCGACCTGATCATCGAAGGCAATACGGAGGCCGTGGTGAGCCTGCGCAACGCGCTCGACGATGTCGACGGATCGATTGCCGCCGATACGGCCGACCTGTTCGGCCCGCCAGGCAGGCTTGCGCTTGGCTTCCTGCGAAGCCGGGCGGACGCGCGTTCACAAAGGAGCTCGACATGACACTTGCAGAACTGGTGTGCCCGGCCGGTACACCGGCAGCCTTGCGCACGGCCGTGGATGCCGGTGCAGACACCGTCTATTGCGGCTTTCGCAATGCGACGAATGCGCGGAACTTTCCCGGTCTGAATTTTAGCACCGACGAACTCGACACAGCCGTCGCCTATGCCCATGCGAAGGGCTCGAAAGTGCTTCTCGCGCTCAACACCTATCCGCCTGCGGGCCAGGTGGATCTGTGGCGCGAGGCGGCAGACACCGGCGCGCGCATCGGCGTCGACGCCTTCATCGTCGCGGATATGGGCGTTGCCCGGTACATCGCCACCAAATACCCTGAGATCCGTCTGCACCTTTCTGTGCAGGCCGCTGCTTCGAGCCCGGAGGCCATACGCTATTACTGCGAGAATTTCGGTGTGAAACGCGTGGTCCTTCCGCGTATCCTCACCATCCCCGAGATCCGGCGCATCGCCCAGGAAATCCCCTGCGAGATCGAGACCTTCATCTTCGGCAATCACGGGCTGATGGTGGAGGGGCGCTGCAGCCTGACCAATTACGTCACCGGGCTTTCCACCAATATGGATGGCGTGTGCTCGCCGGCGGCCGACGTGGAGTATCGCCGGGAGGGTGATGGCGCGGTCTCCAGCTGCCTCTCTGGCTACGTGATCGACCGTTTCGGGCCGGACGAGATGGCCGGCTATCCGACGATCTGCAAGGGGCGCTATCAGGCGCCGCATCGTCCCGAAGGCTATTACGCCTTTGAAGAACCCGTCAGCCTGAACCTCGCACGTCTCCTGCCCGAGCTGATCGACGCCGGCGTCCACGCCTTCAAGATCGAGGGGCGGCAGCGCTCCAAGAGCTATGTGCGCAACGTCGTTTCCGCCTTCCGCAATGCGGTGGACGATATTCGCGCGGGCAGGGAGGCGAACATTGCGGGTCTGCTGCAACTCACCGAAGGCGGCCGGGAAACGCAGGGCGCATTCGAAACGAAGAAGTGGAGATAAGCCGATGCCAGCCGCTCTGACGCTTGGGCCGATAGCCTATCACTGGCCCGCCGAACGCAAGCGCGATTTCTATGCGCGCATTGCCGACGAGGCCCCGCTCGAAACCGTTTATCTGGGGGAGGTGATCTGCTCGAAACGCGCGCCCTTCTTCGAGCGCGACATGCCGGACATCATCGAACGCCTAGAGAGAGCCGGGAAGACCGTGGTTCTGTCATCGCTTGCCGAAGTCATGCTGCCGCGCGAGCGGCAGGCCACGCGCGCACTCTGCGAAATGGAAGGCGCCGAGATCGAAATCAACAATGCAGCCGGCCTTCATGCACGGGCCGGCGCACCACACCGCATCGGTCCGTTCCTCAACGCCTATAACGAAGCGACCATCGCCTGGCTGGCGCAGAACGGCGCGACACATGTGTGCCTGCCGCACGAACTGCCGCGCCCTTCACTCGCCCATGCCGCCAAGGCAGCAGGCGAAATCGCCATCGAGACCGAGTTTCAGGTGTTCGGCCGCGCGCCGCTTGCCGTTTCCGCACGCTGCTACCATGCCCGCGCCCATGGCCGTCACAAGGACAATTGCCAGTTCGTCTGCGAGGACGATCCCGATGGCATGCCGCTCCTGACCGCCGACGGGACGCCGTTCCTCAGGGTGAACGGAATCCAGACCCAGTCTGAAAGCTATATCTGTCTTGTTCGGGAGATGGCCGAGCTTGTCGCAATGGGCATGCGCCATCTGCGGCTCATGCCGCAATCGGTCGACATGGTTGCGGTGGCGGAGACTTTCCGGGCCTGTCTCGACGGAAAAATCGACAGCGAGGAAGCGCTTGCGCAGCTCTCGGAAACCTGCGCTCAAACGCGCTTCAGCAACGGCTTCTTCCACCGTGTCGCCGGGCACCGGATGGTTGCTGGCTCGATGCCGGTTTCCTGATCTTGCGATTTCATCTTTTACAAACGAAACCTCCGGCAATTAATTGTTTTTACGTTGTTATGCGCCTCACATAAGAGGCGCATAACTGCGCATTTCAGCCTTGACGGGCGAGGGCCGCGTCCACCGCCAGCCCCAGCCTGTCGACAATCAGATCAATGGTTTCGGCGTCGACATTGTAAGGCGGTGCGAGCAGCACGTGGTCGCCCGATACGCCATCAATGGTGCCCGCTCCCGGATAAACCATCAGGCCAGCCGCCATCGCTTCTTTCTTGATCGCCGCGCCGATGCGCCGTTCAGGCGAAAACGGCGTTTTGGCGTCGCGATGCTCGACCAGCTCGATGGCCTGCAGAAGCCCGCGCCCGCGCACATCGCCCACATGGGGATGGTTGCCGAAACGCGCCTGAAGCCGCTCCTGAAGCTGCGCGCCACGCGCACGCACATTGGCGAGCAGGTCGTCGTCGCGGATGATCTTCTGAACTGCAAGTGCCGCCGCGCAGGCAAGCGGATGAGCCGAATAGGTGTGTCCGTGCACGAAACCGCCGCTGCCATTGACGATGGTGTCATAGACATTGGCCGTACACATCACCGCCGCGATGGGCTGATATCCGCCGCCCAGTCCCTTGGCGAGCGTCAGGATGTCGGGCGTTACATTTTCCTCTTCGCAGGCGAGGAACGTGCCCGTGCGCCCGGAGCCACACATCACTTCATCGAGGATGAGAAGCACGCCATAGCGGTCGCAGATCTCGCGGATGCGGCGGAAATAACCGGCCTCGGCGGCCACTGCGCCAGCCGTTGCGCCCACCACGGTCTCCGCCAGGAACGCCACGACGTTTTCCGGCCCGAGCTCGAGGATCTTGTCCTCCAGAAGGTTCGCTGCGCGCAGGGCATAGTCTTCCGCGCTTTCGCCTTCTTTCGCATAGCGATAGGCAAAGCAGGGCTCGATCTTCGGCTCTTCCAGAAGGAAGGGGCCATAGGGCTTGCGCCGTGGCGGGTTGCCGCCGACGGAAAGCGCGCCCAGCGTGTTGCCGTGATAGCTCTGATGGCGGGAGATCACGAGCTTGCGCGATGCTTCCCCGCGCTCCAGGTGATATTGGCGCGCCATCTTGATGGCCGCTTCAACGGCCTCGGAACCGGAGCCGACCAGATAGACCTTGTCGAGCGGGACCGGGCTTGCCGCGCACAGATGGTCGGCCAGCGCCTCGGCGGCAGCCGAGGTGAAGAAGCTCGTATGCGCATAGCTGATTTCGCTCATCTGGCGCTGAACGGCCTCGAGAACGCGCACATCGCCATGGCCGATGCAGGAAACGGCCGCGCCGCCGCAGGCGTCGATATAGCGCTTGCCGGTCTCGTCGGTGATGTAGGCGCCAGCCCCTTTCACTGCGAGCGGCAGCGGGTTTTTCGGGGAGCGATGAAACACGTGGGTCATTGGGACGTCTCTGTTATCGCGCACGACGGTGCGCGTGGTAGGAACCGGATGTGTAAAGCTGTTCTTCGATGTGGCCGATCCGCTCCATGGCCGTGTCCTGCAGCTCGGTCAGCATGGCCGCTGCAAGCCCCTCGACAACGCCGACGGCGGAAATAACGGAGGGGAAGAAGGACGGGCTCTCGGCGGAGAACAGTAGGCAGGTGGAGGCGTGCGGTTGAAGCGGCGTGGCGCGGCTGTCGGCCAGGCTGATCAGGCTTGCACCCGACTTTGCGACAGCCTCGGCCACCATGTCGATTTCGCGCGCATAGGGCTGGAAGTTGATCGAGAGAACCGCATCGCGCTCGGTGAGCATGGAAAGGTCGGCCACCAGCGATGAGCCTTCGCTGCCGAGAAACTCCACGTTCGGGCGCAGCATCTTGCAAAGATAGGTGAAGGTGAGGCCCGGTCCCCGGCAACTCATGAAGGCGGCCACATAGATGCGCTCGGCATGGGCGAGCGTGCGCGCCGCCGCCGTGATGTCCTCAAGCGCATTGCTTTCGAGCGCAAAGGCGAGGCTCGCCTCCTGCGCGCGAAACGTTTCGCTGAGAAGCCCCGCGCCCTTGTCCTGCTGCACGGCTGCCACCGCCTTGTCGGCATAGCGGGCCGGGCCGGTGCGGAAACTGTTGGCGTAGACCGCCCGCAGTTCCGACCAGTCGGCAAAGCCCAGCGTGCGCGCCAGCCGCACCAGCGTCGCCGGCGCAATGCCGGCGCGTGTGGCGATCTCGCGCATGGAGAGAAGCACCACATCGTCGGGATGATCGATCAGATAGCGTGCGCCATCGGCCAGTCGACGCGGCAATGCATCGATCTCGGCAATCATCCGCTGGCTCAGGGCTTCAAGGGTAGGGGCCTCGGTCATGGTGTCACCCGCTTATCAGGCTGGGCAACCACAGAACGGTCGCCGGGAAGGCTATGAGTATGGCCACCGTCACCACATCGGCAAGCAGGAACCAGCCCACGCCGCGGAAGACGTCGCTGATCGACACCCTGTCCGCCACGACATTCTTGATCACGAACACATTGAGCCCGACCGGTGGCGTGATGAGACCGATCTCCAGATATTTGGTGATCATCACACCCGCATAGATGAGGCTGATGTCCGCCGTCTCGAAGATCGGCAGCAGAACGGGCAGCGTCAAAAGCATCACGCCGATCGGGTCGAGGAACATGCCCAGAACCAGATAGATCAGCGAGACGGCGATGATGATGAGCAGCGGCGACATGTCCTCGCCGATGAGACCCTGCACATAATCAGGGAAGCCGGCGAAGGCGAAGAGGCGGGTCAGCAGCGCTGCGGCCACGGCGATCAGGAAGATGGCCGAGGTGGAGCGGATGGTCTCGAACGCGGCGTCCTTCAGGGCTCGCCAGGAGAGCGTGCGCTTGGCGAAACCGATGGCAATGGCCGCCAGCGCGCCGATGGCGCCCGCTTCCGTTGCCGAGAAGAGACCGGCAAAGATGCCGCCGAAAACCGTGATGACCAGCAGGAAGAGCGGCCAGGTTTCGCCGAGCGCCAGAAAGCGCTCACGCCAGTCGACGCTTTTCTCGCGCGGAGCCAGAGACGGGTTGTACTTCACCCGCATCAGGATCATCAGACCGTACATGAGTGCGGTCAGCAGGCCCGGAATGACCGCGCCGATGAACAGTTCACTGACCGGCACTTCGGCAAAGACGGCGTAAAGCAGCAGGATCGTGCTTGGCGGAATGAGCGAGCCCATGGTGCCGGCAGCCGCGATGGTGCCAACGGCGAGCTTTGCGTCATAGCCACGGTCGAGCATGGCCGGGACCGCAATCTTGCCCATGGCCGCCGCACAGGCAACGGAGGAGCCGGTAACGGAGGAGAAGAGCGCAGCCCCGCCAACAGACGAGATGGCAAGGCCGCCCGGCAGGAAGTTCAGCCAGGCCCGCGCCACGCGGAACAGACCGTCGGTCAGGCCCGCAGAGAAGCAGACATAGCCCATGAACAGGAACATGGGGATGGCGCTCAGGCTCCAGTGTGCGGCAAAGGCGTGCGGGACCGAGCGAAGAACGCCCCAGGTGGCCCGCTCGCCAACCAGAATATACATGCCGACAATGGCGACGAGGCCAAGGGCTGCTGCAACGGGGACGCGCAGCGCCAGAAGGATCATGAGCGCGCCAAGCGCCCAGTAGACGAGTGTGATGCTATCCACGATAGGCCCCTAGATGTCGCTGGTTTCGGCTTTGGTCGAAGCGGCGCGGCCAACGGCGCGTACGGCCCGGACAAAGCAAAGAAGGGCCGTCAGGAAGCCCGCCACCGGCAGGAAGAAACGGGGCGGCCAGGTGATGACGGGGATCATGCCGATGATGAACTCGCCTTGCCGATAGGCGCGCATGGCCTGCTCGAAACCGGCATAGGCGATGAGCGCGAGAAACACGCCGAAACACACAAGGGCGATCGCATCAAGCACTGCCTGCGCACGGGGTCCGAGCCCCTGGTAGAACAGGTCGACGGCAATGTTTTCGTTGCGCCATTCCACATTGAGCAGAGGCAGGAAGATCAGCGCCGGCATCCACCAGTCCGAGACGATCTCGAG
Organism: Nitratireductor sp. GZWM139; assembly: GCF_030068685.1. Lineage (NCBI taxonomy): Bacteria > Pseudomonadati > Pseudomonadota > Alphaproteobacteria > Hyphomicrobiales > Phyllobacteriaceae > Nitratireductor > Nitratireductor sp. GZWM139. Next base: position 90,672 of record NZ_JAMQML010000013.1, on the reverse strand, counting down.
CGTTGAGGGCATGGGCTTGCCAAAGAGGTAACGCCCGCCAACATCAAGGCAGATCTGGAACATCATGACGACGAGGCAAAGGCTTGCCGCAAGCGCGAGAAGACGCCCCAGCCTGCCCAGGAAGACATCGATTTGTTGCATGGAATATCCGGCGTGTCAGAGAGAAGGGGCGGCGCTCATGAAGCGCCGCCGCGACCGGCTCAAAGGCCGTATTCGTTTTCCGAAAGCTTGTCGAAGATCTCGGTCTTCATGCGCTCGGCAAACGCCTCGCCGGAAAGACCGGAAGCCGTGATCTCTTCCCATTTGGCAAGCGATGCCTGGTAGCTCTCGATCAGCGCTTGCGCATTCTCGACGCCGTAGACGTCCTGCGCCTTCTCGACGATGGAGTCGATGTCCTGGCTGTTGAAGGCGGCAATTTCCGTCTCCAGCGCTTCCGGCTTGTCGAGAACCTTCATGCCGTGGTCGGCGGCTTCCGCCTTGGCGTCTTCGTTCTGCGCCACATAGGCTTCGGTGGTCGCGACGATGGCGTCAGCCATCTCGTCGAGCAGAACGCGACGGTTTTCAGCGCTCAGCTCCATCCACGCGTCCTTGTTGAACGCAAGCAGCGGACCGGAATTGTAGACGCCGAAGCTGCCCAGCGTGATCGTGTCGGCCACATCCCAGAGCGAATGCGTCTTCAGCGAAGCGGCAGGCTGCATGGCGATGTCGATCACGCCCTTGTCCAGCGCCTCATACATTTCCGAGCTGGAGGTGTGCACGACGGTCGCGCCGGCCTCGCCGATCCAGCGATCCCATGCGCCACCGGGCGAACGGATGCGCTTGCCGGCCACGTCGCCGGTCTGGGTCACGTCTTCCTTGCTGATCAGCGCATAGGGCGCCGTCGCGTAGCTGCCGGTGTAAACGACGTTCTGCTTGGAAAATTCGTCAACGCAGGGCGCGCAGTTGAGTAGCGTGAACTCGGTCACGGCAGCGGCAACGGCCAGTGAATCGCCGCTCAGCATGGCGAGCTCCGCAACGAGCTGGCTGGTCGGCAGCTGGGCCGGGTTGTAGGTCAGCGCCAGAACGGATGCATCGGCAACACCATCGCCAAGACCGGTCAGCGTTTCCTTGCCGCCCAGCAGCGCGCCGCCGGAAACGAGGTTGAAGGTCACATCACCGCCGGAGGCCTTGGCCACGGCCGGGAAGTAGGTTTCATAGCCGGCGAAGATCGTCGGGTGCGACGGCGCGACCCAGGAGCTGACGGTGAGTTCGATGGCAGCGGCGCTGACGGAGCTTGCGGCAAGGCCGAGCAGGGCGGCAGTAATTGTCTTCTTCATGTTTCCCTCTGTTCTTTCAGGTTGAAGCGCTCCCGAGGCACATTTCGGAAGGGCAGTTGTGAAACGTCAGCCATGGCTGGCCCCAGCGTTTCGCAGGACTGGATGACGTCAAACCGGCTGCCGAAAGCAGCGCGGAAATGGTTTTTCGCCTTGGCGAGAAGCACGGGCACCGTGTCGATATCGATGCCGTGAAGGCGGAAATAGGCCGTGTCGTTGGGCGACTGGCAGCCCGTGGTGACGATGACCCGCAGACCGTTCACACCAATCAGTGCGGTGGGGCCGAGGTCCACCGGCATGCCGCGTTCCATCGCGTCTTCATTGCGAAAACGGCCATCGGTCACGCAGAGCACCTTGGCCATGCAACGCAGCGGTTCGCCGAAGCGGTCGTCAAGCCGTCCGCCCAGCGAGACTTCGAGCATCGCGCCGGCCCCCGCTTCGTGGGATTTCGTCACCAGATCGGGATCGCAGAAAAACGCGAAGACGCTGCCTTCCGGCAGATCGGCTTCCAGAGCCGCTGCAAACAGACCCGGTGTATCGCCAATGCCGCCGGAAAGCGGATTGTCAGAAGGTTCCAGAAACGCGACGCGCGCGCCGCTCGCCCACGGACAGGCCGCGAGCGCCTCATGCGCCGATGGCAGATCCGGCTGAAAGCGGGCCTGCTGCGACAGCATGAAAGCCGCAACCTCGTCCGCCAGTGCGGAGCCTTCGGCTTCGTCGAGACAGGTCACCAGAACGCCGCCATCTGCGACGGGCACATCCGCATAGGCAAAGCTTGCATAGGGGTAGGCTGCGGGGAAGGGCGCGGCGGCAGCGTCCGGCGCAAGGATCTGCGCCTTCGCCTCAATGTCACGCATCGGGCCCGGCCCGTCGGTGCGCATGTTGAAGCTTGGCAGAATGCGCCCGATCCGGCGCAGGATCACGCGGGGCTTCAGCCCGCCTTCCACCATGCAGGCAAGCATGTCGAGTGCTGCCTGCGCGGTCTCGGCCATGTCCACATGCGGGTAGGTGCGATAGATGGTTGCCGCGTTCAGCATATCGGCCAGTTCAGGCGCGATGCAGGCATGCATGTCGAAGGAGGCCGCAATCGGCAGATCCGGAAAGCGCTGGCGCAGGGCTTTGACAAGCGTCAGCTCCGGATCGAGATCCGTGGTTCCGATGCATGCGCCGTGAAGCGAGAGGTAGAGCCCGTCGATACCGTCCAGCGATGCGTCTTCGACGATTTCCTGCGTCAACCGGTCAAGCAGCGCCTGATCGACCGGGCCGGCCGGAGCCGCTGATGCGCAACGGGAGAAGACCAGCTCGACGTTTTCGCGCTGCTCGGCCCAGGCGAGCGCACCGCCCGGTTCCGTGGACGTGTCCCGGTAGAGTTCGCGAGCTTCTTCGCCGCGCACCCATTCGCGGGCCTGAAACTGCTCCAGACGGGTTTCGCAGACTGAGAATGAGTTTGCCTCGTGCCAGAGCCGGGCGACGCCTATGCGCATGTCGTTTCCAATGGAAATATGAAACAAATGTTCTTTTAATAAGAAAATAGCGCATTTGTTTTGTCAAGATTAGCCGGCGTGTTTCCGGTTCGCCTGTGGACCACAGCGCAAACGCCTGCAATTGCTGGGTTTTCTGCATAATCGCCACGCGAAGGTCGGGTGTGTCACCGACATTTTTTGAACCCGCGTGTGGTGATCCACTTTTCGCCGATTCTCGTAGTGTTTTGTGACAAAAGCGCAGGAGAACGAGTGAAAATGAGCGAAATTTCCGCAAACCGTCTCGTCTGGATCACCGGCGCCAGTTCCGGCATCGGACGCGCGCTTGCCCTGCGACTGGCCAAATCGGGCTGGCGCGTGGCGGCAAGCGCGCGCAGTGAAGAGGCGCTCCTCAATCTCGCAAAAGAAGTCCCGGAGAGCATTCACCCGTATCCGCTCGACGTGACAGAGATGGATGAAACACGCGCCGTGTTCGAGGCCATCGAAGAAGCGCTCGGGCCAATGGACATGGCCGTTCTGGGGGCGGGCACCTATACGCGGGATGGCGCGTTCGGTTTCAGCGCGGAAACCGCCGCCAGAATGATATCGGTCAATCTGCAAGGGGCGTGCAATGCGCTCGATCCCGTGCTGCAGGCGATGATGCGGCGGGGGCGGGGGCAGATCGCCATCATGGCCTCGGTCGCCGGCTATACCGGCCTCCCGGGCGGCGCAACCTATGGCGCGACCAAGGCGGCGCTGAACAATCTGTGTGAAGCGATGAAGCCCGAAGCCGAGCGCCGGAATGTTTTGCTCAGCATCATCAATCCCGGTTTCGTCGACACGCCGCTGACGGCGCGCAACGATTTTCCAATGCCGTTCATGATTTCGGCCGATGAGGCCGCAGAACACATTGAACGCGGGCTTGCCGACCGCCGCTACGAGATCATCTTTCCATGGAAGATGAAGCTCGCGGTGAAGCTCCTTCACGCGCTTCCGGCAGACCTCAGGTTTGCGATCACGAGAAAGCTGGTGCGCGCGCAGGAAACTGCGTAAGGCGCACCGCGCGCCTCACGGTTTCACAAGCTCGAACTGGACCACATCGATGCGGCCGGTGCGGAAGCCAGTCCGGCAATAAGCGAGATAATAGAGCCACATGCGATAGAAGCGCTCATCGAAGCCGAGCGCTTCTATCTTCTCCCAGGACGCGCGGAAGCGTGTCTCCCATTCGGCGAGCGTGGTCGCGTAATCGGGACCGAAGCGGAGTTCGTCAACCACCGCCATTCCGGCGGTTCCGGCCGCATTTATGAAGGCTGCAGGCGAGGGGAGCATGCCGCCAGGAAAGATGTATTTCTGGATGAAATCCGCATTGCGGCGGTAATGGTCGAAGCGGGTTTCATCAATCGTGATGACCTGCAGAAGCGCACGGCCGTCTTCGACCAGCAGATCACGCACGCGGGCGAAATAAAGCGGCCAGTTTTCCTCGCCCACCGCCTCGAACATCTCGATGGACACGATTTTTGTGAACCGGCCCTGACAGTCGCGGTAGTCCTGCAATCGAATGTCGGCCTTCTGCGACAACCCGGCATCAGACAGCCGGGCGCGTGCATAATCCGCCTGTTCGGTGGAAAGCGTCAGGCCGGTCACATGGCAGCCGGTCTTGCGGATCGCATGTTCGGCAAAGCCGCCCCAGCCGCAGCCGATTTCCAGAACACGGTCATCCGACCCGATCCCGAGCCGCTCCAGAATGCGGTCATATTTTGCGATCTGCGCCTGTTCCAGATCCGTCTGGCCGTCCTCGTAAAGGGCCGAGGAATAGGTCATCGTGTCATCGAGCCAGAGCCGATAGAACGCGTTGCCCAGATCATAGTGAAAGGCGATGTTGCGCCGGCTGCCGCTGCGTGAATTGCGCCGCAGGCGATGCCGGATGAAATCCAGCCTGGAGACGAGCTTCGACGTGTCGAGCACATTCTGCCAGCGGTTTTCATTGGCAAGCGCCAGCTCCATGATCGCATCAAGATCGGGCGTGTCTACGTGCCCGTCGAGATAGGCCTTTGCAAAACCCGTGCTGCCGCCGGAAAGGATCTGCATGAAACCGCGACCGGTGTTGAAACGCAGGGCGGCAGCCGGACCCGGTTTTTCTCCGGCAGCGGTGTAGGTCTGGCCATCGGGAAAGCGCAGGGTGATCCGGCCAATGGTGATCGCATCAGCCCAGCGGCACACGATGCGCTGCCAGAGCGCGCCGTCGATCTGGGTAGAGAGGCCGGAAACGTTCTCAATGTGGCTCATGCTGTTGCACCTTGGGATTGGGGGCGACCAGTGTTTTGGCGACGGGGGTGTCGGCGGGCCGATGGCGGTGAAATGGAACGCCCTTCAGCCAGAGGCGAAGCGCCTCGAAATGGATGGCTCCGGTGACCTTGAGGGTCATCAGCGGATGGCTGAAGAAGAGGCGGATGAGCGCCCCCTCGGTCAGCGTCTGGCGCTTGCCGGAAAAGGAAGCGAAAAGCACCTTCTCGCGCGCCTCGCTCTCGCTGATCGAGACCATGACTTCATCACCCGGCGGAACGATGCGGAAATCATAGCGGCAATCCATCGAGAGGAATGGCGAGACATAAAGCGCCTTGTCGCAGGAATGGCGAATGCTGGGCCTGCCCGTATCGGAGGCCGGGATCACATAGGTGTGGCGCTCGTTGAACGTGTTGCAGACCTCGTAGAGAACGAGCTGCACCGCGCCTCTTTCGTCGCGGCAGAAATAGACGGTGAGGGGATTGAACACATAGCCGAGAATGCGCGGATAACAAAGAACGCTGACGCGCATGGAAGCGGGATCGAACCCGGCCTCGGCGATGCGCGCATCCACCCAGCGGCGCAGGCCGCCCGCAAGACCATCTCCATGTTCGCTGTCGCGGAACGAAAAGAGAGCAGGGCGGTTGTAGCCGAAAAACCGGAGCGCCTTCGACAGGCGCGGCAGTTCGTCCAGATCGAGATCCAGTGCGAACACGCGGTAGCGCAGCCGATGCACGCGCGGCCGGTGGCGCACATGGACCACCTCACCCCGGTATATGGCGGAGTTCCAGTTCATTCGGCTGCCACAAGCGCCTCGTCCCGCCTTGCGGCGGCGGCGTCCGCCCTGCCACTTTTCCACGGCGCGGCGATGCCGGCCAGAAGCTCGGCAGCGCCAAGACCGGCGCGGATGCCGTCTTCGTGGAAGCCGCTGCCGAAATAGGCACCGCAGAACCATGTGTTGCGGTTTCCCTGCAACTGCCAGAGTTGCTTCTGCGCCGAAAGAGCCGCGTGGTTGAAGAGCGGGTGCGTGTAGTCGAACGCCTGTATCACGTCTTCGTCCGGAATATCCTGCGAAGGATTGAGCGTGACGAAAAGCGGATGAGCGGGGTCGATGTTCTGGAGCCGGTTCATCCAGTAAGTGACGCAAAGCTGACGGTTGCCGGCCTTCCTGTCGCGCTCGATATAGTTCCAGCTCGACCAGACGCTTTGCCGTTTCGGCATGAGATCCGTGTTCTTGTGCAGGACAGCCGTGTTCGGCGTGTAGGAGAAGGCGCTCAGGAGCCGGTGCTCCGTCTCGCTCGCATCCTCCAGAAACTTGAGTGCCTGATCGGCATGCGTTGCGATTACGACATCGTCAAACCGTTCTTTATGACCCGACGTGTCTGTGACCTCCACGCCATGCTTAAGCCGCCGAACGTTTGCAACCGGCGTGGAAAGCCGCAACTCGCCGTCAAAATCGTCAAGGAGCCGGCGCACATAGGTGCGGCTGCCGCCCGCCACTGTGCGCCAGCGCGGGCGATCCGACAGCGAGAGAAGCCCGTGCCGTTCGAAGAAGCTGATGAAGGCATGCAGTGGGTATTCACGCATCTCCTCAGAAGTTGTCGACCAGATGGCTGCGCCCATGGGCAGGAGATGATCGTTGATGAAGCCTTCGCTGTAGCCGGAAAGCCTGAGATAGGAGCCGAGGGTTTCATCGGCATGTTTGCGTTCGATCAGGAGGGAAGGGGCCTCGCGGTAGAACCGAAGAACATCGGCCAGCATCCGCCAGAAACGCGGACGCACCACATTTGCCTTCTGTCCCAGAAGACCGCGCAGACCAGAACCGGAATATTCAAAACGTCCACCATCCAGAGACGCGGCGAACGACATGTCCGACGGCAGTGTCGGAACGCTTAAGTGATCAAAGAGTGAGACGAGTTCGGGATAATTCCGGTCATTGTAGACGATGAACCCCGTATCGACCGCTATCGGACCGGTCTCGGAAGGAACATCCACCGTGTTGGCGTGCCCGCCCGGGCGGGCATCTGCCTCGTAAAGCGTGACCCGGCGCGACCGCGAAAGGAGCCAGGCGGCCGACAGGCCGGAAATACCACTTCCGATGACAGCAACATGGCCTCTGCTGGCTGGGCGAACTTGGTTGAGCACCGGATTTTTCCTTTTGACGTCTCTTTGAACTCAGATACGCAAGCAAAGCGCGACTGGATTTGCCGGCATGACATTTTTTTTGTTTGCTGTGATCCGGAGCGCGCTAGATCGCGTAGTGGCGGGCATGAACCTTGAAATCGGCCCGACAAAGCCTGTGCGACAGGCGCTTTTAATGTTCTCCGGCTCTGCGACGCGGAAGCGCCGCCGCGCCGTGAATCGGGGCGAGATGACCAAGACGACGGATACCGAGCCCAGGGCAGAGATGGCTGATCTCATCGCCAGGATCGGCAGCGATGGCGATATGGAGGCCTTTGAACAGGTTTTCCGCGCCTTCGGGCCGCGGGTGCGCGCATATATGATGCGTCTCGTGCGGGACCCGCAGGCAGCCGAGGAGCTGATGCAGGAAACCATGATGACGGTGTGGCGCAAAGCGGCGCAGTTCGACGCCGAAAAAGGCAACGCGGCCACCTGGATTTTCACCATCGCGCGCAATCTGCGCATCGATAGCTACCGTCGCTCCAAGAGGCCGGATTTCGATCCGAACGATCCGGCTTTCGTGCCCGACGCAGACCCGACGGCCGATCAGACAATGGAGGCCCGCGATGACGAGCGACGTCTCCATGCGGCACTTGAAGAGCTGCCGCCCGAGCAACGCAGGCTGCTCGATCTTGCATTTTTCGACGAGGCTTCCCACAGCGAGATCGCCAAGCGCCTCGGCCTGCCACTGGGAACCGTGAAATCACGCATTCGTCTGGCGTTCAATCGACTGCGAGCGACGCTGGGAGACAGATCATGAGCATCCAGCACCATATCAGCGAAGAGCTTCTTCTCGATTATGCAACCGGCCAGCTTTCGGAAGGCTGGCGCATTGCTGTCGCCACGCATCTGGCGCTTTGCCCGTCATGCCGCCGGCGTCTGGCCGTGATGGAAATGATGGGCGGCGCGCTCATTGCCGAGCCGGTGGATGAAGAGGCAACGCAGGAAGCGGCCAGCGACGAAAGCGCGTCCTGGGAAAGCCTCAGAAAGCGGCTTGCCGCCGACAGGGCGCATACGCCGGACGCTGAACGGCCCGTGAAGGCGAAGGCTTCTTCGCAAGCCGGGCAGACGGTTCTGCCAGAACCATTACGCTCTTATGTGGGCGGCGACGTGGATACGGTGAAATGGCGGCCGCTCGGTCGCGGTGCGTATCATCTGCCCATCGAGACCGATGACGGTACGGCGCGCGTGCGACTTCTGCGCATTCCGGCTGGCAAGCCGGTGCCAGAGCACGGCCACAGGGGCAGGGAGCTGACCCTCGTTCTTTCCGGCAGTTTTCACGACGGAGACGATCTCTTTGCTCGTGGCGACTTCGAGGAAGCCGATGAGACGCTGCAGCACCAGCCCATCGCCACCGAAGGCGAAGACTGCATCTGCCTGGCCGTCACGGACGCGCCATTGAAATTCCGCAGCTGGCTGGTGCGCGCCGTGCAGCCAATTATCGGAATCTGACAATCGACGGACAAACGGAGAAAGAGATCGAATGAGCTATCTCGTGGCCTATGTCGCAACAGCGCTTGTGTTCTTCGGGCTGGATTACATCTGGCTGTCACGCGTCGCCACGGGCTTCTACCGCGAGCGCATGGGACATCTCTTGCTGGACCAGCCCAATCTCGTCGCTGCCGGACTGTTCTATTGCGTCTATGTGGCGGGTATCGTCTATTTCGCCGTCGCGCCATCGCTGAACAATGGCAGCGCGGCCAGCGCGCTTTTCGCCGGCGCCATTCTGGGGCTCATCGCTTACGGCACCTATGACATGACGAACCTTGCGACCGTGAAGAACTGGTCGATTGCGGTGACCTTCGTCGACATTGCCTGGGGCACGGTTCTGACCGGCGTTTCGGCCTGGGCCGGCTATCTGGCGACCGCACGCATCATCGGTTCTGCTGGCTGATCGACACACGCTAGTTCCATAATCTATCTTATGCGATCTTTGTGTGTGGTTGGGTGGGCTCAGGTTTGAAGTGCCGCCTGCGGATGGTTCGAACACCACAAACCTGCCATTCCCACCATGCCGCTATGTCGCGTCAGTAGCGATGCTATTTGCGAGTGCCGTGCTTTCGAGCTCCGATAAGTCTGGATTCTACGAGCCCCGCAACCATGGCGTTTCGCTTACGGCAACCAAAAGGCCCTCAGGACTGAGAAAACGGGTCACTCTCTGACCCCAGGGTTCCTCCCTGTTGGCGATCAGAAGATGATACCCGCGCGCCAAGAGGCCTTCGGTGGCGACGGCAATGCTCTTCACATCGAACTCCAGCCATGCCTGCGGCGTTGGCAGATCGGCCGGCCACTCATATCCCGACCGAAACAGGACTGCGCGGCCTGTCTGAGTGGCCAAAGCGCGAAATGCCGGCACCCCTCCAATTCGCCATCTTCGGTCAGAAGATAATCCTCATTCTCGCCGTATGGCTTGAGCGGCAGGCCCAGCGTATCGGCATATAGCGCCCGACTGTCTTCAGCTTCTCTGGTGATCGGGCCAAAACCGGCCACGAAAAGGACACCGATTTCAGAAAATCCCTGCTCCACATTCGGCTCAATCATGTATCTGCTTCCCACTGCGCCTTTCGTCCAGATTTCGTCTAACACAGCGTTCGAAGTAACGGTCCGAAAAGTTGCTTGTGCAGCCAGTTGGACACATTCTGTTTCAGGAGCAGCGCACAATGTCGCAGTCAGAGGCAATTACATTTAACTGGCCGGCGGCCTAGGACGTGGCTTTCATCACGTTCTGGAGATTCTCATGAAATTCGTCTCAGCCTTCCTGATCGCGGTCAGCCTTTCCGGGCCGGCGCTTGCCGCCGACGCGGCGCTCAGTGACCTGATCTGGACTGGCAAGAATGCCGAAGCGATCAAGGCCATGCAGAGCGATCCGGCTCTCGTCACGGCGAAGCTGGACGGCTACACGCCGCTGCATCTAGCAAGCATGGTTGGCAATAAAGAGCTCGCCAAATTTCTCATCGACAATGGCGCGGACGTCAATGCGCGTGATTTCGAAGGCTATTCGCCCCTCGTGCGCGCAAACGCGAATGGCAATGACGAGATCGCGAAGATGCTGACTGACAAGGGCGCGAAGGAACTGCGGCCCTGATTTGATCTGACTGACATGCGCCGGATGGATTTTTCACCCGGCGCGGTCTCATCGTCCTTAAGGGCGAAGCGCCTGAATGCGCGCCTTGTCGAGCTTCACCGGCACGCCCTCTTCATCGAATGGCTGTTTGAAGGTGAAGGCCACGGGCGTCGGGCCATGCTCGTGCAGATACGCATGCCGCCGCACGGCTTCGGCCCAGACTGGATAGGCTTCTTCGTGATGCCACCACATCGCCAGCGGCGGCCACTGCGGCTTTTCAAACCAATCCCGGCCACGCCTGAGCGCCTCGGCGTGAAGCCCGAAATAGGTGAAGGAGAAGAGCGCTTCCATGTCTGTCCATAAGGACAGCGTGGCCGGAGACCATCCATCCCCCCTCTCCTCGTAGAAACGCGGATAGACCTCCTCGCCCCAGGACAAGGGGCCGGGATCCGATGCATAGCCGGAGCGCGCAATCAGCCCCTCGGCCTGATCGACCAGCTCGAATATGGGATCATTCCGCCGGTGAAAGCCATCATTGGCCGGATCATCCGCCGGTTTGGAAAACACACCGAACGTGTAGAGCGCGAGCGGCATTCCTTACGCGTCCGCGAGCGCCGCATCGTAGGCCGCGACGGTGGAACGCGCCTTCTGGCGGACGGTTTCGACGCTGTCGCCGGGCCTGTAGAGCCCTGTGGCGAGACCGAAGGCGCGCACTCCGATGCGGACATAATCCTTTATGGTGGCGTCCGAAACGCCCCCCACTGCACAGACGGTCGCATCGGCAGGCAGGATCGCCTTGACGGCGGCAATGCCCGATACGCCAAGCGCGGACGCCGGAAAGAATTTGAGCGCCGTGGCGCCACATTTGTGGGCCAGAAGCGCCTCGGAGGGCGTGAAGACGCCCGGCATCGAGACGAGCCCGCGCTCGACAGTGCGGCGGATCACATCCGGGTCCGTGTTCGGGCTGACGACAAGCTTTGCGCCCATATCGGCAAGCCGGTCGACATGTTCGACATCGAGCACCGTCCCGGCGCCAATCAGCGCCCTCTTCCCGGCTGCTGCGAGCGCCGCCTCGATGGATCTGAAGGGATCCGGCGAGTTCAGCGGAACCTCGATGGAGGTGATGCCCTCTTCGATCAGCATTTCGGTCATGGGCACGACTTCCGGGGGGCGAATGCCACGCAGGATCGCGACAAGCGCGCGGTTCGTTCCGGGCCAGTTCTTGTCTAAAACATCCATCATTTCACATCCCAGATCTGGCGCGCAGAACGGTAAAGCCCGTTGCGCGAAGCGGTTTCCGCATCGATCAGCGTCACGGTAAAGCCGGCGCGCGCAAGCGCTGTCTCATAAAGGGCCGACACGCCGCCGGAGGCAATGAGCGTGACAGCGGCATCCGCACCGTAGAGCGAGCGGGCTCCGGCCACTTCACCGCCGATCAGGAGGCCGGAAAGATGTGCGGCCCCCTCGTCACGGGTCTCATAGCCCAGAAGCTGTGCAGCGCGGACGCCGAAGAGGCCGGACAGGCTTGCATCGGGCTGGGCGATGGCGCGCTCGAGTGCGGCAAGAAACGCCGCGTCATCGCTCTTCACCACACTTTCGGCATCCACCGCATGTTGCAGAATGGCGCGCCGGGTGAGAACGGAAAACAGCTCCCCCGTCATGAAGGTGCTGAAACGGGTGACCGCGCCTGCCTCCACGCGCACCCATTTGCTGTGGGTGCCCGGCATGCAGACGAGAGCGCTGCCAAGCGCCTCGACGGTGCCCAGCAATTGCGTTTCCTCGCCGCGCATGACGTTCGGGAAAGATGCGTCATTGAGCGAAATGCCGGGCAGAATGCGAATGTCGGCAGTGGCGTCTGCGATCCGCGCGGCGTTGAACGGCAGTTCGGAGAGTGCGGCCGGCGCGGGCACGTAGGGCGCTTCCAGCCAGCCCTGACGCGCCCCGGCCATGCCGCAGATCACGACAGGCAGGTCTGCGGGTGCTCCGGCCTTTGCAAGATGGGCGTCAAGAACGGGCTGAAACCCCGCACCCGAAGCGCAGTGCATCATCCCCTCGCCGCTTCGGCTCTCGGCCAGAACGGCGCCTGCTTCATCCAGAAGCCACAGGCGAAAGCTGCTGGTGCCCCAGTCAACGGCAGCGCAAAAAGGCGCGAGAGTTTGTGTCATTACCCCTCCCCGGTACGACGCCGACGAACGGTCGACCGGTTTCTCAATACCGGGCCAGACGGTTTTGATGAAGAGGGCGCGGCCACAAAATCAGGAAAGGTCAGCGTTCTCCAAGGCTTCGGCTGAACTGGGCGGTGATCGGCGCAATGAAATAGCTGATCAGGCGGCGCTCTCCGGTGATGGCGTCCACACTGGCCGTCATGCCGGGCCGCAGCGCGAGCTGGCCGGACGGAGACTGGAGGAATGCGGCCTCCGGCTTCATGGACACGGCGAACCCCCAGCGCCCGGATGAGCCTGTTTCAATTGAGTCGGTCGCGATATCGGTGATCTCGGCAATTGCGGTTCCGAAACGCTCGGCCGGATAGGCATCGAGACGAACACGCACCTTCTGGCCAACTTCGAGAAAGCCGCTGTCTTCGTTCGAAAAGAGCGCCTCCAGCTCAAGCGCGCTGTCGCTTGGCACGATCCGCAACAACTCCTGCCCCGCCTGCACAACGCCGCCAATGGTGGCGATCTGGAGCTGCTCGACAGTGCCTGACACGGGGGCGGTCAGCGTGGCAGCCGCGATGCGCTCCTTCAGGGCGCGCTGCTTTTGCCGCAGCACGGCAAGACGCAGAGCGATCTCGTCACGTCGTTTTAAGGCGGCGCTGCTTCTGCTGCTGAAAAGGCCTCGCCACTCGGCCTGCAAGACACCGGCCTCTGCCTGTTTCTGCTCCGCCTGGCGTTCGGCGATCATCCTGTCGTTTTCCAGACTGTCGAACAGTTTGCGCACATCCAGATAGTTGCTGCGGGACACCGCGCCACGCTTCAAGAGTTTCTCAACCGCCTGCAAACGTTCGTTCTGGATTTCCAGAGCGGCCTCGGTCTGTGCAATTCTTCCCTGAATGACGTCGCTTTCCCGGCTGTTTGCCTCGATGCGGGCATCGGCGCGCCTTAGAGTGTCGGCAAAGTCCTTCAGATCGGCGGAGAGAAGGCGTTTCTGTTCCGTCATCCCCGCCTCATCGACAGCATCGATCCTGAAACCTTCCGTCACCTCGGGAGGGAGCGGCAGGCCCCCTTCCCGCATCGCAGCAATCCCCGCCAGAAAAGCCGCTAGACGTGCATCTTCGCGTCCAAGTCGTGTCTCCTCTTCGATCAGCGTCATGCACTCGGCGCGTGCCGGCGTTGCATCGAGGCTTATAAGGAGGTCGCCTTTGGCGACTTTTGCTCCATTGCGGACGCGTATTTGTGTGATCGCGCCAGGATATTCGGGCTGCACCACCTGAACCCGGTCGACCGGGACGATGCGTGCCGTTCCGCGTGCGGTTATCTCGACACGAAGGACGCAGGACGCGACCAGAATGATGAGAAAGACCGTGCTGGTGAAAAGCGCGGTGATGCGCAGCGTCGGCGATGTGCGGTCGAGTTCGTCAGTTGCAGACATCAATGTTTCCCCAAACCGAAATCAATGACGTGATCCGCTCCGGCAAAGACATCCGGACGATGTGTGATCACGATAACGGTCACTTGCTTTCTGAGCTGCATGAGCTCGGAGACCAGCCGGTGCTGCGCTGCCTCATCAAGTGCGCTTGTGGGTTCATCCAGTATCAGGATGGCGGGCTTTTGAAGAATTGCGCGCGCGATGGCCACGCGCTGCTTCTGCCCGCCTGACAGGGCCGAGCCACGCTCCCCGACCTCGGTATCAAGCCCCTGCGCAAGGCGGAACACCAGTTCCCCGGCGGTAGAGATGCGAAGCGCGTCTAGGATTTCGGCATCGCTGGCGTCCGGTGTGCGCAGCAGCAGGTTTTCGCGCAATGTTCCAGAGAAGAGATAGGGCTCCTGAGGCACATAAACGACGCGGGAGCGCAGGCTTTCCGGTTCGAACGCCGCCAGATCCTGACCACCGACGGTTATGATCCCGCTCTGCGGTTCTTCGAGACCGGCGGCGAGACGTCCGAATGTGGACTTGCCTATGCCCGACGGCCCGACCACCAGCGTGCAGGTCCGCGGTTCAAGGGCAAGATCAAGCCCGCTGATGACCGGCGGCTCGTCTGGCCCATAACCGAACGAGACCCCCTGAAAGGCAAGCCGTGGTTCGATGTCATCCGGTAAAACACTCCCGCTGCCGAATTTTTCCTGCTCGCTGTTGAGAATGTCGCCCAGGCGCTGGCGGGAAATTCGAAGGTTCTGCCAGTCCTGCCAGAGCTTCGAAAACCCGGCAATCGGCGCGGCGATCTTCTCTGCGATCAACTGAAACGCGATCAGCTGGCCAAGGGTAAGCTCTCCAGCGAAGACCTGCTGTGCGCCGATATAGATGACACCGATGAAGATGCCCTTTTCGCAAAGGCCGATCAGCTGTCCGCTGACCGCGTTCATCGTGTAGACGCGGCGGGAGGCGTTCAGGGTCTGCGCGAGCGTTTCGCTTAAGCGCGACAGCATGGCCCCTTCGGCCGTCAGGGCTTTTACGGCGGTCATGCCTGAAAGGTTTTCCACCATGCGCGCCTGATGATGTGATCCGGCATCGAACTGAGCGCGCAGGCGCTTTCGCAGAACAGGCCCGAAACACATATAGAGCAGCGCCTGAAGCGGGACCGCAAAGGCCACGACCATGGTGAGCTTGCCCGAGATGGACAGGAGAACCATGAAATAGACGCCTATGAACAGAAGATCGAGCGACGCACCCGTCGTGACCCCGATCAGAAACCCGCGAATTGTGTCGGTCTCGCCGATCCGTGACAGGGTTTCCCCCACCGGCCATCGTCGGAAATGCCGCAGCGGGAGCCGAAAGAGGTGATCGAAGAGCCGGCGTCCAAGTTCCGATGTGAGGCGATTTGCGACCGAGACGCCGAGAAACGCCGCCAGAAGATTGAAGCCGAGCGAAAAGAGGTTGGCGCCGATCAGGACGACGATAACGACAATCAAAGACGCTTCACGCTGAAACGGCAGAATGCGGTCGATCACCACCTGAAAGACAAAGGGCTCCAGCAGACCAATCAGCCGAACGCATATGGCCAGAAAGGTGAGCTCCGCATAGAGCAAGCTGTGCTTGCGCAGCGTGGTGCTGAACCAGGAGAGCGGAACGCCCTGCCCCGGAAGCGAGGTGTTTGGTGTCATATCTGGAAACCATCAGTGGCGTGGTTTGTCTGGCAGACACAGGGCCGCGGAACCCCACGGCCCCATATCGCTACAGCCCTCGCTCCAAGCTGCGGGCTGCAACAACGATTGGCGCAAAGAGCCGGTCAGGCCACTGCGCTGTCGATCACGCCACCGATGAGACCGCCGACAGTGTTGCCGACAACGCCCCCGATCTCAGCGCCCGGAACGGCGCCAATGCAACCGCCAACCAAACCGCCGACAAATGCGCCAATGATGCCACCGGCCAGTTTGCCTTCACCACCGCCTCCGAAGCTGAAAGCGCTGTCCAGGCAATCATCAGCGAAATCAATATCTGTAAACATTGGTAACCTCGTCAAAATGACTTTTACTATTAAGCCGGATATCCGGCAGTTAAACCGGTGGAAAAATCACCGGTATGCTTTCGACGCAAAACGGCGAAAGCATCTCTTGCCGAAGAAGCACAATAACCGCCCCCGGTTTCGGCCAGTTGCTTCGGCGAAACGAATTTATCTGGACGCTTTCCAGCGTTTCACAGACCTGATGGAACCATCCGGGTGGCGGCGAATGCTGGTCGCCTGCCGCCCCGGGAACATATTCGTTTTCAGGTCTTTGACGATTTCCGGAAGCGTCCCGTATGGCGCGATGAAGTCGTTGAAGAACAGGTTTTCACCACACGCCCACTCACCTGCCCTGAGTGCCCGGCCGGTGGAGAGTATCTCGTCCAGCGTGGCGTCATCCAGCAAGGCCCAGCTGATAAAACCGGTCGGGATGCCGCCCGGCGTTAGATAGAAGCGCGCCTGGCTGCACTGAAGCGGCGGCAGGATCTCGACTTCGAAATAGCGCCGGAACGGGAACGGCCGGTGATAGGGTGACCGCGCCAAGAGCTCCAGAACATAGCCAGCGCCCGCATAGACATCGATTGCCGTCATGAGGCCGGCCTCTCGCGATTGGCCAACTGACAGGAACGCTCGACAACGCGACCTACATCAGGGCAGGCTCGGGAAAGCGATTTGAGGAAAAACGGCAGCCGTTCAGTCTGCGGTACGCAGGAATGCGCCGTGATGGTTTTCTCTTCGTCCCGCTGCCATGTGGCGTACCCAATGGGCACATTTTCGCGGTCGAGAGCGATGAAGAGACTGCGGCTCTGCATGCACCCCAAAAGGGTGTCATAGCGCCTGGACAACTCTGCGCCAGCCTGTTCGCGCCCAGAGCCTTCCTGTAGATCAAGCAGCGTCGCAACGCCGATCTGACGATAGAGTTTGACGGTCTCGCCACCATCAAGGGGTAAGGGCGGCAGATCAAAATGTGGCCGCAGCGTCCGCGTGCCCCCGATCAGCAGGGAGGGCGCAGCAGCTCCGCTGCGAAAGAGCGCGTTGATCTCCGCGCGCTCCCAGTGACGCCAGATCGCACAGGCAAGAACACGGGCGACCGGGTAGTTGCAGCGATAATCGTAAGCTCCGCTTTTGCGGGCAAGCGCTTTGCGTAATCGCTCGGCATCCGCGCCCATATAGCATTGATTGTCCGTCGCCCAGGCTGCCTCAAGACGGGGCAGCAATGGAGAAGCATTCTGCCGGGCCCAGTCCAGCAGCGCATGCTCGCCAATGAACGCGCAGACCTCACGCGCCAGAGGCGGCATGGCAGAACCTGCCGAAGCGACAATCTGAAGCGCATGAGAGAATTCATGTGCGACCGTCAGAATGTCGGACGCCTGGCCGCGATAGCTGCAACTGACGAACGGCAACTGCCGGCGGCCATGATCATAGGTGAACGCCCTTTCCGGCTTCCCGGCCTTTGGCTCAAGGCATTTGGGCGCACGGTTTCGGACAAATCGAATCAACCGCGCGAGTCGCGGCAGCGCTGCCGCAAGAGACTGCGACGCAAGCGCCCAGGCCTCTTCTGCAGACATCTCTGGAACTTCACCGACGGCGGCTGATTCAGGGGCGAACGCCTGTCGAGAGAATGGTTTGCCGGTTAAATTTCTCAGAAGGAAGTTTTCATCAACCTGGTTGGTCGCGAGCCAATCCGAGAACTCTCCATTCAGGTTCATTATCGTATATCTTTGTTACAAACATTAAATAAGTTATTTCAATAAGATCTATTCTTATTTCGGTACACGAAATTGTAAAATACTTATTCCTCCTGGAAATGTGAAATGATGCCATGATTTATAAATGTATACGTCAGGAAATATACAGGTCGCACATGCCCTGCATCGCCGAAATGTGACGCAGGGGTAATGCGTATTCGCACCCGGGTGCTACAAAAATGTCATAAAATTCGATGAATGATTATGCTTGCGTCGCCACTTTCGTTGCATATATACGGGCCACGCCTGAATGGTCAGGCCTCAGACATCTGCTGGTTGGAGAGGACGCCATGTCGCAAGACGCCCTTTTCCAATTGGGGATGGATTCAGTTGTACTGAACACCGCCCAAAAGGAAGAAAACACCACAGCGCAGCCCGCTCCGGCGGTTTGCGACGACAAAGATCACTTCATCGAGAAGAACGGCGTGCTGTGCGCCGGATCGCACTTTATCGTTGATCTGTTCGAGGCCGAGCGTCTCGACGATCTGCCGTATATCCAGCAAACGCTCGTCGACTGCGTGAATGCAGCCGGCGCGACTTTGCTGCATATCCATCTGCATCCATTCGAACCGAATGGCGGGGTGAGCGGCGTTGCCGTTCTGGCGGAAAGCCACATCTCCATCCATTCGTGGCCGGAGCGGAGCTACGCGGCTCTGGATATCTTCATGTGCGGCGACGCGGAGCCGGAACGTTGCATCGATGTGCTGCAGCGCGCCTTCTCGCCGGGTCGCATTGACGTGCAGGAACTGTTGCGGGGGCGAAGCGCGTGAGCGAACGCAAAACGATCGCCGAGACCCTGCACAACGGCGTCAGCATCGTTTTTGATGTCGATGATGTCCTGTACCAGGATGGTACGGGACATCATCAGCTGGCGCTGATCCGCAACGGCATCTTCGGCAAGGTCCTGATGCTCGACGGGGCGGTGCAGGTCACCAGCCGCGACGAGTTCATGTATCACGAGATGCTCGCGCATGTGCCGATTGCGGCGCATGACAACCCTGCCGATGTGCTGATCATCGGTGGCGGCGATTGCGGCCTTGCCGAGGAAGTGCTGAAGCACAAGCGTGTCGGCGCCCTCACCCAGGTCGAGATCGACGCTTCGGTTCTGGAATTCTCGAAAGAGCATTTCGCGGACTTCAATGCGTCCGTCTTCGACGATCCCCGCTTCAGGGTGGAGATTGCCGACGGCGCCGCATTTGCGGCCGAAACCGATCAGCGCTTCGACGTCATTCTCGTGGATTCCACGGATCCGTCCGGTCCGGGCGCGGTTCTTTTCACGACCGAGTTCTACCGGAATCTGAAGCGCATTCTGCGCCCTGGCGGCATCGTCGTCAGCCAGAACGGCGTGCCGTTCCTGCAGCCCGAAGAGTTCCAGACCGCCATGCGCGGCCTGCGTTCCGTGTTCGAGATCGCAAGCTGCTATCTCGTCGCGGTGCCGACCTATTTCGGCGGACACATGACGCTCGGCTGGTCGACCGACAATGCCGAGACGCTGACGGTGAGCGAAGAAACGCTCGCGCAGCGCATGGCCGGTATCGACACACGGTACTACACGCCCCTACATCACAGGGCTTCTTTCGCCCTGCCGCGTTTCATCGAAACGCTGCTTGAGGAAGCAACGAAATAAGCGCCGGGCAGGCCCCGCCTGCCCGCGCCTTCCTTCAGACATTTCCCGGCGCATTTTCTCCTGAAAAGAACGGAATTCTCGAAGCGAGTTCCATGTCGATCTGCTGCGCCTTGCGGTAGGCCGGCCGCTGCTCGATCCTTGCGACATATTCCTTGAAGACGGGGCGTTCCGGGAGGGCGTTCATGATGTTCATCGTGTAGCCGATGCCGGTTCCAAGCTGAACGTCGGCGGCGGTGAAACGGTCTCCGGCAGCGTATGGCTTCTCGCCAAGCTGGCGCTCCAGAAACGCCACCATGTCGTCAAAGGTCCCGAAGGGATAGTCACGGCTCTCATAGGCCAGCCCGTGAACGCGGGCGCAGACGACCGGATCGAACACCGCGTCGTGATAGACGAGCGACCGCAGATAGGCGGCGCGCGCCGGGTCATCGATGGCGGGCGCGAGCCCTGCATCGGGGAACATGTCGGCGAGATAAAGCGTGATCGCGGCGCGCTCGGTCACGATATCACCGTCGTGAACGATGGCCGGCACTTTCTTGCTCGGCTGGATCGCACGATAGCTCTCAGGCACGCCGCCCTGCGCATGCATGTCGACCAGTTCGAGGTCATAGGGTGCCTGCAACTCTTCCAGAAGCCACAACACGCTTGAGGAACGGGACCACGGCGCGTGGTAGAATTTAAGCATGGTTTTGCCTTCCCTTTTTGCTCGCAGCCGTTCTGGCACAGTGCTCCTGACAGGGCTGTGGCAGGAGCATTCGCGGGCAAGCGGTTAGACGCAAAAAAGGCGGCCCGAGAGCCGCCTTTTCCGGATGCAGAAGACTGCGAGGATGCCGATCAGTTCGGCAGCTGGTCGTCCACGCCCTTCACATAGAAGTTGATGCTGAGAACGTCACCATCGGGTGCGACCTCACCCTCTTCGAGCCACAGCGTGCCATCCTGCTTGTAGACGGGACCGGTGAAGGGATTGAAGCCCTCATCCCTGATCTTCGCTTCAACGGCTTCGGCGGCCGCCTTCACATCGTCGGGCATGTTCGTGTAGGGCGCCATCACGACGTGGCCGTCCTTCATGCCGCCCCAGACGTCCTGCTGCTCCCAGGAACCGTCCATGACCGCCTGAACGCGCTCGATGTAGTACGGGCCCCAGTCGTCGACGATGGAGGTGAGCTGCGTGTCGGGCGCGAACTTGATCATGTCGGATGCCTGACCGAAGCCCTTGATGCCGCGTTCACCGGCGACCTGAAGCGGCGCGGTGGAATCGGTGTGCTGCGTGATGACATCGACGCCTTGATCGAGCAGCGCCTTGGCGGCGTCGGCTTCCTTGCCGGCGTCGAACCAGGTGTTGGCCCACACGATTTTGACCTTGAAGTCGGGATTGACGGACTGCGCGCCGAGCATGAAGGCGTTGATGCCCATCACGACTTCCGGGATCGGGAAGGAAGCGATGTAACCGGCTTCACCCTTCTCCGAGATCTGGGCGGCAATCACGCCCTGCACATAGCGCCCTTCATGGAAGCGCGAATTGTAGGTGGCGACATTCGGATGGTCACGCTTGAAGCCCGTCGCATGCTCGAACTTGATGTCCGGGAACTTGGCCGCGACCTTCTGGACCGGGTCCATGAAACCGAAGGAGGTTGCGAAGATGATGTCGCAGCCCGAACGTGCGAAACGCTCAATCGCGCGCTCGGCGTCAGCGCCTTCCGGAACGCTCTCCAGATAGGCGGTCTCGACCTTGTCGCCGAAATGCTCTTCAACATCCAGCAGACCCTGATGGTGCTGGTAGGAATAGCCGAAATCGCCGATCGGGCCGACATAGATCCAGCAGGCCTTGGTCTTGTCCTGCGCTGCGGCAGGGGCCGCCGTGAAGGCAAGCGCTGCGGTGCTGGCGGCGAGTGCCATAACGAGTTTCTTCATTGTTGACGTCCTCTCTGTTGACTGAGTTCGGATATTACCGGGCCGGAACAAAGGGCCGACCGAGGCAGGCGGGTGTGTTCACCATGGTCAGCCGTCTGTTGCGGGAGATTAGAACAAGAACCGCGATGGTCGCCACATAGGGCAGCGCCGACAGCAGCTGCGACGGCACGGACACGCCGATCACCTGCGCGTGAAGCTGGCCGATGGAGACCGCGCCGAAGAGATATGCGCCGGCGAGCACGCGCCAGGGCCGCCACGAGGCGAACACGACGAGCGCCAACGCGATCCAGCCGCGACCGGCGGTCATGTTCTCGATCCATTGCGGCGTGTAGACGAGGGACAGATAAGCGCCCGCCAGCCCCGCACACGCACCGCCGAACATGACGGCGGCATAGCGCACCGCAATCACGCGAATGCCCAGCGCATGGGCGGAATCATGATTGTCGCCCACCGAGCGCAGCGTCAGCCCGGCGCGCGTGCTGAACAGGAAATAACTGACGCCGATGACCAGCAGGATCGAGATGTAGAACAGCGGCGCCTGCGCAAACAGGAAGCGGCCGACAAGGGGAATGTCCGACAGGACGGGAATGACCCAGGGCGACATTTTTACGCCCGGCAGACCGATGAACGCCTCGCCGATCATGCCGGAAACGCCGAGACCCAGAAGCGTGAGCGCAAGTCCCGTCGCAACCTGATTGGTGACCAGCGTCAGCGTCAGGAAGCCGAACAGAAGAGCAAAGGCAGCGCCGACGAGGATGGCCGCAAACACGCCGAGCCATGGCGAACCGGTGGTGATCGCCACGCCAAACCCGGTGACGGCGCCCATCACCATCATGCCTTCAACGCCGAGATTGAGAACGCCGGAGCGCTCCACGACCAGCTCGCCGATTGCAGCGATCAGAAGAGGCGTGGCGGCCGTTGCGATCGTGATCAGAACGGATTCAAACATGTTCGGCGGCCTCCCGGGCCTGCGGCGCGCGCCCGACCAGGCGGATGCGGTAGTGAATCAGCGTGTCGCAGCCGAGAACGAAGAACAGAAGCATGCCCTGAAAGGCGCGGGCGGCCTTGTCCGAAAGACCGAGCGAAATCTGCGCTGCCTCGCCACCGAGATAGGAAAGCGCCAGAACGAAACCGGCGGCCACGATGCCCAGCGGGTTCAACCGGCCAAGAAACGCCACGATGATCGCGGTAAAGCCGTAGCCGGGAGAAATGGACGGCTGCAACTGCCCGATTGCGCCGGCAACCTCGGAAATGCCTGCAAGCCCTGCCAGAGCGCCGGAGATCAGGAAGGCGACCATGACCATGCGCGATGCGCTGAAGCCTGCAAACCGCCCTGCCCGCGGGCTCTGGCCGAGAACGCGAATTTCAAAACCCTTGCGGGTCTTGCCGAGAACGAACCACAGGACGAGGGCTGCAATGATGGCGAACACGATGCCCCAGTTTGCGCGGCCGGCAGCCGGCATCAGCTCCGGAAGGATGGCGAAGGAATGGAAATCGCGCGTTTCGGGGAAATTCATGCCGCCCGGATCACGCCACGGACCGCGCACGATCCAGTCGAGGAAAAGCTCGGCCACATAGACCAGCATGAGGCTGGTGAGGATCTCATTGGTGTTGAAACGCGCTTTCAGGAATGCCGGAACGGCGGCATAGGCCGCGCCACCCGCCATGCCCATGATCAGCATCAGGGGCAGGACGAGCCAGTTCTGGAAATCGGGAAAGACCACCGGAAGGATGCTGCCGGCGATTGCGCCAGCGATGAACTGGCCTTCTGCGCCGATGTTCCAGTTGTTGGACAGGAAACAGACGGACAGACCGACCGCGATCAGGATCAGCGGCGCTGCCTTGATCGCCAGTTCGTGCAGCGACCAGGTCTCGCGCAGCGGATCGATGAAATAATAGTAGAGCGCGTCGAGCGGGTTCTTGCCCAGAACCGAGAACATGATCGCACCGGCAATCATGGTCAGAACCAGAGCAATCAGCGGCGAAATCGCGCTGAACAGAACCGAATGCTGCGGCCGTTTGATGAGTTCAAGCCGCATCATGCCGTCTCCGCTTCTTCAGGCAGTTCGGAGCGTTCCGGCGTCGCGCCGCCCATCAGGAGACCGATCTTCTCGAATGTCGCTTCCGCGATGGGCATGGGAGCCGAGAGGCGACCGTCATGCATCACGGCGACGGAATCACACATTTCAAACAACTCATCCAGATCCTGGCTGATGACGAGAACGGCAGAGCCCGAACGCGCCAGATCGATCAGCGCCTGGCGGATGCGCGCGGCAGCGCCGGCGTCCACACCCCAGGTCGGCTGGTTCACGACCATCACCGCCGGCTGCCGGTCCAGCTCGC
Organism: Nitratireductor sp. GZWM139; assembly: GCF_030068685.1. Lineage (NCBI taxonomy): Bacteria > Pseudomonadati > Pseudomonadota > Alphaproteobacteria > Hyphomicrobiales > Phyllobacteriaceae > Nitratireductor > Nitratireductor sp. GZWM139. The sequence continues at coordinate 67,146 of NZ_JAMQML010000013.1, read as the reverse complement.
GGCCGATGATGAATTTTTGTAGATTGCCGCCCGAGAGTGCGGAGGCTTCCGGGTCTTCGCCGCTCTTGCGCACATCCATCACCTTGACGATGCGGGCGGCAGCCTTGGCCAGCGCGCCCATACGCACGGTGCCGAAAGCGCCCATGAGCGCCTTTGCATCCGTCACGTGACGCGACAGGAACAGGTTTTCGGAAAGCCGCATCTGGGGGGCTGCGCCATGACCAAGGCGCTCTTCGGGAACAAAGGCTGCGCCAAGAAGGCGGCGACCGGAGATGCCGAGCCGGCCGGCATCTTTGTCGCGGATGCGGATCGTGGCGGCGTTCTGCTGCAGGGCTTCACCGGAAAGAGCTTCGAAAAGCTCGCCCTGCCCGTTACCGGCAACGCCCGCAATGCCCATGACTTCGCCGGAGCGCACCAAAAGATCGATCTTGCGTAGCGGGACGGCAAACGGGTTGGCGGACGGGCGGCTGAGCTCCCGGACCTCCAGCAGCGCCTGACCGCCAGCGTCGACGCTGCCAGTGCGCTTTACCGTGTCCACTTCATCGCCCACCATCATGCGGGCCAGCGACGCCGCCGTCTCCTGACGGGGATCGCAATGCGCGACCACCTTGCCGTGCCGCAGAACCGTTGCGCGGTCGCACAGGCGCTTCACTTCCTCAAGGCGGTGCGAAATGTAGAGGATCGACTTGCCCTCATCGCGCAGCGTCTCAAGCGTTTCGAACAGCTTGTCGGCTTCCTGCGGGGTCAGAACGGAGGTCGGTTCGTCGAGAATGATCAGGTCCGGCTTCTGCAGGAGGCAGCGAATGATCTCGATGCGCTGGCGCTCGCCGACCGAAAGATCGCCCACATGTGCGAAAGGATCGAGCGGCAGGCCATAGGCCTTTGAGAGTTCCCGCGCCCGCTCGGCCACCTGAAGGATCGGCGTCTTCTCATCCAGCGAGAGCATGATGTTCTCGGCGGCGGTCAGCGCCTCAAACAGCGAGAAGTGCTGGAACACCATGCCGATGCCGAGATGGCGCGCAGCGCCGGGCGAATGGATCGCGACCGGCTGACCTTTCCAGTGGATTTCACCGGCAGCCGGCTCCAATGCGCCGAACAGCATCTTCACCAGCGTCGATTTGCCAGCGCCGTTTTCGCCAAGAAGCGCGTGAATTTCGCCCTTGCCGATCGACAGATCGATCGCGTCACAGGCTTTCAGAGCGCCAAATATCTTTGTCAGGCCGCGAACATCGAGGAGTCCGCCACCTTCGCCTTCGTGTAGTTGATCCACGCCGGCTCCCATTTCGGTCATTTTGTTTTTGTTCCCAGCTCGATCATAGGCAGACGGATTTGCCCCGTATTAGTGCCGCTTTACTTGAAAGAGATTCAAATGGGAACGCACAATTACTCTTTATGCCCTTTGCCAAGATTCGGCCAAGCCTGCATGACCCCTCCAATGACAAAGAGGTAAATGCCGGTCACCGCAATGCCGATGCGAATGAGCTGATCAGCCTCCAGAGACTGGATGAGCGCGATTATGCCGAAGGCGCACCAGGCGAAGAAAATCGCCAGATTGAGCGTTCTCAGGCGCTGCACGCGCACCGGATGCAGGAAGAAGACGGGCAGGAATGTCGTGAAGGCCGAAATGAGCACGACACCAAAAGCGATCATCTCGCCCGGCTGTACGACAAAGAGCGTGAACACCACCATGTTCCAGACGACGGGGAACCCCTTGAAGAAATTTTCCCGCGTCTTCATGCCCGTGTCGGCGTAGTAGATCGCGCTGGTGATCACGATGATGGCGGCCGACAGGAAGGAAAGCCCCTCGCCCATGAACCCGCTCTGATACAGGGCGAAAGCGGGGATGAGCACATAGGTGACGTAGTCGATGATGTTGTCGAGCATGTCGCCCGACCAGGTGGGCAGCACCTGCTTCACATCGAGCTTGCGCGCGATGGGGCCGTCGATGCCATCCACAAAAAGCGCAAAGCCCAGCCACCAGAACATCGCCGCCCAGCGCTCCTCGCTTGCAGCCACAAGCGATAGGAATGCGAGAAACGATCCCGATGCCGTCAAGAGATGCACGGAAAACGCCTTGGCCTGTGGGGCCGTAACTTTCTTTTTGGTCATGATAGTCGCCTAAGGGCCACGCCAGTCGAGCGGACAGATCTCCGCCGAGCGGCCGGCAAAATTCCAGTTGCGCCCGAAAGCGCGCATACGGCTCTTGTCGGATTTCGCGACGATAATCTCCGGCGCGATCCAGTACTGCGAATTGGTGATGACAGTGTCGCCATCCCTGTCTCCGCCGGGAATGGGCGTCACGGCCCCGTCGATGATCTTCGGTATCTGGAAGATACGCGTCTTGCCTTCAACCTCATAGGTCACCGGCACGCGCTGAATACCCAGAAAATCGCCAACGAGAATGGAAAGCAGACCGGTTGTGCCGCCGGCCTTGCCGGAAAAGATCTTGCCGATGGCCTTTTCCGCATAGATCGAGGCGCGTTCGTCCAGAAACAGGCCGACGGTCCAGTTGCCGCGGCTCATATAGCCGGGAATTTCCATCACCAGACCGAGATTGAGGCCCGAGAGGTCGGTCTCGCCATAGTGGCCCTCATCGATGCGGAAGCCCGCCCAGGTCTGGCAATAGCCTTCAGTGGGCGGATGATTGCCGAGTGAAAGCACGCAGGGACAGAACACGGTGCAATTGCATGACAGCACCAGCTCGCCTTTCAGCGCCCAGTCTTTCTTTCCCATGACTTGCGACCCCTCTTCCAGACCGCCGCACCCCCGGCCGGACGCGCAAAGGACGATCTAAACCATTGGCAGAGCATCGGAATATCCGAAAAACCAACCCCTTCTGTTCGGATATTGCGATGCTCTAGATCGAGATTACTAGAAGCGCGAGCGCCCACACAAGCAGCGTCACGCCCGAAATACGTGTGAAAAGCCGACTATGACCAGATTTCTCCACGATGGTGAAAACGCCGAGAAGCGCCATCCAGAACACATTCATCATGCCAACGGCAAACATGACCAGCATGAGCGCCCAGCAGCATCCGAAACACCACAGGCCCTGCTGCAATCCCAGCCGGTAGATGGCGCGTGGTCGCGTGCTCCAGCGCCCGAAAAGGGTGGTGAAGGGATTGCGGCATTTGACGAGACAGGCCTCCTTCAGGGCGGAGAACTGATAAAGGCCGGCGATGGCAAGAACGGCAGCGCCAGCCAGTCCCGTCCATGGGGACATGACACCACCTTGGCTCATGAACCGTTCTGCAACGAGCGCCAGCCCGGCAAAGCCAAGAGACGCGATCAGCCAGACGGTCAGATAGCCCGCGACGAGAACCAGCGGATGGACAACCCGCTCGCCCTTCTGAGCGGCGGTGTCGGCGATTTCGCAATAGGTGCGAATCAACGGGGATGCCGATGGCAGCATCATCGCCAGAGCCATCAGAAACCACATGAAGGCGAGAAGGGCGAAAACGGCAGGTCCGCTCCCCGCCCCGACAGGCGCTAGACACAGGGAAAGCAGGGTTCGCAGCGGTGCAGGCAGGGGCATGACGGGCAGAGCCTCAAGCAGCACGCCGCCCGGACCGAGCGCACGCGGCTCCACCGCCGCAATGCCAGCGCCCATCAGCGCCAGAACGCCCCATGAAAGGAGAACGGCCAGAAAGAGCGACAGGACCGAAAGCGGAAAAGCCGCCAGCGACAGGCGATGAACGGCGCGCGCGCCGCCTTCAAGCCTCGTCAGATCATCATTCGACTGGTCCACGCCCTGCCCCCGTCACATTGCCTGGGTGCTTTCGCCGCGTTGAACCTTGCGTCGAACAACCCCATCATGACAAAGACATGCCGATGTCCTGTCGATGATTGTCGAAGCATAGATGGATGAGCTGCCGTGGGCGATAGTGACCGTAAAATTCTCGTTGCAGGAACCGGACCGGCCGGCCTGATTGCAGCGCTCGCGCTGGCGCATCATGGCCATGCGGTGACGCTGGTGGGACCGGTGCCGAAGGGCAGCGACCGCCGCACCGTGGCGCTGATGCGCCCGTCGCTCGACATCATCGAACCGCTGGGCTTTCTGGAAAAGCTCCTGCCCGAGACCGCGCCGCTCAAGGCCATGCGCCTCGTGGACGCAACCGGCCGGCTGGTGCGCAGTCCGACCGTGACATTCCACGCCGGCGAGATCGGCGAAGAGTATTTTGGGCTCAACATTCCCAATGCGCGCCTGACCGAAGAGCTTGCCAAGGCCGCACAGGCCTCGCCGCTTATCGACTGGCATGAGAACCTCGTCACGGACTGGGAGTGCGCGCCCGATCATGTGACCGCGACGCTCGACAATGGTGAACGCGTTTCGGCGCAGCTGGCCGTTGCTGCCGATGGCCGCAGATCGCCGGCCCGTGAAGCGGCTGGCATTTCGGCCAAGACCAGCCCGCTGCCGCAGGCGGCTCTCGTTTTGAATTTTTCGCACACGCGCGAACACGGTTTCGTTTCCACCGAATTTCACACGCAGAACGGCCCGTGCACGCAGGTGCCGCTGCCGGGCATGCGTTCAAGCCTCGTCTGGGTGCAGCGCCCGGAAGACGCCGAGCGCCGCCATGTGCTGAGCGATGAAGACCTCTCGCGTGAGGTGGAGGAGCAGCTTTCCTCGCTGGTCGGCGGCGTGACGGTGGAGCCCGGCCGACAGGTCTATCCGCTGAGCACGCTGATGCCGTCGCGCTTCGGACAGAACCGCGTGGCGCTGATCGGCGAAGCGGCGCATGTCTTCCCGCCAATCTCGGCGCAGGGGCTCAATCTGGGCATTCGCGACGTGGAAGACCTTGTCGCAACGGCGGACGCCTTCCGCGACGATCCGGGCGCTCCCGCCGCCATGACGCGCTACGACGCTTCGCGCCGGCCGGATGTTCTGGCGCGCAGCAACTCGGTGAACCTGCTCAACATGTCGCTTCTGTCCGGTCTTCTGCCGGCACAGATCGCGCGCAGCGCGGGCCTCAGCGTCATCAGCAGCATTCCGCCACTGCGCGCGCTTTTCATGCGCGAGGGCATGCGCCCGGGCAGCGGTTTCTCCGCGCTTCTTCCTTTTGGGGGAAAAGGTCCTGTCAGGGGAAAAGGTCTGGTCAGGGAAAAAGATCCGGCGGCAGAAGCCCGTTCGTGATGGCGTAAAGCAGCGCCGTCACCGTTCCGACCGAGAGCAGCGTCGTGATCAGAATGCTGGCCGACGCACGCTCCATCCAGACTCCGTACTGCTGGCTGATCACGAACACATTGGTGGCCGTGGGCAGCGAGGCCAGCAGAACGGCGGAGAACACCCAGCTCTCCTCGTAATTTCCGATCCAGCTCAGCATCACGTAACAGATGACGGGGTGCAGAATGAGCTTGAGGAAGGCGATCACGCCAACCTCATGCGGAACGCGCCGCAGCGGCCGCATGGCGAGGCTGACACCCATCGCAAAGAGCGCGCAGGGTGCGGCAGCCGAGGCAAGATAGGCCAGAAGGCGTTCGATCGGAAGCGGCGGGGTGAACTGCACCGCAGCCGCCGCAACGCCCACTGCGGTTGCGATGATGAAGGGGTGCAGCGCGATCTTGCGCAGAACCTCCAGCGCAAGACGGCCAGGCGATTGCCTGTCGCCGCCCGAAATCGCCATCATCATGGGCGCGACGGCGAAATGGATCATGTTCTCGAAGCAGAAGATGAGCGCCACGGGGACCGCCGCCTTCTCGCCAAAGGCAAGGAGCGCCAAGCCCGGCCCCATATAGCCGATATTGCCATAGGCGGCGGCGAGCCCCTTGATCGTGCTTTCGGCAACCGAACTGCGGCTGATGAGCATCGAGCCGACGAACATGATGGCGAAGACGATATAGGTCGAGGCGACGGCGCCGAAGATATAGCCCCACTCGGTCAGCTTCTCGATCGGGGTCTTGGCCAGCAGCTGAAAGAAGAGAGCGGGAAGCGCCACATAGATGACAAACGTGTTCATCCAGCCGAGCGCATCGGCAGGGTGCGGCTTCAGCCGAGCGACCGCATAGCCGATGAAGATCAGCCCGAAAAACGGCAGCACAAGTCCCACGACACCCGACATAGCCCATCCCCGTGGAGCCCGCCATTCGATCCGCCGGACCCGCGGAAGCAGCTCGACTGCGTTACGCCCGACATCGCGGCTAGCGCGCAGGCCCCCTGCCCGTCAAGGTCGCGGGATTGAATTGTGGCGGCGGCTGCGCCAAATAGGGGGCAGAGGTATAATTATGCAAAACATTGGAACTGCAAAATTTCGCATAGGCCAGGTTGTCCGCCATCGGGTGTTCGACTTCCGTGGCGTGATTTTCGATGTCGATCCCGAATTCAACAACACGGAAGCCTGGTATCAGGCGATCCCCGAAGACGTGCGCCCGCGCAAGGACCAGCCCTTTTACCATCTGCTCGCCGAGAACGAGGAGACGGAATATGTCGCCTATGTTTCGGAACAGAACCTGATGCCGGACGAGACCGGCGTGCCCGTGCGGCACCCGCAACTGGCGGAGTTCTTTGTCGAGACCGGCGACGGCCACTACGAACCGCGCGAGCGCCTGCACCACTGACGCCAGCGCAGAACCACACGCATACAAAAACAGGGCCTCGCGGGCCCTGTTTTCATTTGAACTCTGTGTGAGCGCTATTCGGCCTTCTTGGCCTTTTCCTGCGCTTCGCGGAGCTTCTCGGTGAACTCTTCGTTGTTCTTGTTCACGAAGTCCTGCAGCTTCTTCTGCCGGTCCTCAATGTCGGACTGCGGCATCGGATCACCGTCATAGGCAGCGGTGAAGCCCGAAAGCGACATCTTGATCGGGTTCGGCTGGTTCTGGAAGTTCACCGAGGTGAGCGTCAGTTCCGAACCGCGCTTGAAGGAGCCAACCAGCTGATCGGTCAGCGGAGCTTCGGCGATGCAGCGGTCCGGCAGGCAGATCGCGTAATCGATCTTCTGCGTCTGGCCGCCATCGATCTGCAGACCGATGCCGGGAGGCACCATGCGGCCGGTCGGCACGGTGATCTGGAAGACCTTGCGGTTCACCTTGCCCTTGACCTCGATGAGGCTGACGCCGGTGATCATCTGGCCGGTCTCGGCAACGAGAACGTTCTGCACATTGCAGATGTCGACGTCTTCCTGCTTCGTGCAGGCCTTGAACCAGCCCTGCGGCGCTTGCTGCTGCGCGGCGGCGACACCAACTCCGCTGGCAGCCACGCAAGCGGCGCCGGCAAGGGCGAACAGGGTGCGGGTAGCTTTCGCGTTCAGGCTTTTCATATGGCTCAGTTCCTCTAAATGCACAGCGCCAGAAATTTGTTCATGTGTCACCTGTTTGTGAAATGCGGCGACAGCATGACTCTTGTGCGCGTGTTACACTGCCGTGAAACGCGAATCCAGCCCAACGGACCATTTCGCTGGACTTTGTCGACCTGTGCGGCAAACATCACACGATCACGCGTCTTTGTCCGGCAACGCCCCCGGTGGCCGCATTCGCCACATTGTGTGTGATACGCTCGCCGACGAATCATGGAACCGCCAGATAAATCCGGCCAAGGTGCGTAGATGTTCCCAAGCTCCAAATCTCTCCTTCTCGCCATTTCCGCAACGATGCTCGCCTCGGGCACGGCACTCGCCGAAGATGCGCCGGTTCACGGCATCGCGATGCACGGCAAGCCTGCACTGCCTGCCGATTACACGCATTTTCCCTACGCCAATCCCGATGCGCCCAAGGGGGGCGACGTCACCTATTGCGTGGTCGGTTCCTTCGACAATCTCAACCCGTTCATCCTCAAAAGCATGCGCACAACCGCGCGCGGCGTGATCGACACGATTTTCGGCAATCTGGTTTTCGAGCCGCTGATGATGCGCAGCGCCGACGAGCCCTTCGCGCTCTATGGCCTGCTTGCCGAAAGCGTGGTGATGGACGAGGCGCGCAGCTATGCCGAGTTCAATCTCGACCCGGATGCGACATGGTCGGATGGCAAGCCGGTGACCCCGGAAGACGTGATCTTCACCTATGAAGCGTTCACGGAGAAAGGCCGTCCGCCCTATTCCAGCCGCACGGCAAAGATCGAGAAGATCGAAAAGACGGGCGATCACAGCGTACGCTTCACCTTCAACGAGAAGGCCGACCGCGAATTCCCGCTGATCATCGCCATGACGCCGATCATCCCGCAGCACGCCTTCGACATCGAGACATTTGACCAGACGACGCTGAAGCCGGTAACGGGCAGCGGCGCTTACCGCATCTCGGAAGTGGACCCGGGCCGGCGCATCGTGTTTTCGCGCAACCAGGAGTACTGGGGCGAGGACATTCCCTCCAAGCGCGGCTTCGACAATTACGACAAGATCACCATCGAGTACTTCCTCAACGTGAACTCCATGGTGGAAGCGTTCAAGAAGGGCATCTGCTCGGTCTATGCCGAATCCGACCCGGTGCGTCGTCAGCACGGCATCGATTTTCCGGCGGCCCGCGAGGGCAAGGTGGTCAGCGAAACCTTCACCAATGGCGTTCCGCCTGCGGTCAGCGGTTTCTTCTTCAACACGCGGCGCGAGAAATTCGCCGATCCGCGCGTGCGCCGCGCGCTGTCAAAGCTCTATGATTTCGGCTGGGTGAACACCAATGTGCTGCGCGGCGAGTATGAGCGCACGCTGAGCTACTGGCAGGGATCGCATCTTTCCGCTCTCGGCAAGCCGGCCGATGAACGCGAACGCGCCCTGCTTGAGCCCTATGCCGACCGGGTGACACCGGAGGTGATGGACGGCAGCTACGGCAAGATGGAAATGGCGGGCGAGCCAATCGGCCGCGACCAGATGCGCGAAGCGCTGAAGATGCTTCAGGAGGCCGGCTACAGCCTGGAAGGCAATGCGCTGGTCAATGAAAACGGCGAAGCGCTCACCTTCGAAATTCTGGTTACGTCCGAGGAAGGCGAAAAGCTGGCCGCCGTGTTCCAGCGCGCGCTGCGGAAAATCGGCATCGATGTTTCGATCCGGCTTCTGGATGATTCACAGGCCCAGCAGCGCAAACAGCGCTATGACTTTGACATGCTGATTGCTTCCGTGGGCTTCTCCGGCTCGCTTTCGCCGGGCACCGAGCAGATTAACCGCTGGGGTTCGGCTGCAGCAAACGCAGAAGGCTCGTTCAACCTTTCGGGCGCGGCCGATCCGGCCATTGACGCCATGATCGACGCGATGCTGAACGCGCGTGACATGGACGATTATTCGGCTGCCGTGCGTGCGATGGACCGTCTTTTGATGTCGGGCGCCTATGTGGTGCCGATGCAGCATGACAATGACGAATGGGTCGCTTACTGGAGTGACCTCGACCACCCGGAAAAAACACCGCTTTACGGCTACAAGCTGCAGACGTGGTGGCACAAGCCGGATGCAGAATAAGGCAGATACAATGATGAGCCCCCTCCCCGTAACCATCGACGTTGTTTCCGACGTCGTGTGCCCCTGGTGCTATGTGGGGCGGGCCCGTCTCATGAAAGCGCTGGCGGCGGTTCCCGAGATTGCCGTGGAACTGCGCTGGCGTCCGTTCCAGCTCGACCCGACCATTCCGCCCGAGGGCAAGGACCGTCAGACCTATCTGATGGACAAATTCGGCGACGAGGAACGCATTCGCCAGATGCATGCACAGATCGATGAGCTCGGGCGTGCGGAAGGGATCGATTTCGCTTTTGATGCGATCCGGACCTCGCCCAACACGCTGAACGCCCATCGCGTGATCCGCTGGGCGGCGACGGCTGAGCCCGGCGTTCAGGACCAACTCGTCGGCCGGCTCTTTGCGCTCTATTTCGAAGAAGGCGCGAATATCGGCGATGCTGCGGTTCTCATTCAGGCTGCGCGGGACGCAGGCATGGATGCGGCCGTTGTCGAGACCCTGCTTGCAACCGATGCCGACCGGGCCGAGGTCGAGCAGGAAATTGCCACCGCGCAGCAGATGGGCGTCACCGGGGTGCCCTGCTTCCTTCTCGAAGGACGCTATGCGGTGATGGGCGCACAGGAGGCCGACACGCTGGCGGACGCCATCCGCCAGGTGGCGCAGGCCAAGGCGGAAGGCGCGCTCGACAGCAGCCAGGCCTGAGAAATCAGGCCGCCTTCAACCCCAAGCCTGAGAAATCAGGCCGCCTTCGCCTCGATCAGCCGCACGAGCTGGGTCATGATAACGGCAGCGCCTGCCAGGCGCTTCTGCGGCGTTGGCCAGTCGCGAATGAACACGATGCTGTGGTCCGGGCGGATCTTCGCAAGCGAGCCCTGCTCGCCGATAAAGCGCACCAGAGAAGCCGGCTCGGCAAACTGCTGATTGCGCAGATGCACAACCGCGCCCTTGGGGCCGGCATCGAGTTTCTCGACATTGGCCCGGCGGCAAAGCGCCTTGATGAAGACGATCTTCAACAGGTGCTCCACCTCCTGCGGCAGCGGGCCGAAACGGTCGATAAGCTCCGCGCCAAAGGCGTCGATTTCCTGCGGAGTCTCCAGATCGGCAATGCGGCGGTAGAGACCAAGCCGCAATTGCAGATCCGGCACATAGTTTTCCGGGATCATGACGGCCGTGCCGACCGTGATCTGCGGCGACCAGCCGGTATCGGCGGCGTCTTCGGCCCCCTTCAGCTCGGCAACCGCCTCTTCCAGCATCTGCTGATAAAGCTCGTAACCAACTTCCTTGATATGGCCGGACTGTTCCTCACCCAGAATGTTGCCCGCGCCGCGAATGTCGAGATCGTGGCTTGCAAGCTGGAAGCCCGCGCCCAGCGTATCGAGCGACTGAAGCACCTTTAGGCGGCGCTCGGCGGTTTTTGTCAGCGTGCGGTTGGGCGGCAGGGTGAAGAGCGCATAGGCGCGCACCTTGGAGCGCCCGACGCGGCCACGGATCTGGTAAAGCTGGGCAAGACCGAACATGTCGGCACGGTGCACGATCAGCGTGTTTGCCGTCGGAATGTCGAGACCGGATTCGACGATGGTGGTCGCAAGAAGCACATCATACTGACCGTCATAGAAGGCGTTCATGATGTCATCGAGTTCGCCAGGCGGAAGCTGGCCGTGAGCCGTGGCGACCTTCAATTCCGGCACATGCTCGTTGAGGAATTCACGCACTTCGGCGAGATCGGAAACGCGCGGCACGACATAGAAGCTCTGTCCGCCGCGATAGCGTTCGCGCAACAGGGTTTCGCGGATCACCAGCGGATCGACCGGCGAGATGAAGCTGCGCACGGCCATGCGATCCACCGGCGCGGTGGTGATGAGCGAAAGCTCGCGCACGCCCGTCAGCGCCAGCTGCAACGTGCGCGGAATGGGCGTTGCCGAAAGCGTCAGCACATGGACGTCCGACTTCAGTTCCTTGAGCCGTTCCTTGTGCTTCACGCCAAAATGCTGCTCTTCGTCGATGATCAGCAGGCCGAGATTCTTGAATTTTATGGAATTGCCGAGAAGCGCATGGGTGCCGACCACGATGTCGACCGTGCCGTCGGTCAGGCCCTTCTTGGTCTCGGCCAGCTCCTTGGAGCCAACGAGGCGCGAGGCCTGGCGAACCCGTAATGGCAGTCCGGCAAAGCGCTCGCGGAATGTCTTGAAGTGCTGGCGCGCAAGCAGCGTGGTGGGCACCACCACCGCCACCTGAAGACCTTCCATCGCTGCGATGAAGGCGGCGCGCAGCGCCACCTCGGTCTTGCCGAACCCCACATCGCCACAGATCAGCCGGTCCATGGGGCGACCGGACCCGAGATCGTCCAGCACGGCGTCGATGGCGTTCTGCTGGTCGTCGGTTTCCTCATAGGGGAAACGCGCGGCGAACTCGCCATAGAGACCGTCCGGCGGGGAGAGCCTGATGCCCTTCTGCATTTCGCGCTCGGCGGCAATGCGGATCAGGTGGCCGGCCATCTCCAGAAGCTTCTTCTTGAGCTTCGCCTTGCGCGACTGCCAGGCCACACCGCCCAGCTTGTCGAGCATCGTGTCCGGGCCGTCGGAGCCGTAGCGGGACAGAAGCTCGATGTTCTCGACCGGCAGGAAGAGCCGGTCATCGCCGGAATAGCGCAGTTCGAGACAGTCGTGCGGCGCGCCCATCGCCTCGATGGTCTTGAGCCCGATGAAGCGGCCAATGCCGTGATCGGCATGAACGACGATATCACCAGCGGAGAGTGCCGCGACTTCTGAAATGAAATCAGAGGCTTTCTTGCGCTTCTTTGCGCGACGGACGAGGCGGTCGCCCAGAATGTCCTGCTCGCCGATGACGGCCAGCGACGCCGTCTCGAAGCCGGATTCCAGCGGCAGAATGCCGATGCCGGCCTGCCGCTCTTCCAGCTTCTCAAGTTCGGCCAGCGTGTCGACGCGCGCCACATTGCCCAGATTGTGCTCGGCAAGGATCTGCGAAAGCCGCTCGGCGGAGCCCTCGCTCCAGCCGGCAATCAGCACCCGCTTGCCCCTGGAGCGCAGGTCGCCAATGTGCTTCACGGCATGGTCGAAAACGTTGGCGTTGGGGTCGGCGCGTTCTTCGGCAAAGTTGCGGCCCGCTTCGGAACCGGCGTGATAGAGGCGCGACTTGCTGGTTTCGGGCGTGGCGAAGGGCGTGAAGTGGACCACGCGGCGCTCGGCGCCTGCCGCAGTCACTTCCTTCGGATCGAGATAGATCGTGTCGGGCTTGACCGGCTTGTAGGGAACCGCGCCGCCAAGCTCGTTGCCCGCCATCTGCTCGCGCCGCGCCTCATAGTGATCGACGATCAGCGCATGACGTTCGCCAAGCGCTTCCTCGGCCAGATGGTCGAAGATAACGGGCGCATCGGGCAGATAATCCAGCGCGCTTTCGAGGCGTTCGTGAAAAAGCGGCAGCCAGTGCTCCATGCCGGCAAAACGCCGGCCCTCGCTGACGGCGGCATAAAGCGCATCGTCACGCGATGGGGCGCCGAACATCTCGATGTAATTGCGGCGAAACCGGCTGATAACCTCCGGCGTCAGCGTGATCTCGCTCATCGCCTGAAGCGCGACTTCGGTGCGCTGGCCGGTGGTGCGCTGTGTGGCGACATCGAAGGAGCGGATCGATTCCAGCGTGTCGCCGAAGAAATCGAGCCGCAGCGCTTCGTCCCAGCCGGGCGCGAAAAGGTCCAGAATGCCGCCGCGCACCGCATACTCGCCCACGTCGCGCACGGTGGAAACGCGCTCGAAACCGCTGGTCTCAAGCCGGCCCGTGAGCGCGGTCATGTCCACCTGGTTGCCGGGTTTGGCGAAAAAGCCCTGCGCGCCGATCTGATCTGCCGGCGGCATGCGCTGCAAGAGCGCGTTCGCGCTGACGATGACAATGGCGCGGTGCGGGTTCTTGCGCAGATCCGCCATGGCGTTCATGGCTGCAAGCCGGCGCGCAGCCGCATCGCCGCCCGGCGACACGCGGTCATAGGGCAAACAGTCCCAGGCCGGCAGGTCGAGCACGGGCAGGCCCGGATCGGCAAAGCGCAGCGTGTCGATGAGTGCTGGCAGACGCTGGCCATCGCGCAGAACGAAGATCACCGGCCCATTCGGGGCGATCTCACGCGCGACCGTTGCCAGTGCGAAGGCTTCAAAGCCGTCGGCAACACCGTCCACCGTTACCGCGCCAATGCCCTCGCGCGGCAGTTTCAAAGCAGTCATCAGGCTCATCAGCGTCGTGCCTCAGCGGCTCCGCGAGGCGAGAATGCGCCTCCAGAGTGGTGTGTCATACTCCGACGGCACCGGCGTTTCGCCCGTCACCCATTTGAAAAGCCGGGTGTCCGGCACGTCCAGAATGGTTTCCAGCTCGTCCATTTCCTGATCGCTGAGACGGTCGATTTCCGCATCGGCGAAACCGCCGAGAACGAGATCCATCTCGCGCGTTCCGCGACGCCAGGAGCGCACCAGGGCGCGGCGGCGGCGGGGGTCGAGATCGTGGCTGGAACGGGTGGTGCCTGTCATGGTCTGGCCTTCATGGTCTGCGGCATGGTCTGCGGCATGGTCTGCGGCGGTCGGTCGCCCGGGCGGATATAGCGTGTGCATGAGCGTCTGTCAGCCTTGCGTCGCCGAATTTGGGCTTTAATCATGACACCATGCGCCCTTCACTTCTTGATCCCCTGTTCGCCCCTGTCACGACGCTCGATGGCGTCGGGACCAAGGTTGCCGATCTTCTGGCCAATATCGTGCCGGGCGACGCCGCTGGCCGTGAGCTGCGCGTCGGCGACCTGATCTTTGTTCTGCCGCACTCGCTGATCGACCGGCGCAACCGGCCGGGCATCGCCAATGCGCCCGAGGGCGCGATCGTCACGCTTGAAGTGACAGTGGGCCGCCATCATCCTTCGCCGCAGGGGCGCAGGCACGTGCCCTACCGGGTCTTCGCGTTCGATGACACGGGCGAGATCACGCTGACCTTCTTCCATGCCCGCGCGCCATGGATCGAAAAGATCCTGCCGGAGGGCGAGAAGGTTCTGGTGAGTGGCCGGATGGAATGGTTCAACGGGCGCGCATCGATGGTGCACCCGGATTTCATCGTACCGCTTTCCGAAGCGCACACGCTGCCGGCGCTCGAACCGGTCTATCCGCTGACGGCCGGCCTTTCGGCAAAGGTGCTTCGGCGCACCATCGGCCAGTCGCTTGAACGCCTTCCAGACATGCCCGAATGGCAGGATGCCGCATTCCTGTCGCGCAACGGGATGCCGCCCTTCGCAGACGCACTGAAGCGGCTTCACGATCCGCAGACGCCCGAAGACGTGCAGCCGGAAAGCCCGTTCTGGCGGCGCATCGCCTATGACGAATTTCTGGCAGGGCAGCTCTCCCTGGCGCTTGTGCGGGCGAAGGTGAAGCGCCTTTCCGGCCGGCCGCTGACGGGCGATGGACGCCTTGAGCGCAAGATCCGTGCGGCGCTTCCCTATACGCTCACGGGCGCGCAGGAGGAGGCCGTCAAGGACATTCAAGCGGATCTGGGCAGCACAGAGCGCATGGTGCGGCTGCTTCAGGGCGATGTGGGTGCGGGCAAGACCGTTGTTGCACTGCTTGCCATGGCGCGCGCCGCCGAAGCCGGCGGACAGTCATCCCTCATGGCTCCGACGGAAATCCTCGCCCGGCAGCATGCCGCGACGATCACGCCGCTGGCGCAGGCGGCAGGCCTCTCCGTTGCCGTTCTGACGGGCCGGGAAAAGGGCAAGGAGCGCCAGCGCATTCTTGATGATATCGCATCGGGCGCGGTCGACTTCGTGATCGGCACGCATGCGCTCTTTCAGGAAAGCGTGCAGTTCAGGGATCTGGCGCTGGCCGTGGTGGACGAGCAGCATCGTTTCGGCGTGCACCAGAGGCTCGCCATGACCGCCAAGGGCAATGCGCCCGACATGCTGGTCATGACGGCGACGCCCATTCCGCGCACGCTGGTGCTTTCGGCATTCGGCGACATGGATGTTTCGCGCCTGACCGAGAAACCGGCGGGACGCCAGCCCATCCGTACGGTGACGCTGCCGGTGGAGCGCCTGCCGCAACTGGTCGACCGGCTGCGCAAGGCGCTGGACGAAGGCCAGAAGGTTTACTGGATCTGCCCGCTTGTCGATGAATCGGAGGAACTGCCGTTGATGTCGGCGGAGGACCGGCATGCTTCGCTGCAAAAGGTCTTCGGCAACGCGGTCGGCCTCATTCACGGTCGCATGAAGGCTGCCGAGAAAGACGAGGCTATGCGCGCCTTCAAGGCAGGCGAAACGCGCATTCTGGTTGGCACCACAGTGGTGGAAGTGGGCGTCGATGTGCCCGACGCCACGATTATCGTGATCGAACATGCCGAGCGCTTCGGTCTGGCGCAGCTGCACCAGCTTCGCGGACGCGTGGGGCGCGGCGCCCTCGCCTCGTCCTGTGTGCTCGTCTACAAAGGCCCGCTCGGCCAGACCGCCACCCGGCGGCTGGAAGTGATGCGCGAAACCGAAGACGGCTTCGTCATCGCCGAGGAAGACCTGAAACTGCGTGGCGAAGGTGACCTTCTCGGCACCAAACAGTCGGGCACACCCGGTTTCCGGGTGGCCCGCATCGAGGCGCATGTGGACCTGCTACAGGCCGCGCGTGACGATGCGCGGCTTATCCTGTCGCGCGACCCCGAGCTACAGACCCCGCGCGGTGAAGCGCTGAGGCTGCTTCTTTATTTGTTCGGTCGGGATGAGGCGGTGCGGCTCTTGCGCGCCGGCTGACTGTCTTCGTTCATCGCCTCGGCGGCCAGCGCTGCCGTCTGCTGCTGATATTCAGGCGCAACCAGACCGGCGGAGATAACGAGCTTTGCGCCCTCTTCCACAGTCATCTTGAGCTCGATCACATCCTGCTTCGGGACGAACAGCAGGTAGCCGGAAGTCGGGTTCGGCGTTGTCGGCAGGAACACGGCGATGGTCTGGCCTGCATCGTCATCCACCTTTGCCTGCACCTCGCCGCGCGTCTCTGTGGCAACGAAGACGAGCGCCCAGAGCCCCTTGCGCGGATATTCGATCAGACCGACCTTCTTGAACGTGTCCGAGCGCTCGGAAAGAACCGTTTCGAGGATCTGTTTCAGACCGCGATAGACGCTGCGCACCAGCGGCATGCGACCGAGAATGTTTTCACCGGTGTTGACGATGGTGCGACCGATGAAATTCGCTGTCAGGAAACCGATCAGCGTGATCACGACAAGCGCCACGATCAGACCGAAGCCCGGAAGGGCGAATGGCAGGTAATTGTCGGGATTGTAGCGGAAGGGAATGTAGGGTTTGACCCATGAATCCACCCATCCGATCATCGACCAGGCCAGATAGGCCGTGATTGCGAGCGGCGCAGTGACAATGAAACCCGTAAGAAAATAGTTGCGCAGGCGAGTCATCATGATGTGGGAACGGGCCTCAAGAGTGGCGAATTAACGGGAAGCAGCCCGGTGGACACTACGCCACCAAGCTGAACATTAGAATAGAAATTAGGGCCGCCGTATGACAGCCCTCCTTTCGTTATTCTACGGTAACCGACTTCGCCAGATTTCGCGGCTGATCGACATCCGTGCCCATGATGACTGCCGTGTGATAGGCCAGCATCTGGATCGGCAGTGCATAGATGATCGGCGCGACGAACTCGGGAACATCCGGCAGAACGATGGTCTCGAGCGTTTCGAGCGTGGCGTTCTGTGCGCCCTTCTCATCCGTAATCAGAACGATGCGGCCACCGCGCGCGGCGACTTCCTGCATGTTCGAGACCGTCTTCTCGAAAATGCGGTCATGCGGCGCGATCACGATCACCGGCATCTGCTCATCGATCAGTGCGATGGGACCATGCTTCAGCTCACCGGCGGCATAGCCTTCGGCGTGAATGTAGGAAATCTCCTTGAGCTTCAGCGCGCCTTCCAGAGCCAGCGGATAGTTCGTGTCGCGGCCGAGATAAAGCACGTGGCGCACATGGGAGAGCTCGCGCGCGACCTTCTCGATGCTGGCGCTGAGCTTGAGCGCCTGAGACGCGTAACGCGGTGCTTCGGAAAGCTCACGCACCAGCGCCTGTTCCTCCTCCGGCGAAATCGTTCCGCGCGCCTTGGCGGCCTTCAGCGTCAGCGCTGCAAGCACGCTCAACTGGCAGGTGAAGGCCTTGGTCGAGGCAACGCCGATCTCGGGCCCGGCCAGTGTCGGGAAGATGCCGTCGCTCTCGCGGGCGATGGTCGATTCGCGCACATTGACGATTGCCGAGATCGGGATGCCCTCTTCACGGCAATAGCGCAGCGACGCCAGAGTGTCGGCGGTCTCTCCGGACTGTGAGATGAACAGGGCGGCGCTGTTCTTCGGCAGCGGCATCTCGCGGTAGCGGAACTCCGAGGCGATATCGATATCGACCGGCAGGCGGGCATAACGCTCGAGCCAGTATTTCCCGATGAGACCGGCCAGATAGGCGGTGCCGCAGGCCGAGATTGCCAGACGCTCGATCTTTGCGAAATCGAACGGCAGATCGAAATCGGCAACCGTACCGTCGGCAAAGTTCAGGTAGTTGGCAAGCGTGTGGGAGATGACTTCCGGCTGTTCATGGATTTCCTTTTCCATGAAGTGCCGGTGGTTGCCCTTGTCGACCAGAAGGCTGGTGCCGACCGACTGCTGGCGGGCACGCTCGACCGGCTGGCCGGCCATGTCGAAGATCTCCATCCCGTTGCGGCGCAGCACCACCCAGTCGCCATCCTCCAGATAGGTGATGGCGTTGGTGAAGGGCGCAAGAGCGATGGCGTCAGAGCCGAGATACATCTCGCCCTCGCCATGGCCAACGGCAAGCGGCGGACCATTGCGCGCACCAACGATCAGGTCTTCATCGCCGCGGAACATGATGGCGAGCGCGAATGCACCGCGCAGACGCTTGAGCGCAGCAAAGGCCGCATCCTTCGGCGATGCGCCGTTTTTTACTTCGCGCGCCACGAGATGGGCGACCACCTCGGTGTCGGTCTGCGAAGCGAAGACGAAGCCGTCGCGCTTCAGTTCCTCGCGCAGCTCGGCAAAGTTCTCGATGATGCCATTGTGAACGACAGCCACATCCTCGGCAAAATGCGGGTGCGCATTGGCCTCATTGGGAACGCCATGCGTGGCCCAGCGCGTGTGGCCGATGCCGATCATGCCGCCGAGCGGCTCTTCGCCGAGGCGCTTTTCCAGATTGACCAGCTTGCCCTCGGCGCGGCGGCGGTCGAGCTGACCGTGGTCGAGCGTCGCAACGCCCGCAGAGTCATAGCCGCGATATTCGAGCCGCTTAAGAGCGTCGACGATGAGCGGCGCAACCGGCGTCTGCCCGACAATGCCTACAATTCCACACATATGGCTTCTCAGCCTCCCACCAAACCTAAAACCCCGATTCACGCAGGCGTTTTAGAACGCCCGGGAACTGGATGAAAATCAACAAGTCTTTCAATTCGTATCAAGCCTAATCTGGGTCTGCGACGCCCGCATGTCAGGCTTATCCACGCCGCGCCTTGATCGCTGCCAGACGGTCGCGCAGGCGCTTTCCGAGCCCGGCGCGATTGGACTGGCGGGCACGCCCGAAAGCCAGTGCATCGGCAGGCACCGATTCCGTGATCACGCTGCCGGAGGCCACATAGGCGCCCGCGCCAATGGTGAGCGGCGCGACGAGCGCCGAGTTGGTGCCAATGAAAGCGCCCGGCTCAATATCGGTAAAATGCTTGGAGAAGCCATCATAATTGCAGGTGATGGTGCCGGCGCCCAGATTGGCCTTCGCACCGACACGCGCATCGCCCACATAGGAGAGATGCGGAACCTTCGCACCCGGCTCGACGCGCGTCTTCTTGATCTCGACGAAATTGCCGATCTTCGCGCCTTCCATAATCTCCGCCCCCGGCCGCAGCCGTGCGAACGGACCAACGGATGCGCCTTCATCGACACGCGCTTCTTCCAGATGCGAGCTGGCCCTGATCGTTACATTCTCGCCGACCGTCACGCCCGGACCGAAGAACACGTTGGGCTCGATCACCGTGTCGCGGCCAATCACCGTGTCATGGGAGAAATAAACGGTCTGCGGGTCGATCATCGTCACGCCGTCGAGCATGACAGCGCGCCGGCGGCGGTTCTGCCAGATGGCCTCTGCACCGGCCAGTTCGGCGCGGTTGTTGATGCCAAGCGCGCTCTCGTAATCGGCCTCGATGGCGCGCACGGTCAGGCCGCGACCGGCGGCAATCTCCACGACATCCGTCAGATAATATTCGCCCTTGGCGTTGTCATTGCCGATGGCGTCGAGCAGCTCAAGCGCGCTGTTGCCAGCAATCGCCATCGCGCCGCCATTGCAGAAGGTGATCCTGCGCTCTTCGTCGGAACAGTCCTTTTCCTCACGGATGGCGACAAGCGCATCGCCGTCCGCGATCAAGCGGCCATAGCCGGTGGGGCGCTCGGTACGGAAACCCATCACGACCACATCCGCGCCGGCGGCAAGCCCTGCGCGCAGCGCGGCAAGCGCGTCGAGTGAGATGAGCGGCGTATCGCCGAATGTGACCAGAACATCGTCATAACCGCGGGCAATGGCCGCGCGGGCCGCCAGAACCGCGTGGCCGGTGCCGAGCCGCTCTGCCTGAATGAAGGTTTCCGCGCCCGGCGCAAAGCCTTCAGCAGCACGCGACACGGCTTCCGCGCCATGGCCCACGACCAGCGCCTTGTCGCCGGCACCAGCGGCGTCCAGCGCCCGGGTCACGTGACCGAGCATCTCCAGCCCGGCAATCTTGTGCAGCACCTTCGGTGTGGCGCTCTTCATCCGCGTCCCCTCGCCGGCTGCGAGAATGACGGAAAGGCAGGTGCGTTCGCTCATGGACTGGAAACCCGTTCTGCTTCTGACGATTCGCTTTCTCTTAGCATCCCGTCAGCGCGGCACCAATGGAGGGTTAGCCGAGTTTACCCAGCGCCGGGAAGGTTTCGAGCAGCCAGAAGGCCATGGACTGCATACCGCCCGTCAGGAAGAGCACGCCGGCAAGAACGAGAAGCGCGCCCATGACCTTCTCGACGCGGCCGAGATGCATGCGGAAACGCGACAGGAAGCGCATGAAACTGCCCGAAAACAGTGCGGCGAGAAGAAAGGGGACGCCAAGGCCGAGCGAATAGACGGCAAGAAGCAGTGCGCCATCGCCAACCGTCTCGCGTCCGCCGGCCAGTGTGAGGATCGGCCCCAGAACCGGCCCGATGCAGGGCGTCCACCCAAAGGCGAAGGCCAGCCCCATGATATATGCGCCAAGCCTCGTGGCGGGCTTTCCGCCGGACTGAAAACGCGCCTCGCGCGACAGAAAGGGAATGCGCACCAGACCCAGAAAGTTGAGACCCATGATGATGATGACAATGCCGGCGGCTATGGCAAGTTCCTGCTGCCAGGCGCGCAGGACGGCGCCGATGGTCGAAGCGCCCGCGCCGAGCATCACGAACACGGTGGTGAAGCCGAGCACGAAGGAAAGCGAAGCGGTGAAGAGTGCAAAGCGCGTTGCGCCACCGGAGCTTCCTGCCGGCTTGCCTCCGGCCTCGCCCTGAAACTGCTCAACGGAAACGCCGGCCATGTAGCAGAGATAAGGCGGCACAAGCGGCAGAACGCAGGGAGATAAAAACGACAGCGCTCCCGCACCGGCCGCACTCAAATATCCGACATCAATCGCCATGCTTCAATCTCAATACAACAATGACAGCACGCTCATGCGCGCGCAAAAACAATGGAGCCCATATAGGCAGGCGCGGTGGATGAGGCCAATCACCTTTCCGTGGCATAGGGTCGCCCCATGCGGAAAGAAAATGCGGCAGCGATGCACCGAAGACGCGTGTTGATGTTGCGAAGCATGGTCATGAGCGTTCAGCGTTCAACGCCTGGATCTGCTGATGAAAAGGGCGGTTGTGGGAAACCGTCAAACCTTGTCGATTGCAATGCTGCCTGTGGCCATCCTCTCGCAAGGGGACCACTCAATATGACGCTCCTTCGATAAACCACCTGTTCAGGCCAAATGCGCCTTCGGCCTGACGGCCCCACCAATAGTCATCTATGTCGTTGTAACCGTGCACCGGAAAACCCTGCTGCCATTGCGTGATCATGGCAATTGCAGCTTCACGGGTCTGGGCGGTCTGCTTCAACGTCTCATTGTGCACAATCTCGCCATCGCGGTTCAATATCTGCTTGCGAATATGCATGCCCTCACTCCCGAGCAGTCAATCCGATTGCCCGATCGTGGCAGGAAGCCGCAGACAATCAAGCGCGTCGACGCCCAAACGAACATGCGGCAAGGGCAGAAACTTGCCCGAAGAAGAATTTTGATCTGTTGGAGAATGGTGGTGAGCGCGCAGGGGCTCGAACCCTGGACCTACTGATTAAAAGTCAGTTGCTCTACCAACTGAGCTACGCGCTCCCGTGCGGGTTCTGGCGAACCCCGGAAAGTGGGCGGAACATAGATAGACGCTTATCCATGGTCAACCGGAAAAAAGCGTCTATCTCCCGACTTTTTTCGCCGGGCCCGAAACCGCCCTGTCTGCAAGGGTTTCAGGTGGTGCTCAGCGTGCGCCGCACCGCATCGCGCCAGCCTTTCAGCTTCTCCGCGCGTTCGGATTCGGCCATTTTGGGCTGAAACTGCCGGTCGAGCTCCCATCCTTTGGCGAAGGCCTCAGAATCGGGCCAGACCCCGGCCCGCGATCCGGCAAGCCAGGCGGCCCCGAGCGCCGTCGTCTCAAGCTGGGTCGGCCGGTCCACCGGCGCATCCAGCATGTCGGCGATGCATTGCAGCGTCCAGTCGCTGGCGACCATGCCCCCGTCCACGCGCAGAACCGTGTGTTCGGCGCTGTCGTCCTGCCAGTCCTTGCGCATGGCGTCGAGAAGATCGCGCGTCTGATAGGCCACCGATTCGAGCGTTGCCCTGGCGAATTCCGCCGGACCGGAATTGCGCGTGAGGCCATAGATCGCGCCGCGCGCTTCGGCATCCCAATAGGGAGCCCCCAGCCCCACAAAGGCGGGCACGAGGTAGAGGTTCTGGGTTGGATCGGCCTCGGCGGCAAGTGCGCCCGAATCGGCTGCCTGATCGATCACCTTCAAACCATCGCGCAGCCACTGAACCGCCGCACCGGCCACGAAGATCGAGCCTTCCAGCGCATAGGTGGTCTTGCCGTTCAGCCGATAGGCAATGGTCGTCAGAAGACGGTTCTTCGAGGCCACCATCGTCTCGCCGGTGTTGAGGACCGCGAAGCAGCCGGTGCCATAGGTGGCCTTGAGCATGCCGGGCTCGAAACAGGCCTGACCGATCACGGCTGCCTGCTGATCGCCGGCAACGCCGAGTATCGGGATTTCGGCACCGAAAAGCGATTGCTCCGTCACGCCGAAATCATCGGCGCTGTCCTTCACCTCCGGCAGAAGCGCTTTCGGCACATCGAGGATTTCGAGCAGTTCGTCGTCCCAGCGATTGGTCTCGATGTTGAACAGAAGCGTGCGTGAAGCG
Organism: Nitratireductor sp. GZWM139; assembly: GCF_030068685.1. Taxonomy (NCBI): domain Bacteria; kingdom Pseudomonadati; phylum Pseudomonadota; class Alphaproteobacteria; order Hyphomicrobiales; family Phyllobacteriaceae; genus Nitratireductor; species Nitratireductor sp. GZWM139. The sequence continues at coordinate 44,274 of NZ_JAMQML010000013.1, read as the reverse complement.
TTGGTGGCGTCGGTTACATGCGCCCTGCCCCCGGTCAGCCGCCAGATCAGGAACGTGTCGATGGTGCCGGCGAGCAATTCACCGTTCCGCGCCCGCTCCCGCGCGCCTTCCACATGATCGAGGATCCAGGAAAGCTTGGTCCCGGAGAAATAAGGATCGAGCAGAAGCCCTGTCTTGGCCGTGAAGGTCTCTTCCAGCCCCTTCTTTTTCAGCGTTTCGCACAGCGGCGCGGTGCGGCGGTCCTGCCAGACAATGGCCCGGTGGATCGGTTTACCCGTGTCGCGCTCCCAGACCACGATGGTTTCGCGCTGATTGGTGATGCCGATTGCGGCGATGTCGCCGGCAGTCAGCGCCGCTTCTTCCAGCGCATCATGCACGGTGGAGACGACACTGTCCCAGATGTCTTCGGGATCATGCTCCACCCAGCCTGATTTCGGGAAGTGCTGAGGGAATTCCTTCTGCCCGGTCGCCACGGCTTTCATGGCCCTGTCGAAAACGATCGACCTGCTGGATGTGGTTCCCTGGTCGATTGCCAGTATGTAGCCGCTCATGGTTCCTCCGGGTGTAACTGTCGTGCGCCTTGCAACTGACGACTTGAAACCGGCGCATCAAAACTGGCGCAGGCCATCCTCATCCAGACACGACCGCGCCTTGATCCGTCAAGGTCTGGCTCCTGTCCAGCTGGCGCAATTCATCGGCGCGCTGGCAATTCGGTTCAGCCGGCCTTCTGCGCTTCGCAAAGCGTCTGCATAAAACCGTCGACGGCCGCTGCTTCTTCTGCAGAAATGTGCAGGCCGCGCTTGGTGCGCCGCCAGAGCACATCCTCACCGCTGACCGCCCATTCATGCTCGACCAGATAGCGCAGTTCGGCCTCATAGAGATCGTGACCGAAATGCCGGCCCAGATCTTCCGTCGATTCTGCCTTGCCAAGCATGTTCCAGGCGCGCAGACCGTAAAGCCTGACGAGGCGTGCGGCATGGCCGCGCTCAAGGAACGGATAGTCCGCCACGAGCCTGTCCACCTGCGCGTCATATCCGTCGGCAGGGAACTCGCCACCCGGCAGCGCTTCGGCATGCGTCCACGGACGTCCCTTTGCGCCAATCGTGTCAGAGATCTTCTGCAGCGCAGATTCGGCGAGCTTGCGATAGGTCGTGATCTTGCCGCCGAACACGTGAAGCATCGGAGCGCCGGCCTTGCCGGCCTCGTCCTTCAGCACATAGTCGCGGGTTGCTTCCTGCGCCTTGGACGCGCCGTCATCATAGAGCGGTCGCACGCCGGAATAAGACCAGACGATATCGTCACGGGTGACGGGTTCGGCGAAATACTCGCTGGCGCAGGCGCACAGATAATCGGTTTCCTGATCGCTGATGGCGACATCCTTCGGATCGCCATCATAGTCCTGATCGGTGGTGCCGATGAGGGTGAAGTCTTCCTCATAGGGAATGGCGAAGATGATCCGCCCATCAGCGTTCTGGAAGAAGTAGGCGCGCGGATCGTCGAACTTCTTCTTCGTGACGATGTGGCTGCCCTTGACCAGACGCACATTGTGAACATCGTTCTGGCGAAGAACGCCGGAGATGATGTGATCCACCCAGGGGCCGGCGGCGTTCACCAGATAGCGCGCACGCACGGTCTCCTGCTCACCGGTCCGCAGATCCTCGATCTGCACCTTCCAGACGCCGTTCTCGTCTTCGGCGCGCATGACTTTGGTGCGCACCCGCACCTCGGCGCCGCGATCAGCCGCGTCGCGCGCATTGAGCACGACAAAGCGGGCATCATTCACCCAACAGTCCGAATATTCAAATGCGCGGCGGTAATCGGCCTTGAGCGGCTTTCCCGCCGGATCGGTGCGCATGTCCAGTGTCGCGGTCTTGGGCAGAAGCTTGCGGCCGCCAATATGGTCGTAGAGCCAGAGCCCGAGCCGCACGAGCCAAGCCGGACGCAACCCCTTGTGCACGGGCAGGACGAAGCGCATCGGCCAGATGATGTGCGGCGCGTTGCGCCAAAGCACTTCGCGCTCCATGAGCGCCTCGCGCACGAGGCGGAACTCATAATGCTCGAGATAGCGCAGACCGCCATGAATGAGCTTGGTGGAACCGGAAGACGTGCCGCTGGCCAGATCGTTCATCTCCGCCAGAAAGACGGAATAGCCCCGCCCGACGGCGTCGCGCGCGATCCCGCAACCATTGATCCCGCCGCCAACAACGAAAACGTCGTAGATCGCGGACGGATCGGTTTGGGAAGTGGACACGTTCTTCTCCTTCAAAACTCTGGGTAATCAGCAATTGCCAATTCAAAAAGGAATTATTTTGAAAGCATAACGAATGTCAAACGAAAATGAAACTCCGGTTACACACCGGTCTCGATCAATTGCACACCTGCTTCCTTGCAGAGCGCGCGCATGGAAGGTGCGGCGCAGCGGTCGGTGATGAAGGTATGCACCTGAGACAAATGCCCGATGCGCACCGGCGCGCTACGCTCGAACTTGGTGGAATCCGAAACCAGGATCACATGACGGGCATTGGCGATGATCGCCTGCGCCACTTTCACTTCGCGAAAATCGAAGTCGCACAACGCGCCATCCTGATCGATGGAAGAAACGCCGATCACCGCATAATCGACCTTGAACTGACGGATGAAGTCCACCGCGGCTTCACCGACAACACCGCCATCTGATCCGCGCACAACACCGCCAGCGATGATAACCTCCAGGGTAGGATAAACCCGCATCCTGTTGGCAACATTGATATTGTTCGTGATGACCAGAAGCCCCTCATGATCCAGAAGTGCATCACTGACGGCCTCGGTCGTCGTGCCGATATTCACGAAGAGCGACGCCTTGTCGGGGATCAGACGGGCGGCGGCCTGGCCGATGGCGCGCTTCTCATCGGCCGCAATCTTGCGCCGTGCCTCATATTCCATGTTCTCGATGCCGGACGGTATCAGTGCGCCGCCATGGATGCGGGTCAGGAAACGTTTTTCGCAGAGTTCATTCAAATCCCGGCGAATGGTCTGCGGCGTGACATCGAAATGGGCAGCCAGATCGTCGACAAGAACGCGGCCCTGCTCCTTCGCCAGATCGAGTATCTCGGAAAGTCGCGGTGTCAGAAAAGTGTTGTTCATGCCCACTCCAATGTTCGTTTTCGGTATTTAAAACTAAAAACGAACATTGAGCAAGCGCACCCCTAAGCTGGCAAGAACGAAACCATCCCCTATTTTCTTACGTAGCTGAAAGACAGGCGGCGCGGCTGCCTTTGAAAAGAGCCGTGATTGTGTACCGCCGTTCAAGTGGCCGCCGTTCAAGTGGAGGAGCGATCATGCAACGACTGTTACTGACCATCCTTATCTGCCTGACACCCGTTTTCGCTTTTGCAGGTGAGGCAGAAATCCGCGCGGCGCAATCATCCATCAAGGGGCAGATCGAGGCGTTCATCGCCGGCGACGACGCCCGCGCCTATTCCTATGCCGCCCCCAACATCAAGCGCATGTTCCCGACACTGGAGCGCTTCATGGCGATGGTCAGGCAGGGCTATCAGCCTGTCTACCGCCCGCGCAGTCTTGCATTCGACAAGGCTGTGGAGCTTTCCGGCGAAACCATCATGCAGCGTGTTCTGACAACTGCACCGAATGGCAGGAACTACGAAGCAGTCTACACGCTGAAGCGACAGGCAGACGGCACGTTCCGCATCACCGGCGTGAGCCTCAGGGAAGCGGCGTCGCTCGCGATCTGATCCGGCTCATGGTCAGGTTCGTTCAGCGCGTGAAGTCGGGAAGGCTCTTGAACGCAGACTTCAGCGCTTGCGACCAACCCTCTGAAATCGTGCGCATATAAGGATCTTCCGCCTCAATGCGCTTCTCATATCCGATGCGGAAACTGTCCTGTTCGTAATAGAGAAGGTCTATGGGCGGCGCGACCGACAGGTTGGAGCGAAGCGTGGAATCGAAGGAGACGAGAAGCAGCTTCACCGTCTCCTCAAAACTCATTGCGGGATCGAATGCGCGCACCAGAATGGGCTTGCCGTATTTTGTCTCGCCGATCTGGAAGAACGGCGTATCCGCGCTCGCCTCGATGAAATTGCCTTCCGGGTAGATCATGAACAGACGCGGCTCCATCCCGCGGATCTGTCCACCCAGAATGAACGAGGCTCCGAAAGCGTCAGCGCTCTGACCCGCTGGCGCGGACTGGCGAATGACCTCCTTCACCGTGTCGCCGACCAGGCGTGCGGCCTGATACATGGACGGCGTCTCGAGCATGGATGGCGTGCGCTCGTCGGGGGCCTTGGTCCGCTCTTCCAGCAGGCTGACAACAGCCTGCGTGGTCGCCAGATTACCCGCCGATAAAAGAACCAGAACCCGCTCGTCCTCTTTCTGCCAGCAATGCATCTTGCGGAAAACGGAGATGTTGTCGACGCCGGCATTCGTCCGCGTATCGGACATGAACACCAGCCCCTCATGGGTTTTCAGCCCGACGCAATAGGTCATGCGGACTGTGCCTCTTCAGTTTCGTCTGGATAGATTACTGCTCGACGGTGATCTGAACCGCAAGCTCTTCCTGCGCCTGGCCGATCCTGATCCCCATAATCGGCATGGCGTCGCGGTAATCGCGGCCGGTCGCCACACGCACATAGCGGTCGTCAGCCGATATCCCGTTGGAGCAGTCGAATGCGACCCAGCCCAGTCCGTCGAGATGCGCCTCCGCCCAGGCATGGCTCGCCGCCTGTTCGTCCGTATCGTCCATGCGCAGATAGCCGCTCACATAGCGCGCGGGAAAGCCCATCAGGCGCGCCGCCGTGAGAAAGATATGCGTGTGATCCTGACACACGCCCTCGCCATTTGTGAGCGCCTCTTCGGCAGGCGTTCCCGCATCCGTTGTTCCGATCCGGTAGGCCACCTGATCGCGCACCAGCGCCATCAGGCTGTGCAGGCGCTCGACGTCCGTTTCGCCTTCTGCTCGCTTTGCCAGCGCGGATATGCCGTCACCCGCGCTGCAAAGCGTGGTTTCCTGCTGAAACAGCCAGAGCGGCGCGAGCCCCTGATGCCGGCCGGTCACGCCGGCGGTGTCACGGGTCTCCACGATGCCCGAAGCCTCGATCACGATCGTATGGGGTTCGCCATCAATGCTGATAAGGCGCGTGTCGTTTCCAAACCCGTCGATGAACTGCACTTCCTGCGCTGCGCCATCGGTTCGAAGCGACCATTCGATCACCTCCTGCGTCGGGCCACTGCGGGGAACAAGGCGGAGACGCTGCAGCGCGTAGGCGAGCGGGGCGTCGTAGCGATATTCTGAATGATGCGTGATCCTGAGGCGCATGCGACCCTCCTCAATAAAAGCGGAAGTCTGCCGCGATCTGGTTGCCCAGCGCCGCATTGTCACGGATGAAGTCGCTCAGAAACTCGTGCAGCCCGTCATCGAAGACATCCGCAATGTCGGCTGATTTCAGCCGGGTCAGGCGGGCATGCGCGAGTTCGTGGCAGGGCTGGCGCTCTCCATACTCGTCGGCCAGATAATCGAGGGAATCGCAGATGCCGCGATAGGAAAAGGCCAGCGAGCGCGGCATGCGTCGATTGAGGATCAGAAAATCGGCGATCTTCGATGGATTGAAATCGCCATCATAGGTCCAGCGATAGGACCGCAGCGCCGAAACCGAGCGCAGAATGGTCTGCCACTGGCTGTTGTCGAGCGATGAGCCAACCCAGGCGGCCGAAGGCAGGAGAACGTAGTATTTCACGTCGAGAATGCGCGCCGTGTTGTCGGCCCGCTCGATCAGCGTGCCGATCTGCGCGAAGTCGAAAACCTCGTTGCGCAGCATGGTGCCCTGAAACGCCCCGCGAATAAGCGCCGTTTCCCGTTTCACCGCATCAAGAACGGCCGGCAGATCGGGTTCGTCCACGCGGTGCCTGAGCATGCGATGAAGCGCCATCCATGCTTCGTTGACGCTTTCCCAGGTCTCGCGCGTCAACGCCGTGCGCACCATCCGCGCGTTCATGCGCGCTGTGTCGATGGAGGAGAGGACGCTGGAGGGATTGTCCGTGTCGCGGAGCAGGAAGTTCGTCACCGTCGCCGTATCGAAATTGTCGTTCGTCTCTTCGAACAGATCGCGCACGCCGGCACTGGTGAGAACCGAGGCCCATTCATCGGAGGCGGCATTGCTCTGGGTCAGCGCCAGCCGGAGCCCCGTGTCGGCCAGACGCGCCATGTTCTCCGCCCGCTCGATATAGCGCGCCATCCAGTAGAGACCGTTCGCAGAGCGCCCCAAAAGCATGTCAGCCCTTGCTCCTTCCACTCATCGCGCAGCCCTTAATCATCGAGCACCCATGTGTCCTTGGTGCCGCCGCCCTGTGAGGAATTCACCACCAGAGATCCCTTCTTGAGCGCCACCCGTGTCAGCCCGCCCGGCACGATGCGGATGCGGTCGGAGACCAGAACGAAGGGGCGCAGATCGACATGCCGAGGCGCCAGCCCCTTGCCGGTCATGATCGGGCAGGTGGAAAGCGAAAGCGTCGGTTGTGCGATATAGTTCTTCGGCCGGGCCCTGAGCTTTGCGGCGAAGGCCGAAAGCTCCTTCTTCGAGGCAGCGGGACCCACAAGCATGCCGTAACCGCCCGAGCCGTGCACCTCCTTCACCACCAGTTCGTCCAGATGGTCGAGCACATAGGCAAGACTGTCGGGCTCCGAGCAGCGCCAGGTGGGCACATTGGGCAGGATGGCCTTGCTGCCCGTGTAGAACTCGACGATTTCCGGCATGTAGGAATAGATCGCCTTGTCATCGGAAATGCCGGTTCCGGGCGCGTTGGCGATGGTGATGTTGCCGGCGCGGTAGACATCCATGATGCCCGGCACGCCCAGCACGGAATCGGACCGGAAGGTCAGCGGGTCGAGATAGTCGTCATCGATGCGCCGATAGAGGACGTCGATACGCTTGTAGCCCTGTGTGGTGCGCATGGCGACGTGCCCGTCCACCACCCGCAGATCCGGCCCTTCGACCAGCTCCACGCCCATCTGGTCGGCCAGAAAAGCGTGTTCGAAATAGGCGGAGTTGAAGCTGCCCGGCGTGAGAACGGCAACCGTCGGCGCGCCTTCGCAGTTCTGCGGCTTCACCGCATTGAGCGACTGGCGCAGGAGCCGGGGGTAATGCTCCACCGGCAGCACCTTCACCTGCTGAAACAGCTCCGGAAAGAGCTGCATCATCGTTTCGCGGTTCTCCAGCATGTAGGAGACGCCCGACGGCGTGCGCGCATTGTCCTCCAGCACGAAGAAATCATCCTCGCCGGTGCGCACGATATCGACACCGGTGATGTGCGTGTAGACGCCACCCGGCGGCCGCACGCCGATCATCTCGGGCAGGAAGGCCTCATTGTTGGAAATGATCTCCCTGGGAATGCGCCCTGCCCGCAGGATTTCCTGCCGGTGATAGATGTCGTCCAGAAAGGCGTTGAGCGCCTGTACCCGCTGCTCGATGCCCTGAACGAGCCTGCGCCACTCCTTGCCGGAAATGATGCGCGGAACGATGTCGAAGGGAATGAGACGTTCAGCCGCTTCCTGCTCGCCATAGACCGCGAAGGTGATGCCCGTTCTGCGAAACACGCGCTCCGCGTCGTCGGCCTTCTTCTTGAGGCGTTTGGGATCCTGCCGGTCGAACCAGCGCTGATAATCTTCGTAGGGATCTCGTGCCTGGCCCCCCAGGCGCATCTCGTCGAATGGCGTCAAGAAATGCTCCTCTCACGAGCATTTCAACGGGGATACAGCCAAAAAGCAAGTCGTTTCTATAACTTACCGAAAACGCGCCCGGATTGGGCGCGTTCTGCGCATGATCCGGGCACTGCGCTGGCCCCGCGCTGGCCCCTTGAGCAGCGATCACGGCGCGGCCGGTCAGAGCGGCGGCAGGTCGCCTTTTTCCCAGGCAGCGGTGATTTCGGCAGCGCGCTCGGCAAAGCGGCCGGCCTCGATGGCGTCGCGAATATCCTGCATCAGAGACTGGTAATAGGCGAGGTTGTTCCAGGTCAGAAGCATGCCTGCGAGCGACTCGCCCGACTTCACCAGGTGATGCAGATAGGCGCGCGAATAATCACGGGCTGCCGGGCAATCGCTCTCTTCATCCAGCGGGCGCAGATCTTCCGCATGGCGGGCATTCTTCAGATTAATCTTGCCCCGGCGCGTGTAGGCAAGGCCGTGCCGGCCGGCGCGCGTCGGCATCACGCAGTCGAACATGTCTATCCCGCGCGCCACCGATTTCAGAATGTCGTCAGGCGTGCCGACGCCCATGAGATAGCGCGGCTTTTCGACCGGCAGAACAGGGCAAGTGGCTTCCAGCATCTCAAGCATCACCGCCTGCGGCTCGCCCACGGCCAGACCGCCAACCGCATAGCCCTTCAGGTCCATTGCGGCGAGTGCTGAGGCGGAACGCTCGCGCAGATGCGGTTTGTCGCCGCCCTGCACGATGCCGAACATGGCCTTGCCCGGCTGATCGCCAAAGGCGGTCTTGCAGCGCTCGGCCCAGCGCAGCGAAAGCTCCATCGCGCGCTCGATCTCTTTTTCTTCCGCCGGCAGCGCAACGCATTCGTCGAGCTGCATCTGGATATCGGATCCGAGCAGCCCCTGAATTTCGATGGAGCGCTCCGGCGGCATCTCGAACACCTGGCCGTCCACATGCGAGCGGAAGGTGACGCCTTTCTCGGTGATCTTGCGCAGTTCCGACAGCGACATCACCTGAAATCCGCCTGAATCCGTGAGGATCGGATAGGGCCAGCGCGCGAATTCGTGCAGTCCGCCCAGCCGCGCCATGCGCTCCGCACCCGGCCGAAGCATCAGGTGATAGGTGTTGCCGAGAATGATGTCGGCCCCCAGATCGCGTACCTGGTCCATATACATGGCCTTGACGGTGCCCGCCGTTCCCACCGGCATGAAAGCCGGTGTGCGGATCGTGCCGCGCGGCATGGTGATCTCGCCACGGCGGGCCTTTCCGTCCGAAGCGAGAAGGCGAAAGGTGAACCGGTCACTCACGGTTGGTCATCCCTGAAAAGCAGGCTGGAATCGCCATAAGAATAAAAGCGGTACTCATTGCTGATCGCGTGCTCATAGGCGCGCTTCATGCGTTCCGTGCCGCAGAAGGCCGAAACCAGCATGAACAGCGTCGAGCGCGGCAGGTGAAAATTCGTCATCAGCACATCGACGGTGCGGAAGCGATAGCCGGGCGTGATGAAGATGTCGGTCGCGCCGGACCAGGCTTCAAGCGCGCCCGTTCGTTGCGCCGCACTTTCCAGAAGCCTGAGCGATGTGGTGCCGACCGAGACGATCCTGCCACCCCGCGCCCGCACCGCGTTCAGCGCGGCAGCGGTCTGCGCGCTCACCTCGCCACGCTCAAAATGCATCTTGTGGTCGTCCGTATCGTCGACCTTCACGGGCAGAAAGGTGCCAGCCCCCACATGCAGCGTCACGAAGTGCCGCTCAATGCCGGCCGCATCCAGCGCCTGCATGAGTTCCGGCGTGAAGTGGAGCCCGGCCGTGGGCGCAGCCACCGCACCTTCCTCGCGGGCGTAGACCGTCTGATAATCGGTATCGTCGCGCGCATCTTCGGCGCGCTTTCCGGCAATGTAGGGCGGCAGGGGCATGTGGCCCGCAGCCGCAATCGCCTCATCAAGAACCGGACCGGAAAAGTCGAACACCAGCAGGGCTTCGCCGCCCTCGCCCTTTTCGGCGACGGTTGCTTCCAGCGTTCCCAGAAAGCAGCTTTCGCCATCATGGCCGAACTGGATGCGTTCGCCCTGCTTCACCCGCTTTGCGGGTTTCAGGAAGGCGCGCCAGCGGTCCGGGCCTTCGCGCATATGCAGCGTGGCCTCGATGCGGGCCTGAGCCTCGCCACGGCGGCGGATGCCGGAAAGCCGGGCCGGAATAACCTTGGTATCGTTGAAAACGAGTGCGTCGCCGGGCTGAAGCAGCGACGGCAGGTCGCGGACCACGCGATCTTCAAGCGTGTCATCGCGAACCAGAAGCATGCGCGCGCAATCGCGCGGACTGACAGGCCGCAGCGCAATGCGCTCTTCGGGGAGATCGAAATCGAAAATATCTACGCGCATGGCAGGTAAGGCCGGAAAGAGACCGGGCGGCGACTGCCGCCCGGTGTCAGAAATTTAAGCGACGTCAGCCGCAACACGCATGGTGATGATGGAATCGGGCTCCGAAACCGGCTCACCGCGCTTGATCTTGTCGATGCTGTCCATGCCTTCGACCACCTGGCCCCAGGCCGAGTACTGACGGTCAAGCCACGGAGCCTTGTCGAAGCAGATGAAGAACTGCGAGTTGGCGGAATTCGGGTTCTGCGAACGGGCCATCGAGCAGGTGCCGCGCTCATGCGCCGTGTTGGAGAATTCGGCCTTGAGGTCCGGCTTGTCGGAACCGCCCATGCCGGTGCCCGTCGGGTCGCCGGTCTGCGCCATGAAACCGTCGATCACGCGGTGGAACACGATGCCATCGTAGAAGTTCTCACGGGCCAGTTCCTTGATGCGCTTCACATGCTCGGGCGCAACGTCCGGGAAGAGCTGGATCACGACCTTGCCCTTGGTCGTCTCCATCACGATCGCGTTTTCCGGATCCTTGATATCAGCCATTTTTGTACCTTTCTTGTATCGACGCGGTTAGAGCGTTTGCGCTTTTCGGTGAATCGGGAAAACGCTCTAATGCATTGGTTTTGCGCAGTTCCGGACGGAAAAATGTTCCCGCTTATCCTGGAACCGCTTTAATTCGCGCTGTCGCTCGCCATGCGTGCTTTCAGAACCTTGTCCGGGTTCTGCACCATGCCGTTTCTTGCGGAATCACCCTTCTTGATCTTGTCGACCAGCTCCATGCCCGATTCGACCTCGCCGATCACGGTATATTGGCCGTTGAGGTGCGAGGCGGGGGCAAACATGATGAAGAACTGGGAATTTGCGGAATTCGGATCCTGCGAGCGGGCCATGCCGACCGTGCCGCGCGCAAAGTCTGCATCGGAGAACTCAGCAGGAAGATCGGGCTTTTCCGAACCGCCGGTGCCAACCAGACGCGCATCGAAACCATCTTCCACATCGCCGAACTGGACATCGCCGGTCTGCGCCATGAAGCCGTCGATCACGCGGTGGAACGCGACATTGTCGTAAGCGCCTTCTGCCACCAGAGCCTTGATCTGTTCGACATGCTTGGGAGCCAGGTCAGGCCGCAGTCCGATGGTGACATCGCCGTTCTTGAGCGTGAGAATCACCGTGTTTTCGGGTTCGGCTGCAGTAGCAACGCCAAGACCGATCATGAGTGCACCGGCCACGAGCGCAGACGAGGCAAGCTTGCGAAGCTGCATGAAACTCTCCTTTTGGTTTCAGGCGGGGAATTTGGCTTTGAGCGCTTCCAGAACAACGGAAGGAACGAATGGCGCTATATTTCCGCCCATGGAAGCGATCTGCCGTACAAGTGTGGCGGTAATTGTGCGCACGGAAGGACTTGCCGGCAAAAAAACAGTCTGCAGGTCGGGCGCCATGGTTTCATTCATGCCCGCCATCTGCATTTCATAATCAAGATCAGTGCCATCGCGCAGGCCGCGGATCATGATCGATGCGCCATGCTCGCGCGCCGCATCGATGACCAGCCCGTCAAACGCGACAACCTCGATGCGCCCGGCATCGTCACCAAGCTCGGCCAGCGCAGAGCGCTGGATCAATGCGACGCGCTCCTCGTAGGAAAAAAGCGGCTTCTTGCCCGGGTGAAGGCCGATCCCGACGACAATGCGGTCAGATACCGTGAGCGCGCCCTTGAGCACATCCAGGTGGCCATTTGTCAGTGGATCGAAGGACCCGGCATAAAAGGCTGTTCGTTCGGTCATGGCGTGCTTTTATCCGTCTTGCCGGGCGATGGCAATTCAGCAATCACGCCAGGGCAGCCCCGTCGGGCACAAGGCCGCAGAGCGCATGAACGAGGCATGAACGCCCCATTCAAGAACGGTTCGAACCAGTTGGGCTAGTCAGGACACCAATGGCAGGGAGAGCGCCAGCCATGAAACCAAATGGCGTCTCTCTTCGTTAACAGGCCAAAGGAGACAAGCCATGCTTATCTTTACGCTCGCTGCCGCAATGACCGTCGCCATGCTGATCGCAACGGCGGTCGGCCTTCATGAAGAGGCCAACCGCATCAAGCTGGAAAACCGCGTGCGCAACACGGGCCATAGCCGCCTGCGCTAAAAGGCAGGAACGGATCCCTGCCCCTTACGTTTGGAAGAAGGCTGCCGTTTACTCGGCAGCGCCCTCGCCGCCAGAAGCACCGTCTTCGCCAGCGCCATTGTCGGCACCAGTGTCAGCAGCGGTGTCAGGCGTATCCGCGTTGGCCGCAGGAGCATCCCCCGCCTCGGCTGCGGCTTCTCCGTCCAGCGCTTCCATCTCTTCTTCTTCGGCCTGCGTATCGGAAATACGCTCAACCGAAACGACCTTCTCGCCCTTGGCCGTGTTGAAGATGGTCACGCCCTTGGTGGCGCGGCTTGCGATGCGGATGCCACCGACCGGAACGCGGATGACCTGACCGGCATTGGAAACCAGCATGATCTGGTCTTCCTGCTCGACCGGGAACGCCGCGATGAGCGGACCGATCTCGCCGGTTTTGGAGACATCGGTGGCGCGAATGCCCTTGCCGCCACGTCCTGTGACACGGAAGTCGTAGCTGGACGAGCGCTTGCCATAGCCGAACTCGCTGACGGTCAGCACCATCTGCTCGCGCGCCTGAAGCTCTTCGAAGCGCTCCGTGGACAGGCTTTCCTCCTCACCGACATCCTCGTTGGTGAGCGCCACTTCCTCTTCTTCACCCGAAGCCTGACGCCGCTCGGCGGCGGCCTGCTTGAGATAGGCAGCGCGTTCGGCCGGGCTTGCCTCCACATGGGCCAGGATGGCCATGGAGATGACCCGGTCGCCCTCGGCCAGATTGATGCCGCGCACGCCAATCGAGTTGCGCCCGGCGAAGACGCGTACATCGGTGACGCAGAAGCGGATGCACTGGCCCGAAGCCGCCGTCAGCAGAACGTCGTCGTCTTCGGTACAGGTGAAGACGCCGAGGATCTCGTCGCTCGGATCATCCAGCTTCATGGCGATCTTGCCATTGCGGTTGACCTGAACGAAATCCGACAGCTTGTTGCGCCGCACCGTGCCGCGCGTGGTGGCGAACATGACGTCCAGCGCGCCCCAGCTCTCTTCATCCTCCGGAAGCGGCATGATCGTGGTGATGCTCTCGCCCTCTTCGAGCGGCAGCATGTTGCGCAGGAACTTGCCAACCGATTGCGGCGTACCGACCGGCAGACGCCAGACCTTCTCCTTGTAGACAATGCCACGCGAGGAGAAGAACAGGATCGGCGTGTGGGTGTTGGCGACGAAGAGCTGGGTGACGAAATCCTCGTCCTTGGTCGACATGCCCGAGCGGCCCTTGCCGCCACGCGCCTGCGCCCGGTAGATCGAAAGCGGCACGCGCTTGATGTAGCCCTTGCGCGTGACCGTGACGACCATGTCTTCACGCTGGATCAGGTCCTCATCGTCGAGATCTGCGCCACCTTCGGTGATCTCGGTGCGGCGCGGCGTGCCGAACTCGTCGCGCACGCCGATCAGCTCGTCCTTGACGATCTGCTGAATGCGGGCGCGCGAAGACAGAATCTCGAGGAAATCCGCGATCTCCACGCCGATCTTGTTCAATTCGTCGGCGATCTCGTCGCGTCCGAGCGCGGTGAGGCGCTGGAGACGCAGCTCGAGGATCGAACGCGCCTGTTCTTCGGACAGATTGTAGGTGCCATCCTCGTTGATGCGGTGACGCGGATCATCGATCAGCAGGATCAGCGCTTCCACATCGGAGGCCGGCCAGCGGCGCTCCATCAACTGCTCGCGCGCGGTCTGCGGATCGGGCGCGTGACGGATGAGCTTGATCACCTCGTCGATATTGGCAACGGCAATCGCCAGGCCAACGAGGACGTGCGCGCGCTCGCGCGCCTTGCGCAGCAGGTACTTGGTGCGCCGGCTGACCACTTCCTCGCGGAAGTATACAAAGGCCTGGAGCAGATCAAGCAGGTTCATCTGTTCCGGCTTGCCGCCGTTGAGCGCCACCATGTTGGCGCCAAAGGAGGTCTGAAGCGGCGTGAAGCGGTAAAGCTGGTTCAGCACCACATCGGCAACGGCGTCGCGCTTCAGCTCGACCACGACGCGGTAACCCTGACGGTCACTCTCGTCGCGAATGTCGGAAATGCCTTCAATGCGCTTGTCGCGGACCAGCTCGGCCATCTTTTCGATCATCGACGCCTTGTTCACCTGATAGGGAACTTCGGTGATGATGATGGCTTCGCGATCATTGCGCGCCGGCTCGATCGAGACCTTGCCGCGCATGAGGATCGAGCCGCGGCCCGTCTCATAGGCGCTGCGAATGCCCGAACGGCCGAGAATCAGGCCGCCGGTCGGGAAATCGGGACCGGGAATGATCTCCTGCAACTGCGGCAGGCCGAGTGCGGGGTTCTCGATCAGCGCCACGCAGCCATTGATGACTTCGACCAGATTGTGCGGCGGAATGTTCGTCGCCATGCCGACGGCGATACCACCCGAACCATTGACCAGAAGGTTCGGATAGCGCGCCGGAAGCACGCGCGGCTCGCTGGAGGAGCCGTCATAGGTGTCCTGAAAATCGACCGTGTCCTTGTCGATGTCTTCCAGGAGCTCATGCGCGCCCTTGGTGAGACGCGACTCGGTGTAACGCATTGCCGCCGGCGGATCGCCGTCGATGGAGCCGAAATTGCCCTGCCCGTCGACCAGCGGCAGGCGCATGGACCAGTTCTGCGCCATACGCACCAAGGCGTCGTAGATGGCGGCATCGCCGTGCGGGTGATACTTACCCATCACGTCGGCAACAGGACGGGCCGATTTCACATATTTGCGGTTCCAGTGGTAACCGCTCTCATGGGATGCATAGAGAATGCGCCGATGCACCGGCTTCAGACCATCGCGTGCATCCGGCAGGGCGCGGCTCACGATCACGCTCATCGCATAATCGAGATAAGAGCGCTGCATCTCCTCGACAATGGAAATCGGCTCGATTTCGTCGGGCTCGCCCGATCCGTTCGGCGTCGTCTGGTCAGTCAAAACGTGTCACATTCTTAATGAGGAATCACATACTCTTTATATATGAGCCGTCAGCGATTCTCCAATTGAGCATCCGTTTTTGATGACGGAAATCCAACGCAATTTCAGGCGCATACGAACCTCCTGGGGATGAGCGCCTTGACAAATTGCCGCAGGAAGCGAGCCTGCGTGAAGAATGAGGGCTTTTCCCTCGCATCCAAGCTGGGCTAGAGAGGCCGCAAGGAGAACCCGATGCCTGGTTACGATACCGTTTTCAACGCCTTCGTCACATTGCTGGTAACCGTCGATCCGCCAGGGCTTGCGCCGCTCTTTCTGGCGCTGACAGCGGGCATGAACCGCTCGGAGCGCAATCAGGTGGCCGTGCGCGCAGCCGTCATCGGATTCGCCGTTCTGGCCCTGTTCGGCGTCGCTGGCAGCGCCATTCTGGCCGTGTTCGGCATCACGCTTCCCGCCTTCCGCGTGGCAGGCGGCCTGCTTCTGTTCTTCATCGCCTTCGAGATGATCTTCGAGCGCCGCCAGGAGCGCCACGAAAAGAGCGCCGAGCGCGCGATCACGCGCGACATGATCCGCAACATCGCCGCCTTCCCGCTGGCCATTCCGCTGATCGCGGGTCCCGGCGCCATCTCGGCCACCGTGCTTCTTTCGGGCGAGTTCAATTCAATTCTTGGCACCATTGCGCTGCTCGGCATCCTGCTTGGAACGATCCTCCTCACCTATGCCGTTTTCACGCTGGCGGAGCGCGTGGACCGCTTTCTGGGCGAAACGGGACGCTCCATCCTGACGCGCCTCCTGGGCGTCATTCTGGCAGCCCTCGCGGTCCAGTTCGTGGCAGACGGAGCCAAGGCGCTTTTCGCTGCGCCATAGGCGCTGCAACCGGACGGTTGCGGAACACAACTGGAACATATAGAGTATGTTCTGGTTTTGTTTTTAACTGATTCTCGGTGGCGCCCATGCTGACCCGCAAGCAGCACGAACTTCTTCTGTTCATCCATGAACGACTGAAGGAGACCGGAATCCCGCCCTCCTTCGATGAAATGAAGGAGGCGCTCGACCTCGCCTCCAAGTCCGGCATTCACCGGCTGATCACGGCTCTGGAGGAGCGCGGCTTCATTCGCCGGCTCCCGAACAGGGCGCGTGCGCTGGAGGTTCTGCGGCTTCCCGATTCCATCGCGCCGGGCCTCAATTCCGCCGCGCGCGGCTTTTCGCCAAGCGTTATCGAGGGCAGCCTCGGCAAGACGCCCGCGCCAGCGGCCTCCAAGCCTGCCGCCAGCAATGATGACGCGCTTTCCGGCGTCGTTTCCGTGCCTGTCATGGGCCGCATCGCTGCCGGTGTCCCCATCGACGCCATTCAGCACCAGACCCATTCCATCGCGGTTCCGCCGGACATGCTGACCGGTGGCGATCACTACGCGCTTGAGGTCAAGGGCGACTCGATGATCGATGCGGGCATTTTCGATGGCGACACGGTGATCATCCGCGAGACGCAGACCGCCAATCCCGGCGAGATCGTCGTGGCGCTGGTGGATCAGGAGGAAGCAACGCTGAAGCGCTTCCGCCGCAAGGGCGCATCGATTGCCCTTGAAGCCGCCAATCCGGCTTACGAAACCCGTATCTTCGGCCCCGACCGCGTCAAGGTGCAGGGTCGCCTCGTCGGCCTGATGCGCCGCTACTGAGTTTAAGACTATCCGGGGCGGCTTCAGGCATGCCCCGGCTCCGATGCCATCCGGCATCCAGAATGCGCGCTCTTTTCAAGCTCCGCGTCGGTTCAGCTAACATCGTCCGGGAAGAGCGCCTGGAAGACATGCGGAAGCATCTCGGGGAGGTCTTCCGCAATCAGGCCCCGGCCAAACATCCCGCCAGCCTCTGCATGCAGCCACACGCCGGCTGATGCCGCCTCGAAGACCGGCATGCCCTGCGCCAGAAGGCTGGCCACAATCCCGCACAGAACATCGCCAGAGCCCGCCGTCGCCAGGAAACGCGATCCGTTGGTGTTAATCGCGGCGCGCCCGTCCGGGCAGGCGACGACCGTGTCCGCCCCCTTCAGGATGATCACCGCTCCTGAGCGCTCTGCCGCTGCGCGCGCACGCTCCACCTTGGACATGGAAGCATCGGCCGCGAGATCGCCGAAGAGGCGCGCGAATTCACCGTCATGCGGCGTCAGCACGGTCGCTACGGCAGAGCTTCTCACGGCCTCGAAGAGCGTATCGGGCGCATCGGCAAAGGCGGTGATGGCGTCGGCATCCAGCACCAGCCCTTTCAGCCCTTCATCGCGCTCCAGAAAACCCAGCGCGAAGCTGCGCGTGCGCTCGCCTGTGCCGGCTGCCGGGCCGAGAACAGCGGCTGTCGGTTTTCGCTCATCGAGGAAGGCGATGAGTTCATCCACTGCTTCCGCCTTGCGCAGCATGATCGAGGTCAGGTGCATCGCATTCACCGACAGGGCGTTTGCAGGCGAAAGCACCGTCACGGCCCCTGCCCCGGCGCGCGCCGCGCCACGCGCGGCAAGCCGCGCTGCACCAGTGGATGCGCCACCGCCCGAAACAACCGCCACATGACCACGCACATATTTGTGCGCATCGATCTCCACCGCCGGCACGCTGTCACGCCAGAGCGCCGGACCATTTTCCCAAAGGGCGATATCCATTGATGCAAGCGCCGTCTCGGCAATGCCGATATCGGCCACGACCAGCTCGCCACACAGGCGTCGACCGGGCATGAGCAGATGCCCCGGCTTTCTGCGGAAAAACGTGACGGTCAGGTCCGCATTGAAGCAGCTGCCGAGGAGCTTGCCCGTGAGACCCGAAAGACCGGACGGAAGATCGACGGCAACCACCGGGACGCCCGCAGCCGCAACCCGCTCGATGAGTTCGGCCTCGATGCCCGCGATTGGCTTTGAAAGCCCGGCGCCATAGAGCGCGTCAACCACCACCCAGCCGGCCTCGGGGCGAAAATCGGCCAGCGCCTCAGGCGTTACAAAACAGTCCTCGCGCGCCCTGGCGGCATCGCTGTCTTCCCGCGGCGCAGCATCGGCGAACAGGCGGACATTCACGCCGCGCTCGGCCAGAAGCCGCGCAATGACATAGCCGTCACCGCCATTGTTGCCCGGTCCGCAGAGAACCGCGACGCCGGCAGCGCCGGAAAACCGCTCGAGGATAAGATCAGCCACCGCCGCGCCGGCATTGCGCATCAGCCCGTACCCGTCATGAGGGCCGGCTGCGATGGCCGCGCGATCCACATTGCCCATTTCTTCAGGTGTCAGAACAACCATACGCATAACAAGCTGCCGCTTTCTTCGGCTCATTGCATATTTTTTAAGCAAGTCTCAAACTGCGAACCGCACCGCATGGTTCCCATCTTGCTATCCGGGGGCGCTCGCCTAGCATGCCAAAGCCGGAGAAAACCGCGTCGCGCCAATTCTCAAGACGCAGAATGCAGCGTTTGGCACGCAACATGCAAGGCTCTGTCACGAGTTGGCATGTTTCGTGCTTCAACCGAACCGGAGCAATAAGGGATGCGGACCATCCGTCCCTGAACCCATTTGGAGGCCACCGAGGCATGAAAAAGGTCGAAGCGATCATCAAACCCTTCAAGCTCGATGAGGTGAAGGAGGCCCTTCAGGAAATCGGCCTTCAGGGCATCACTGTCATCGAGGCGAAGGGTTTCGGACGCCAGAAAGGCCACACCGAGCTCTATCGCGGGGCGGAATATGTCGTCGACTTCCTCCCCAAGGTGAAGATCGAGGTCGTCCTGCCGGACGAAACCGTCGACGCCGCCATCGAGGCGATCCGCAAGGCGGCCCAGACAGGCCGCATCGGCGACGGCAAGATCTTCGTCACCAATGTTGAAGAGGTCATCCGCATCCGCACCGGCGAGACCGGCGCAGACGCAGTCTGACCCCAACCACCAGTTCCCGGACCCGGTCCGGATCATCAGGCAAGCTCATCGCAAACAGGAAAGCGAATATGACCACAGCACAAGACATCATGAAGCAGATCAAGGAAAACGACGTAAAGTTCGTCGATCTTCGCTTCACGGATCCAAGAGGCAAGCTTCACCATGTCACGATGGATGTCACGGCCGTGGATGAGGACATGTTCGCCGATGGCGTCATGTTCGACGGCTCGTCCATTGCCGGCTGGAAGGCGATCAACGAGTCCGACATGGTTCTGATGCCGGAGCCCGACACCGCCCATATGGACCCGTTCTTCGCCCAGTCCACCATGGTCATCATCTGCGACATTCTCGACCCGATCTCCGGCGAGGCCTACAACCGCGACCCGCGCGGCACCGCAAAGAAGGCAGAAGCCTTTCTGAAGTCCGAAGGCTTTGGCGACACCGTTTATGTGGGTCCGGAGCCGGAATTCTTCGTCTTTGACGATGTGAAGTACAAGGCTGATCCCTTCAACACCGGCTTCAAGCTCGACTGCAGCGAGCTGCCGTCCAACGACGACGCCGACTATGAGACCGGCAATCTGGGCCACCGTCCGCGCATGAAGGGCGGCTATTTCCCGGTTCCGCCGATCGATTCCGCGCAGGACATGCGCTCGGAAATGCTCACGGTCCTGTCCGAAATGGGCGTGATCGTTGAAAAGCACCACCACGAGGTTGGCGCTGCCCAGCACGAGCTCGGCATCAAGTTCGAGACGCTCCTGAAGAGCGCCGACAGCGTGCAGAAGTTCAAATACGGCGTTCACCAGGTCGCCAATGCCTATGGCAAGACGGCAACCTTCATGCCGAAGCCGGTCTATGGCGACAACGGTTCGGGCATGCACGTCCACCAGTCGATCTGGAAAGACGGCAAGCCGACCTTTGCCGGCAATGAATATGCCGGTCTGTCCGAGAGCTGCCTCTACTATATCGGCGGCGTCATCAAGCACGCCAAGGCGATCAACGCCTTCACCAACCCGATCACCAACTCCTACAAGCGTCTTGTGCCCGGTTTTGAAGCCCCGGTCCTGCTCGCCTATTCGGCGCGCAACCGTTCGGCATCCTGCCGCATTCCGTTCGGCTCCTCGCCGAAGGCAAAGCGCGTCGAGGTTCGCTTCCCCGATCCGGGCGCAAACCCCTACCTCGCATTCGCAGCGCTGCTGATGGCCGGCCTCGACGGCATCAAGAACAAGATCCATCCTGGCCAGGCCATGGACAAGGATCTCTACGACCTGCCGCCGAAGGAGCTCAAGAAGGTGCCGACCGTCTGCGGTTCGCTGCGCGAAGCACTCATGGCGCTCGACAAGGACCGCGGCTTCCTGAAGGCCGGCGGCGTGTTCGACGACGATCAGATCGACGCCTATATCGAGCTGAAGATGTCGGAAGTGCTGCGTTACGAGATGACGCCGCACCCGGTCGAGTTCGACATGTACTATTCCGTTTGATCGCTACTGTTGGGGCGATCAGGGCTCCGTCTTCGGACGGGGCCCTTTTTTATTGCGGCGTGCTCAAGTGACCGACTGCGCCCGCCAGTCCTGCGCCAGTTCAGGAAGCTCTGCGCGTTCGCGGAACGAGCGCGTCACTTCACTGAAGGCGAAGCGGATCGAGTTCTCCACGATCTCACGGTCATACCGCTTGAGTTCGTCAGCGATCGGCGCCCATTTGAAAAGCGCCTTTGGGCTTTCGGTAAAGCAATCTGCGGCCAGCGCCGCATTCTGCCAGTGAACATCCGCGATACGCTTCACGAAAGCGCTGCGCCAGGCCTCCACCGTACCGGCATCGGGCAGCACATCGCCATTGTCCGCCAGTCCGGCCTCGTGACAATGAAGCGCCAGCGTGCGTGCCTCTTCCCCCTCCAGCGCGCCGCCAGAGGCCACCCTGGCAACGGCATGAACCGTCAGATCAGAGAGGCAGGCGGCAAACACATGCAGCTTGGCGATGTTGATGGATTCAACAAAGACATCATCCTCGAACATGGATGGATAGCGCGTGCCCATGCGCGCCTTCAGGTATCCATAGAGCTTCTTCTGTGCGACGAAAGATGAACGTGTGCAAACAAAGTCGCACATGATCCCGACAGTATTGATCGCTGTATTTTCACGCCGGAAACGCATGCGTGCTGCGGCTTCCCGCAAGAATAAAATGCCTTTCGACCACTCAACACCCATTGCGTGCTTCCCGTTACATACGACCAATGTCTCGATTTTCATTGAACTTGAGATGCCCAATGCTTGAGGCATTCCATTGTGATTCCAATTCCACAGAACCGCAATGGTGACATCCAACGACTTTCGTCGCTGACGTTTTTAGGGAGGAGGACAGCATGTCCGCTAATAACGCAGATGATGTGAGGGATCGCTACTGGGCAAAGACCAGAAACCTGACGATTGTGGTTCTGACGCTCTGGGCATTCTTCGCGCTTGTCGTGCCAGCCATGGTTTCGACGCTGGATCAATACACGTTCCTGGGCTTCCCACTCGGTTACTACATGATCGCCCAGGGTTCTCTGCTGGCCTTTGTCATCATCATCTGGGTGCAGAACTGGCGCCAGGATGCAATCGATGACGAGTTCGGCTTCGGCGAAGAAGACGAATAGGGAGGAACCGGCATGGCCTTATTACAGGGACGGTTCATTGATAATATCGGCTGGGTGTACACGCTCTACACCGGCGGTTTTCTAGCATTCATCCTCTTGATGGCGCTGTTGGAGCAATTCGGCGTCGGCGCCGACACGATCGGCATTCTGTTCGTGGCCTTCACCATCGGCATCTATGCTCTCATCGGCTGGTTATCGCGCACAATGGAGGTCGACGCCTACTATGTCGCCGGCCGACAGGTCCCTGCCGTCTATAACGGCATGGCGACGGCGGCCGACTGGATGTCGGGCGCATCTTTCGTGGCTCTGGCCGGCGGTGTCTATTTCGGTGGTTACGGCTACATGGCCTTCATCGTCGGCTGGACCGGCGGTTACGTGCTCGTCAACTCGCTGATGGCGCCCTATCTGCGCAAGTTCGGCTGCTACACGGTTCCAGACTTCATCGGCACGCGCTATGGCGGCAATCTTGCCCGTCTGTGCGCCGTGATCGTGCTTGTGGTCGCGTCCTTTACCTATGTGACGGCGCAGATCAACGCCACCGGCACCATCGCCGCCCGCGCACTTCACATTCCGTTCTCCTGGGGTGTCTGGTTCGGCCTTCTGGGCATTCTCTTATGCTCGATGCTCGGCGGCATGCGCGCCGTGACATGGACGCAGGTCGCACAGTACATCGTTCTCATCGTCGCCTATCTGGTGCCGGTGATCTGGATGTCCAACGTGCAGGGTTTTGGCCTGATCCCGCACTTCACCTATGGCGATGCAGCCTCCACCATGGCGCAACTCGAAGCGCAGTTCGGGCTCAACCCGCCAGCCGAGGCCATTCCGGGTCTCTCGGTGCTCACCACCCCGCATACCGGACCGGTGGGCGATTACGCGGAGTGGAGGTTCATCACGCTCGCACTCGTCATGATGTGCGGCACGGCATCCCTGCCCCATATCCTGATGCGCTACTTCACCACGCCGACCGTGCGCGCTGCGCGTAAATCGGTCGCCTGGTCGCTGCTCTTCATCTTCCTGCTGTACTTCACGGCGCCGGCTCTCGCCACGCTGACGAAGCTGCAGCTTCTCGATCCCAGCCTGCCGACGGCAATCATCGGCAAGCCGTTTGAAGAAGTGGCGTCGCTTGCGTGGATTCAGAACTGGGCAAGCGTGGGCTTCCTGGCCATCGCCGACCAGAATGGCGACGGTATCCTGCAGCTGAACGAGTTCTTCATGCGGCCGGACATCGTGGTGCTGGCAACGCCTGAAATCGCGGGTCTTCCCTATGTGATTTCCGGCCTGGTCGCCGCTGGCGGCATGGCGGCAGCCATGTCGACTGCCGACGGCCTTCTGCTGGCCATCGCCAACGCACTCAGCCACGATCTCTACTACAAGATGATCGACCCGAAGGCAGACACTGCCGTCCGACTCGTCGTCGCCCGCATCCTGCTTCTGGGCATCGGCGCACTGGCGGCCCTGATCGCATCGCTGCAGCTCACCGGCATTCTCGGTGCAGTCGCGTGGGCGTTCTGCTTCGCGGCATCCGGCCTCTTCTTCCCGCTCTGTCTGGGTGTGTGGTGGAAACGGGCAAACCGTGCAGGCGCAGTCGCCGGCATGGCCGCCGGCTTCACCGCCGGCACGCTCTACCTCTACTATGTCTACACCGGCGGAACGCCATGGTTCGGTCTCGACCATCTGCGCTTCGGCATTGTGGGCATGGCGGTGAGCCTGGTCTCCATGGTGGTGGTCACCCTGCTGACACCGGCTCCGGATGAGGAAATCCAGCGCATGGTGGAAGAAACCCGCGTGCCGACAGGCCCGTCCATTCTTTCCGACCAGCACTGAACAGTGCCAGTTCGCCGTGCATCCATTCGAACGCACGGCGATCTAAACAATTGATCGAGCACCGGAACAGCCGAAAACCGGATTCCACTTTTCGATCCGATGCTCTAGGGTTTCGAAGTCAGGGGCGGGTTCTCCCGCCCCTGAATCACGCGGGGGAGATACTGCATGCAGGAAACGGTCGCCATACAGGAAACGATGGCCGCATTCCCGATCTGGGTGCTGGCGCTGGATTACATTCTCGGCGTCGTCATGTGGACGCTGATCGGCCGCGCCGCCATGAGCATTTTCCTGCCGGAAGATTCCAGTTTCTTCTTCATGCGCTTTTTCGTCCGTGCGACGAACCCGATCCTGAAATTCTTTCGCCCCATCACGCCCCGTTTTCTGCTGGAACCGCTGGTGCCGATCTATGTGGCGTGGTTCTTCTTCATGATCCGGTTCTATCTCATGCCCTGGCTGCTCGGCTATTCGGTGATGGGCATGCTGTCATTCCCGCTCGAAAGCGAGATCTCCGCCGTGCTCTACAAGATGTTTGGTGGAAGCTAGATAGCCGCGCGTCCATTCGGACACAGCGGGGCGCAACGCCCTGCTGCATAGACCCGGTGCGTGGTTCGACAGGCTCACCATGAGGGAAGTCGCGCCCGGCAGTGAATCCTGA
The DNA here is from genome assembly GCF_030068685.1 of Nitratireductor sp. GZWM139. Classification (NCBI taxonomy): domain Bacteria; kingdom Pseudomonadati; phylum Pseudomonadota; class Alphaproteobacteria; order Hyphomicrobiales; family Phyllobacteriaceae; genus Nitratireductor; species Nitratireductor sp. GZWM139. Next base: position 20,161 of record NZ_JAMQML010000013.1, on the reverse strand, counting down.
TCAAAGGCATTACCGCAGGTTTGACCGCCAATGCCCTTCCTCATGGTGAGCCTGTCGAACCACGCACCGCACTGTCAACACGAAATGACCGCGTTCCGACGAACACAGGAGCAGCCGTGTTCTCAATCGAAAAGCGGCTTCCACTTGTCAGCCCAACGCCTTTAAAACCCGCACACAAATGCGAAACCGCCCTGCCTTCCGGCAGAGCGGTGGAGTTTCTCACTGCTTGATGGACTGATGCCGCCCGGAAATACGCCGTCAGTCGTCCAGCGCACGCAGGAGCGTTGCAGCGCCCATCATGTCACGCTGACGCGCGGAGCGCCGCAGCGTGGCTTCTGAATCCGCACCCCACAGGCCGATGTTCCAGTCCTCATCCACATGCGCCGCCGACCAGGCCTCATCTGGCGTGAGCTCCCGCGCCTCGACGGCAAGCGACAGAAGAGCCGATCCCATCAGCGTCGTCATCACGTGGAGAGCGGCAAGGCGGAACGGCTCGTTCTTCTGGCGCATATAAGCGCTGACGGCGGCAATCGCTTCACGCGGCTGCTCCACATGGATCACGCCTTCGGCCAGAACGAAATGTGCGCCCATATGCTGCTGCGCCCAGTCCAGAACCGGGTCCCAGGCCTGCGCCTGCAATTCCACGAGACGTTCGGGAGATGGGGCGCGGTAGCAGACAAGATCGCCGGTCACATAGCGCAGAACATCTTCGAGAACCGTCTGCGCGTGAGCCGCGACACCGTCGATGGCGGTGTTCACCAGCCGGGTCACCGGCATGGTCGCCGGATCAATCTCGTCGCCCTGCGCTTCATATTCGCGCGCCACCAGAAGCGCCGTCGCTTCATTCGGCAGCAGAACGGTGTTCGCGCTCGGCGTGCGTACGCTCTTGCCGTCGAGCTGCACGGCAAAACCGCCCTCTTCCTGTGCGGCAACCGCCACATCCTTGTAGAAGCGCTTGGGCAGCGGCTTCTTCATTGTGCTTTGCGCACGCCGGATCGGGTCCAGCTCCGCTGGCGTCTTTCCGTCTTCGAGGTCGTTCAGAAGGTCACGCATGGCTGTTCATATAGTGAGTGTTGGCAATTTGGCGAGTGAAACGACGCAAAGGGTGCGCGATTCAACACCGCCATCAATCTTCGGCGGAGGCTTCGTCAAAGCCCAGAAGGTTCCAGCTCTGACGCATGTGTGGCGGCAGCGGCGCCGTCACATCGATCTTGCCGCCGCCCGGATTGGGAATGATGATGCGCCGCGCATGCAGGTGCAGACGCTTCTGAATGCCGCCCGGGAACTCCCAGTTCTGATCGGCCTCGAAATATTTCGGATCGCCGATGATCGGGCAGCCGATATGGGCGGCATGCACGCGCAGCTGGTGGGTACGGCCGGTATAGGGCTCCATCTCGAGCCACGAGAGCGCGCTGCCGGCGGTTTCAATGACCCGGAAGTTGGAAACCGCATGGTCGGAATCGGGTTCGCCATGCTTGACCACCCGCATGCGGTCGCCATCCGGCGTCTGCTCCTTGGCGAGCCAGGTGGAAATGCGCGCCTCATCCCGGTTCGGAACGCCCTTCACAAGCGCCCAATAGGTTTTCTTGGTGTCGCGCGCGCGAAACGCCTCGGCAAGCCGCATGGCAGCCTGGCGCGTGCGTGCAACCACAAGAACACCGGAAGTGTCGCGGTCCAGACGATGCACCAGCCGGGGCTTCTCGCCCTTCTTGTTGCGCAGCGCTTCCAGCATGCCGTCGACGTGCCGGTTCACACCGGAGCCACCCTGCACGGCAAGGCCGGCCGGCTTGTTGAAGACATAGACCTTCGGGTCTTCATAAAGCAGCATCTGCATCAGAGCTTCAGCGTCGCCCGTGTTGCGCAGGCTGTGCGCGGTGGTCTGTCCGCCGCCCTTGCGGTCCACTTCCAGCGGCGGCACGCGCACCATCTGCCCCGGCTCAAGCCGCGTATCGGCCTTGGCGCGGCTGCCGCTCACCCGGATCTGGCCGGAGCGCAGAAGCTTCTGCAAATGCCCGAATCCGAGCCCCGGAAAATGCGCCTTGAACCAACGGTCCAGCCGCATTCCGTTCTCGTCCTTGTCCACTTCGATCTGCTGAACGCCAGCCATTTCACCTATCCATTGAAAACACCGCCCCGGGCGAGATGTGAAAACATCGCCTCAGGCGAAATGCCGAACCAGCCACAGGCCGGCAAAAAGCGCGGCAATCGCGCCGCAAACACTGACGAGCACATAAGACGCCGCAACCAGCCCTTCGCCGCGTTCCCACAGAACCGCGACATCAAGCGAGAAGGCCGAGAAGGTGGTGAACCCGCCAAGCAGCCCCGTCGCCATGAAAAGCCGCAGCTCGGGAGACGCCCCCGTTCGCCGCGCCAGCCATTCGATGAATGCACCCATGACGAAAGACCCGACCAGGTTCACCGTCAGCGTTCCCCAGGGAAAGCCCAGCCCCAGAAGGCGCATGGCGGCAAGCCCCGTAAGATGTCGAAGGCTCGCTCCGACGGCACCGCCGATGGCGACGATCAGCAAATGACTCATGGCGCTCTTTTCGCAGAAGCTGCGCAAAAATCAACAACTGCGCGCATTACGGTTCACCGCGCTCCCTGCGCAATCGCGCCCAGTAGTCGAGCCGCTTGCGGATTTCGCGCTCAAAGCCGCGCTCTGGCGGGTCGTAGTAGCGCCGGCGCCCCATCTCCTCGGGGAAGTAGTTCTGGCCCGAAAACGCATCCGGCGCGTCATGGTCATAGGCATAGCCTTTGCCATAACCGCTTTCCTTCATCAGCTTGGTCGGCGCGTTGAGAATGTGTTTGGGCGGCAAAAGAGAACCGTTCGCCTTGGCGTCGGCAAAAGCCTGTTTGAAGGCGGTATAGACGCCGTTGGATTTCGGCGCGGTCGCCAGATAAACACAGGCCTGCGCAAGCGCCAGTTCGCCTTCGGGAGACCCCAGATATTCATAGGCATCCTTGGCGGCGGTGGCGATGCCCAGCGCCTGCGGATCGGCAAGCCCGATATCCTCCACCGCCATGCGCACAAGCCGGCGGCCGATATAGAGCGGATGCTCACCGGCATCGAACATGCGGCAAAGATAATAGAGCGCGGCGTCGGGGTCGGAACCGCGCACCGATTTGTGCAGCGCCGAGATCAGATTGTAATGCCCGTCCTGTCCCTTGTCGTAGACTGGTGCACGCCGCTGCGCCACGCGCTGAAGACCTTCGGCATCGAACACCTCGCCCTCACGCGCGGCGCGCCAGACCTCTTCGGCAAGCGTCAGCGAAGCGCGTCCGTCACCATCCGCCATGCGCACGAGCACGGCCCGCGCTTCCTCGTCCAGCGGCAGCGCCTTGCCTTCCAGCGCTTCCGCCCGCTCCAGAAGCCGCATCAGGCTTTCCGCATCAAGCGTGTTGAAGTTCAGGACACGCGACCGCGATAAAAGAGCGGCGTTGAGTTCGAAGGACGGATTTTCGGTTGTTGCGCCAACCAGAACCACGGTCCCGTCTTCCATGACCGGTAGAAAGGAATCCTGCTGCGAACGGTTGAAACGATGGATCTCGTCCACGAAGAGCAGCGTCTGCCGCCCCTGGCTGCGCCGCAACCTGGCGGCCTCAAACACCTTTTTGAGATCCGCCACACCGGAAAAGATAGCCGAAATCTGCTCAAACGCGAGATCCGTTTCGCCCGCGAGAAGCCGCGCGACCGTGGTCTTGCCCGTGCCGGGCGGCCCCCAGAAGATCAACGAACCGAGCGACCGGCTCGCAATCATGCGGGTCAGAATGCCGTCCGGTCCGGTCAGATGCTCCTGCCCGACGACTTCGTCCAGCTTCATCGGCCGCAGGCGATCCGCCAATGGCCGGTTCATGGCCGGCTGGGCATCGTCGGTCTTGGCGAAAAGGTCACTCATCGGTCATTCGTTTCCAAGTGGCATTTCCAGTGGCGCGGTCCCAGACAGGAAACTGCCAGGGTTTCGGGCGTCAGAAACGCAGTCTCTGGCGCAGTATGCGTCCATCGCGTTCGATGGCAAAGGCCCAGCGACGGCCAGTGTCTCGCGCCACCACCTGCATGGTGTCAGCATCCTCGATCTCTATCCCATTCACCTCGCGAATGATATCGCCGGGGCGCAGGCCCACACTGCCGGCAGGCGAACGGCGCTCCACATCAAGGATCACGACACCCTTCTTGTTGAGCGGCAGTTTCAGGCGCTGGGCAAGCCGTGGCGAAAGCGTCGCGATGGATGCGCCGGCGAACGGCCCCTGCCCATCGAGCTGAAGGGTCTGTGGTTCGCCGCCATCCGACAGGCGCTCCAGACGGAATTTCAGTTCCTGTGTGTTGCCGTCACGCAGGATGCGGATAACGCCTTCGTCCTCCAGTGGATGCGTGACCAGCCGGTATTCAAGCGCATCGGGATGCTGGATATCCGCATCATCCATGGCCACCACCACATCGCCTGGACGCAGACCTGCCTTGACCGCCGGGCTCTCCGGCGCGATTTCACGCACCAGCGCTCCGACAGGACGGTCCATGCCGAGCGCTTCTGCAATCTGGGCGGTAACGGGATCGAAGGATGCGCCAAAGAAGGGACGCTCAAACGTCTCCGCGCCATCAAGCGCAGCATTGACCACCGCGCGCACCATATTGGCCGGAATGGCGAAACCGATGCCGATGGAACCGCCACTGCGGCTGACGATGGCCGTGTTGATGCCGATTACCTGTCCACGCATGTCGATCAGCGCACCACCGGAATTGCCCGGATTGATGGCGGCATCGGTCTGAATGAAGAAACCGAAATCCGACACGCCCACATGGCTGCGCGCAAGGGCTGAAACGATGCCGCTCGTGGTCGTCTGGCCCACACCGAAGGGATTGCCGATGGCCAGAACCAGATCACCGACCTCAAGTGCGTCGGAATCGCCAAGCTGAACGGCCGGAAACGCCTCATCGTCCTGAATTTTGAGCACCGCCAGGTCGAGGGCCTTGTCCTTCAGGAGAATCTCGCTCTCAAATTCGCGGCCATCGGCAAGCGCAACCTTCACCTCATCCGCATCGCTGATGACGTGATTGTTCGTCACGATCACGCCGCTCGGGTCAACCAGAACGCCGGAGCCGAGTGATGAGCGTACGCGCGGCGGCATTTGCGGCCGGCCGAAAAACTGTTCGAAGAACGGGTCACCCATGAACGGTGAACGGACCTGCACGGTCGACGAGGCGTAGACATTCACCACGGCAGGCGATGTTTCGCGCACAAGCGGCGCAAAGGAAAGCTGAATGTCCTCGCGTCCGAATGGCACGCGCCGCTCAGCGCCATCGGAAACCGGGGCCTGAAGCTCAGCCGGCGCATCAGCGTCACTCTTCAAAAGCCCGGAAAGAAATCCGCGCAGGGTCCCGCCCCCGCTTTCCTGGGCAAGCGCTGCCCCGGTGGCGATTACGCCCACCGCTACGACGAGAGCAACGACCCTTAGAAAATCAGAACGCATCCGCATATGCCTGGCCTCGATCAATTCTGGACCGGTTCAGCGCCTGGCGGAGACGCGGCTCCAGTCGATATCCAATGGATCCGGGCATCTATGCCATCTCGACTGTCTCCAGCCGACTGCAAAACGCCCCGGGAAGTGAAACCGGAAGAGATACCGGTCGCGCATCCTTGTTCCAGAGGATTGTGCATTTTGAAAGGCGTCGCCGGGTCAGCCCCGCCATTTTCGCGCAACAAAAAAGGGGCCGCGAAGCCCCTTTTTTATGTGTGCTCAAGGCGCACAATATTATGCGGCTTCGGCCTCTTCGTTGCCACCCTCGGCTTCGAGACGTGCGCGGTCTGCTGCGCCCTTCGCCTCGAGGTCGCGGTCCACGAACTCAATGACAGCCATCGGCGCATTGTCGCCGTGGCGGAAGCCGGCCTTCATGATGCGGGTGTAGCCGCCATTGCGCTCTGCATAACGCGGAGCGAGCGTGTCGAACAGACGACGGACCAGCGCTTCGTCGCGGATGGCCGAAATGGCCTGACGACGGGCGTGCAGGTCGCCGCGCTTGCCGAGCGTCACCAGCTTTTCCACGATCGGGCGAAGTTCCTTCGCCTTCGGCAGAGTGGTGACGATCTGTTCGTGTTCGATCAGCGAAGCCGCCATGTTGGCAAATAGCGCCTTGCGGTGGCTTGCCGTCCTGTTCAGCTTGCGGCCGGATTTTCCGTGACGCATGGCCTTTCTCCTTCAATCCCCGTCGCCCGAACTTGGCGGGCTCTACGGGCCTAGTATTGGTCTTCGTAACGCTTGGCGAGTTCTTCGATGTTTTCCGGCGGCCAATCCTCGACTTCCATGCCGAGGTGGAGCCCCATCGAGGCCAGCACTTCCTTGATTTCATTGAGCGACTTGCGGCCGAAGTTCGGCGTACGCAGCATCTCGGCTTCCGTCTTCTGGATCAGGTCGCCGATATACACGATGTTGTCGTTCTTCAGGCAGTTTGCAGAGCGAACCGAAAGCTCCAGCTCGTCCACCTTCTTGAGAAGCGCCGGGTTGAAAGCGAGCTCGGCCACCTGTTCGGCGGGCTGCTCCTTCTGCGGCTCTTCGAAGTTGACGAACAGCGCCAGCTGGTCCTGCAGGATGCGAGCAGCAAAAGCCACTGCGTCCTCGCCCGTCACCGAACCGTTGGTCTCGATGGTCATGGTCAGCTTGTCATAGTCGAGAACCTGGCCCTCGCGGGTGTTCTCAACCTTGTAAGAGACCTTCTTGACCGGCGAGTAGAGGCTATCGACCGGGATGAGTCCGATCGGCGCATCTTCTGCACGGTTGCGGTCAGCCGGGACGTAGCCCTTGCCGTTGTCGACGGTGAACTCCATGCGGATTTCCGCGCCCTCGTCCAGCGTGCAGAGCACGTGATCGGGGTTGAGAACTTCCACATCGCCCACGGTCTGGATGTCGCCAGCCGTTACGGCGCCCGGACCCTGCTTGCGCACAACCATGCGCTTGGGGCCTTCGCCTTCCATGGAGAGCGCGATTTCCTTGATGTTCAGGACAATGTCCGTCACATCTTCACGCACGCCGGGGATCGACGAGAATTCGTGCAGCACGCCATCGATCTGCACAGCAGTCACAGCCGCGCCGCGCAGCGACGACAGCAGAACGCGACGCAGCGCATTGCCGAGGGTCAGACCGAAGCCACGCTCAAGAGGCTCGGCCACCAGCGTGGTGATCGTGCGACCCTTGGACGAAAACTCGACCTTGTTCGGCTTGATAAGTTCTTGCCAGTTCTTCTGGATCATTCCGGGTTCCTTCCGTTACCCCGCCACCATCCATTCGTGACGGGCGTCCTGGAAACCGCAGAGGAGCGCGCAAGGCGCTCTTACGGCAAAAACTCTGGTTAGACGCGGCGCTTCTTGCGCGGACGGCAGCCATTGTGCGGGATCGGCGTCACATCACGGATCGAGGTGATGGTGAAACCTGCAGCCTGCAGCGCGCGAAGAGCGGACTCACGACCCGAACCCGGACCGGAAACCTCTACCTCGAGCGTGCGCATGCCGTGCTCGGCAGCCTTGCGGGCGCAATCTTCGGCAGCAACCTGTGCAGCGAAGGGCGTGGACTTACGCGAGCCCTTGAAACCCTGCGCGCCTGCAGACGACCAGGCAATCGCGTTGCCCTGTGCGTCAGTGATGGTGATCATCGTGTTGTTGAAGCTCGAATTGACGTGAGCAACACCCGACGAAATGTTCTTACGTTCGCGACGACGAACGCGTGCGGCTTCCTTGGCCATACTCTTCCTTTCAGTCGATCTCTACACCGCCGTAGCACCAGCGGCTCCACCTGAGAAAAGCCGCGCTCCGGAGAAGCGCGGCCAACCCAAATTACTTCTTCTTGCCGGCAATCGCCTTGGCAGGGCCCTTGCGGGTGCGCGCATTGGTGTGCGTGCGCTGACCGCGGACCGGAAGCGAACGACGGTGACGCAGACCGCGGTAGCAGCCCAGGTCCATCAGACGCTTGATGTTCATAGAAACTTCGCGACGCAGATCGCCTTCAACGCGCAGGTCACGGTCGATCGTTTCACGGATCGCGAGAACCTCGGCGTCCGTGAGTTCGTTGACGCGACGCTCGAGCGGGATGTTGACGAGCTTGACGATATCCGCAGCGGTCTTGGGACCAATGCCGTGGATATACTGAAGCGCGATCACAACGCGCTTGTTGGTCGGAATATTGACGCCAGCAATACGGGCCATCTTCTTCTCCATTTGAGCCGGATAATCCGGCGCTGCGTTTGCCCGCGTCCGGTGGAGGCCGGCCCTTGCGGGAATGAATTGTTCCTAAGAACAACGAGGCCGAGCCAGAAGGCCCGACCAACGTTACGTTCGATCAGGGAACCGGCTGGCATTAATCGATAACCGCTCTTTAGTCAAGCGGCACCGCACCAGCCTGGAAACTCCCTGATCAGAGCGATGCGAGGATCTGCTCGATATCTGCCGTCACTTCATCGATGCTCTTCATACCATCGACGCGGCGCAGAGCGCCCTTCGCATGGTAGTAGCCGATGAGAGCGGCGGTCTTCTTGTAGTACTCACGCAGGCGCTCGTCGAACACCGCGGCATTGTCGTCCTTGCGCGGCGTCTGGCCTGCGGCAATCGCATCCTGTGCCCGCTTTTCGATGCGCCCCACGAGGGCCGTATCGTCAACCACCAGTTCGATGGTCGCATCAAGCTTCAGGTCGCGCTCGGCGAGCATTGCCTCGACGGCATCGGCCTGGGCAAGCGTGCGCGGGTATCCATCAAGGATGAAACCGTTGGCGCAATCAGCCTGGTCGATACGCTCGGCGACGATCGCATTCACGATCTGGTCGGAGACGAGCTCGCCGGCATCCATCACAGCCTTGGCGCGTTTGCCGACATCGGTGCCGGCGGCAACCGCGGCCCGCAGCATATCACCAGTGGAGAGCTGCGGAACACCGTGCTTCTCGACCAGCCGCTGGGCCTGCGTGCCCTTCCCCGCTCCCGGCGGTCCAAGAAGTATAAGCCTCATCGTCCCCTCTTACCCCCACGCAACTTGGATTTCTTGATCAGCCCTTCGTACTGATGGGCGATCAGGTGGCCTTGCATCTGCGCAACCGTATCGAGCGTCACGCTCACCACGATCAGCAGCGACGTGCCGCCAAGGTAGAAAGGAACGCCAGTCGCCGAAATAAGGAACTCAGGCAGAAGACAGATCAAGACAAGATAGATAGCGCCAACGACCGTAATGCGGGTCAGCACGTAGTCAATGTACTCAGCGGTACGCTCACCCGGACGGTAGCCAGGAATGAAGCCGGAATGCTTCTTCAGCTGGTCGGCCGTTTCCTTCGGGTTGAACACGATCGCCGTGTAGAAGAAGGCGAAGAAACCGATCAGCGCAGCATAAAGGACCATGAACAGCGGCTGGCCGTGGCCGAGCGACGCAAGCATGGTGGACGCCCAGCCCGGAAGCTGCGTGGTGTCCGAGAACCCCGCAACGGTCGCCGGCAGAAGCAGCAGCGACGAAGCGAAGATCGGCGGAATGACACCGGCCGTGTTCAGCTTGAGCGGCAGGTGCGACGTGTCGCCCTGGAACATGCGGTTGCCGACCTGACGCTTCGGATACTGGATCAGGAGGCGGCGCTGGGCACGCTCGAAGAACACGATCACACCGATCACGGCAACCACGAGAACGATGATGCCGAGGATCAGGCCGGTGGACAGAGCGCCGGTGCGGCCGAGCTCAAGCGTACCACCGATGGCGGACGGCAGACCAGCAACGATGCCCGCGAAGATGATCAGCGAAATGCCGTTGCCGATGCCGCGCGCCGTGATCTGCTCACCGAGCCACATCAGGAACATGGTGCCGCCCACAAGCGTGATGACGGCGGAAATCTTGAAGAACCAGCCCGGGTCGGTCACGATGTTCGCGCCGCCTTCAAGACCAACGGCAATTCCGTAAGCCTGAACCGTCGCCAGAATCACCGTTCCGTAGCGCGTGTACTGGTTGATGACCTTGCGGCCCTGCTCGCCTTCCTTCTTCAGCTGCTCCAATGACGGCACAACGGACGTCATGAGCTGCATGATGATGGAGGCGGAAATGTAAGGCATGATGCCAAGCGCAAAAATGGCCATACGCTCAACAGCACCGCCGGCGAACATGTTGAACATGCCCAAAACGCCGCCAGACTGCTGCTGGAATGCCTGCGCAAATGCTTCCGGGTTGATGCCCGGCATGGGAATGTAGGTGCCGAGGCGGTAGACCAGCAACGCGCCAAGCGTAAACCAGATGCGTTTCTTGAGGTCCTCGGCCTTTGCGAAGGCCGCGAAATTGAGATTAGACGCAAGCTGTTCCGCTGCCGATGCCATGAAGAATTCTCCGCTTCGTCACGAGCCCGCAGACTGAATATGCGATTCGGGCGCGTGTTGCCGAAAACCGAAATAGGTTTTTGGACGCATAGATGCAAGCGGCGGACTGTCGCCCGCCGCCTGTCATTCGGATTATTCGGCTTTCGCCGCTGCCTCGGGCAGCTTGACCGTTCCGCCGGCCTTCTCGATTTTCTCGAGAGCCGCCTTGGAAGCGCCAGCCACGTCGAGCGAAATCTTCGCCTTCAGCTCACCGTCGGCGAGAACGCGAACACCGTCCTTTGCGCGACGAACAACGCCGGCTGCGATGAGTGCGGCAACGTCGATGACGGCCTTCTCGTCGAGCTTCTTCGCGTCGATGGCTGCCTGGATGCGGCCGAGGGAAACTTCATTGAAGTCCTTGCCGAACAGGTTTTTAAAGCCGCGCTTGGGAAGACGACGGTAGAGCGGCATCTGGCCACCCTCGAAACCGTTGATCGAAACGCCCGAACGCGATTTCTGACCCTTCACACCGCGACCACCGGTCTTGCCGGAGCCGGAACCGATACCACGGCCGACGCGCTTGCGCGACTTGGTGGCGCCTTCGTTGTCCCTGAGTTCGTTGAGTTTCATCATGTCTCTCCTGGGATCCTCAGGCCTCGTCCACAACGCGGACGAGATGCTGCACGGCTGCGATCATGCCACGAACGGACGGGGTGTCCTCGAGCGTGGAGCGCTTGTGCATCTTGTTCAAACCGAGGCCGATCAGCGTCTGGCGCTGGCTGGCCGGGCGACGAATCGGGCTGCCGATCTGTTCAACAGTGACCGTCTTGCCCTTCTTCTTCTCTGCCATCTTCATCAATCCTTGCAAACCTGGGCGATCAGAGCCCGCAAAACTGCGGGCCGATCAGCCTTTGATCCTTATTCCTCGCCGCCAGCAGCAGCGCCGCGGCGCGCCTGGAGCGTGGAATATTTGATGCCGCGCTGTGCAGCAACGTCCTTGGGATGCAGCTCATGCTTCAGGGCATCGAAGGTGGCGCGAACCATGTTGTACGGGTTCGAGGAGCCGAGCGACTTGGCAACAACGTCCTGAACGCCGAGCGTCTCGAAGACAGCGCGCATGGGGCCGCCGGCGATGATGCCGGTACCGGGCTTTGCTGCACGCAGGAACACGCGGCCAGCACCGTGGCGGCCTGCGACGTCATGGTGAAGCGTACGACCGCCACGCAGCGGAACGAAAACCATGTCGCGCTTGGCGCTCTCGGTTGCCTTGCGGATGGCTTCCGGCACTTCGCGCGCCTTGCCATGACCGAAGCCAACGCGGCCCTTCTGATCGCCGACCACGACGAGTGCGGCGAAACCGAAACGACGGCCGCCCTTCACCACCTTGGCGACGCGATTGATATGTACAAGCTTGTCGACGAATTCGCTGTCGCGTTCTTCACGCTCGCGGCGATCGTCCCTACGTCCTTGTGCCATTGCCCTTTTCCTTGTTCTTTTCCGGAAGCACGGGTTTTTAAATGATAATCCGGGCGCTCCAGAGGAACGCCCGAACGGTTTAGAACTTCAGGCCGCCTTCGCGGGCTGCGTCGGCGAGTGCCTTGACGCGGCCGTGGAAGAGATAAGGACCGCGGTCGAAAACCACTTCCTCAACTCCAGCCTTCTTGGCGCGCTCTGCGACCAGCTTGCCAACGGCTGCAGCAGCCGAGGAATCCGCGCCGGTCTTGAGCTGACCCTTGAGATCCTTGTCGAGGGTCGATGCGGCCGCGAGCGTGTGGCCCTTGGCGTCGTCGATAACCTGGACATAGATGTTCTTCGAGGAACGGTAAACCGAAAGACGGGGCTGGCCGTTGGAGACTGCCTTGATCTTCCGGCGAACACGTCCCGCACGCCGCTTGACGGAGACTTTCGAGACCATGTTTCGAGTTCCTACTTCTTCTTGCCTTCTTTGCGAACGATCGTCTCGTCCGCATACTTGACGCCCTTGCCCTTGTACGGCTCGGGGCCACGCTTCTTGCGAATCTCGGCCGCAACCTGGCCAACCACCTGCTTATCAATGCCGGCGATGACGATTTCGGTCGGCTTCGGCACAGTGATCGTGATTCCTTCCGGAGCCTCGTAAATCACTTCGTGGCTGTAGCCAAGCGAAAGCTGCAGGTTTTTACCCTGCATTGCGGCACGATAACCAACGCCGTTGATCTCGAGACGCTTTTCGAAGCCGTCCTTCACACCGCTGAGGATGTTCGAGATCTGCGTGCGCGACATACCCCATTTGGAGCGCGCGTCCTTGGACTGGTCGCGCGGGTCGACGGTGACAGCGTCGTTTTCGAGCTTCACCAGAACTTCGTCGTTGACGACGAATTTCAGTTCGCCCTTCGGACCCTTGGCCGTAACGGTCTGGCCCTCGACTTGCGCGGTGACACCCTGCGGCACCGGGACCGGCTTTTTGCCAATGCGAGACATTTGTCTGCCCTCGTTCTTTGTGTGTGCTATCTGCCGGATCAGAAGATCTGGCAGAGCACCTCGCCGCCCACATTCTGCTCGCGAGCTTCGTGATCGGCCATCACGCCCTTCGGCGTCGAAAGGATGGCGATGCCAAGCCCATTGGCGACCTGCGGGATGGATTTCACCGACACGTAAACGCGACGGCCCGGCTTCGAAACACGCGCGATTTCGCGGATCACGGAACCGCCCTCTGCGTATTTCAGCTCGATTTCGATCTCGGACTTGCCGTTATCGTAGTCGATCTGGCTATAATCACGGATATAGCCTTCGGACTTCAGAACATCGAGCACACGGGCGCGAAGACGGGAGGCCGGCGTCGACACCTTCGGCTTGTTACGGCCGATGGCGTTGCGGATGCGGGTCAGCATATCGCCGAGCGGATCATTCACGGACATCGTTCTTACCCCTTACCAGCTCGACTTGACCAGGCCCGGGATGAGCCCGTTGTTGCCCAGTTCACGCAGCGCGACACGCGACATCTTCAGCTTGCGGTAATACGCACGCGGACGACCGGTCACATCGCAACGGTTGCGGATACGCGTCTTGGACGAGTTGCGCGGGAGAGCAGCAAGCTTGAGCTGCGCCTGGAAGCGCTCCTCGATCGGCTTGGACTGATCCATGATGATCGCCTTGAGACCTGCACGCTTTGCAGCGTAACGGTCGACCATCTTGCGCCGACGCTTGTTCTTTTCGACTGCGCTGACTTTTGCCATTTAAGTTGTCCTTCTTCTCGCCTGCCGTTACTGCCGGAACGGGAAGTTGAAGGCCTTGAGCAAGGCCCGCGCTTCGTCGTCGGTCTTAGCAGTCGTACAGACGATGATGTCCATTCCCCAAATCTGATCGACCTGATCGTAGTTGATCTCGGGGAACACGATGTGCTCCTTGAGGCCCATGGCGAAGTTGCCACGGCCGTCAAAGCTTTTCGGGTTCAGACCGCGAAAGTCGCGGACGCGCGGCAGCGCGATCGTCACGAGACGGTCCAGAAACTCATACATGCGGTCCTTGCGGAGCGTGACCTTGGTGCCCAGCGGCATGCCTTCACGCACCTTGAAGCCGGCGATCGACTTGGAAGCGTGCGTGATGACCGGCTTCTGACCGGCGATCTTGGCGAGATCCGCAGCAGCCGAAGCCGGCTTCTTGGAATCGCCCGTCGCTTCACCAACACCCATGTTGATGACGATCTTCTCGATGCGCGGCACCTGCATCTCGTTGTCGTACTTGAAGGTCTCGAGGAGCTCCTTGCGGATCACCTCGTCATACTTCGTCTTCCAGCGCGGCTGGTACTGAGCATTAGCCATCGATCAATTCTCCAGAGCGCTTTGCCACGCGCACCTTCTTGCCGTCTTCCTGGACCTTGAAGCCAACGCGGGTCGGCTTGCCATCCTTCGGATCGGCCAGCGCGAGATTCGAAAGATGAATCGGCGCTTCCTTGGTAATGATGCCGCCCTCTGCCTGAGCGGACTGCTTCTGATGGCGGCGAACCTGGTTGACACCGCGCACGAGCGCCTTGTCTTCCTTCGGCATCACCTTCATCACTTCGCCGGTACGGCCCTTGTCCTTGCCGGCCAGAACGACGACGTTGTCGCCTTTTTTAATCTTCTGCATATCCCCGGCCTCCTAGAGCACTTCCGGCGCGAGCGAAATGATTTTCATATGGTTCTTGGCGCGAAGCTCGCGCGGAACCGGCCCGAAGATGCGCGTACCGACGGGCTCTTTCTTGTTGTCGACCAGAACTGCTGCGTTCTTGTCGAAACGGATGACGCTGCCGTCAGCGCGGCGAATGTCTTTCGCCGTGCGCACAACAACCGCCTTCATCACGTCGCCCTTCTTGACGCGGCCGCGCGGGATTGCCTCTTTCACGGAGACGACAATGATGTCGCCCACGGAGGCATATTTCCGCTTCGAACCGCCAAGCACCTTGATGCACATGACACGACGGGCGCCGGAATTGTCCGCCACATCGAGGTTTGTTTGCATCTGAATCATGACTGGCCGCCTTCTCGTTCAATGGAAAGCGGTTCAGATAACCCGCTTTCCGGCAATTTCAATCTTTTTTTACGCCTGGGCGTCTTTAAGGACGACCCAGTTCTTGTCCTTAGAAATCGGCGCGGTCTCCTGGATGGTCACCAGATCACCGACCTTGCACGCGTTCTCTTCGTCGTGTGCCTTGTATTTCTTGGACATACGCACCGTCTTTTTCATCATCGGATGGGTAAAGCGACGCTCGACGCGGACGACTACAGTCTTGTCGTTCTTGTCGCTCACCACGGTGCCCTGCAAAACGCGCTTTGGCATGTTCGCTGTCCTCAGGCCTTGCTAGCAGCCGACTTCTCGGCTGCGATTGTCTTAATGCGCGCAATATCCCTACGGATTTCTTTAACGCGTGCGGTTTTTTCGAGCTGTCCGGTCGCTTTCTGGAAGCGGAGGTTGAACTGCTCTTTCTTCAGTTTGACAAGCTCGTCGTTGAGCTGGTCCGGCGTCATCGCCCTGACATCAACAGACTTCATCGCGTCCGCCTTTCCTACTCTGCAATACGCTGCACGAAGCGCGTCTTGACCGGCAGCTTGGCAGCACCGAGACGGAGAGCTTCACGAGCGATATCCGGGCCAACACCGTCGATCTCGAACATCACGCGGCCGGGCTTAACACGGCACGCCCAATAATCAACAGAGCCCTTACCTTTACCCATGCGGACTTCGGTCGGCTTCGAGGTGACCGGAAGGTCCGGGAAGATACGGATCCACACACGGCCCTGACGCTTCATGTAGCGGGTGATCGCGCGGCGGGCCGCTTCGATCTGACGCGCCGTAACGCGCTCCGGTTCAAGAGCCTTCAGACCGAAGGATCCAAAGTTGAGTTCCGTGCCGCCCTTGGCTGCGCCGTGAATACGGCCCTTGAACTGCTTGCGGAACTTTGTGCGCTTTGGTTGCAGCATCGTTCTCTACTCCAAAATTCCTAAGCGTTCTCGCGACGCCGGTTGCTGCTGCCGCCCTGGTCGCCCTCGGTGGCGCGGCGCTCGGAAGCCATCGGATCGTGCTCGAGGATCTCGCCCTTGAACACCCAGACCTTTACGCCACAGATGCCGTAAGCGGTCTTTGCCTCGGCCGTGCCGTAATCGATATCAGCGCGCAGCGTGTGCAGCGGAACGCGACCCTCACGGTACCATTCCATACGGGCGATTTCCGCACCGCCAAGACGACCCGCGCAGTTGATTCGGATGCCCTCTGCGCCGAGACGCATCGCCGACTGAACGGCACGCTTCATGGCGCGACGGAAAGCAACACGACGCTCAAGCTGCTGTGCAATCGACTGAGCGATCAGCGCAGCGTCGATCTCCGGCTTGCGGACTTCGACGATGTTGAGGTGCGTTTCCGCATTGGTCATCTGCGAGACCTTGCGGCGCAGCTTCTCAATGTCGGCGCCCTTCTTGCCGATGATCAGGCCAGGACGAGCCGAGTGGATGGTGACGCGGCACTTCTTGTGCGGACGCTCGATCACGACCTTGGAGATGGCAGCCTGCTTCAGCTCCTTCTCGATATAGTCGCGGATCTTGAAATCCTCGTGCAGCAGATCGCCATACTCGCCATCATTGGCGTACCAGCGGGAATCCCACGTGCGGTTGATACCGAGACGGAACCCGATCGGATTGATTTTGTGACCCATCAGGCGGCCTCCACTTTCTCTTCCACTTCGCGCACGACGATGGTCAGGTGCGAGAAGGGCTTCTCGATGCGGCTGGCGCGGCCACGGCCACGTGCATGGAACCGCTTCATGACGATCGACTTGCCGACATGGGCTTCGGCCACGACCAGCGCATCCACGTCCAGGTCGTGATTGTTTTCCGCGTTTGCGATCGCCGATTCCAGCGTCTTCTTGACGGTACCGGCGATCCGCTTGCGCGAGAACTCCAGATCAGCGAGAGCAGTGCCCACCTTCTTGCCGCGGATCAACGCAGCAACGAGGTTCAGCTTCTGCGGGCTGACGCGGATCGTGCGCAATACGGCACGGGCCTCATTGTCAGCAAGCCTGCGCGGCGCTTTGGCCTTGCCCATTGTTATTTCCTCTTTGCCTTCTTGTCCGCCCCATGGCCGTAATAGGTGCGGGTCGGAGCAAATTCACCAAACTTGTGACCGACCATCTCCTCGGAGACGGAAACGGGGATGTGCTTCTGGCCGTTGTAAACACCGAAGGTCAGCCCAACAAACTGGGGCAGGATGGTGGAGCGACGGCTCCACATCTTGATAACCTCGTTACGGCCGCTATCGCGCACCTTCTCGGCCTTCTTCAGGAGATAGCCGTCGACGAAGGGGCCTTTCCAGACTGAACGGGACACTTGCCGCTACCTTTCCTTAGCTCTTGCGCTGATGGCGCGAGCGCATGATGAATTTGTCGGTCGACTTGTTCGACCGGGTCTTCATGCCCTTGGTGGGTTTACCCCAGGGCGACACCGGATGACGACCACCGGAGGTGCGGCCTTCACCACCACCGTGCGGGTGGTCGACCGGGTTCATGACAACACCGCGGTTGTGCGGGCGCTTGCCCATCCAACGCTTGCGGCCAGCCTTACCAAGGCTGATGTTGCTGTGATCCGGGTTAGATACTGCACCAACGGTG
Source organism: Nitratireductor sp. GZWM139 (assembly GCF_030068685.1). Taxonomy (NCBI): domain Bacteria; kingdom Pseudomonadati; phylum Pseudomonadota; class Alphaproteobacteria; order Hyphomicrobiales; family Phyllobacteriaceae; genus Nitratireductor; species Nitratireductor sp. GZWM139. Next base: position 2,747 of record NZ_JAMQML010000013.1, on the reverse strand, counting down.
GCGAAGCAAAGACCCGAAACAAGGCGCTGTTCGCCAGAGTTGAGGCGAAGGATCGCCATGCCCTGATCGCGACCGACGAGCTGAACATATGCGCCAGCCGAACGTGCGATCTGACCGCCCTTCTCGGGCTTCATCTCGACGTTGTGCACGATCGTGCCGATCGGCATCGCAGCAAGCGGCATCGCATTGCCCGGCTTCACGTCGACGGCCTTGTTGCTGGCGATAACGGTATCGCCCGCTGCAAGACGCTGCGGCGCCAGGATGTAGGACAGCTCGCCGTCCTCGTAGCGAACCAGCGCGATGAACGCGGTGCGGTTCGGGTCGTACTCGATGCGCTCGACCGTGGCCGGTACGTCAAGCTTGCGACGCTTGAAGTCGATCAGACGGTAGGTGCGCTTGTGACCACCACCCTGAAAGCGAGCGGTGATGCGACCCGTGTTGTTGCGGCCGCCCTTGCCCGTCAGACCTTCGGTCAGGCCCTTGACAGGCTTGCCCTTGTGAAGGCCCGAGCGGTCAACGATGACCAGCTGGCGCTGGCCTGGGGTTACCGGTTTATACTTCTTCAGTGCCATTGTCTCTTCCTCGCCGCCCGATTAGAGGCCAGTCGCGATGTCGATGGAATGACCTTCGGCCAGCGTGACGATCGCTTTCTTCACGTCGCTCTGGCGGCCAATCGTTCCGCGAAAACGCTTCACCTTGCCCTTGCGAACAAGCGTGTTGACACCGGTAACCTTGACGCCGAAGAGCGCCTCGACTGCAGCCTTGATCTCAGGCTTCGTCGCATAGCGGTCCACATTGAAGACCACCTGGTTGTTTTCCGACGCCATGGTCGATTTCTCGGTGATCGCCGGGCTGACGATCACGTCATAGTGGCGAAGCTCCGTCATTTGAAACGCTCCTCAAGGGCCTCGACGGCGGCCTTGGAAAGGACCAGCGTGCCGCGGCGCAGAATGTCGTAAACATTGATGCCCTGCACTGGCAGAACGTCGATGTTGGCGATGTTTTGAGCCGCACGCTTGAAGCCGGCATCGACTTCCGGGCCGCCGATAAGCAGGGCGTTGTTCAGGCCGAGCTTTGCGAAGTTCTCAACGAGCGTCTTCGTCTTGCCGTCCTCGAGCGCCAGATCGTCGATGACGATGAGGCTGGAACCCTTTGCTTTCGCCGACAGGGCGAGCTTCAGGCCGAGTGCGCGGACCTTCTTGGGAAGGTCATGGCTGTGATCGCGAACGACCGGGCCATGAGCGCGACCACCGCCGCGGAACTGCGGAACACGGGCAGACGAGTGACGGGCGCGGCCCGTACCCTTCTGACGGTACATCTTTGCACCGGTGCGCGCGATTTCCGAGCGCCCCTTGGTCTGGTGCGTGCCCTGCTGCTTCTTTGCAAGCTGCCAGCGCACGACGCGGTGCAGGATGTCTTCGCGGGGCTCGAGACCGAAGATCTCGTCAGAGATCTTCAGCTTACCAGCGTCCTTGCCTGCAAGGGTCGTAACTTTAATGTCCATTATTCAGCCCCCTCGCTGGCGGCAGCTTCTTCAGCCTTGGCAGCGCGAATTGCAGCCGGCATCGGCACGTTGTCGGGCAGCGGAGCCTTGACGGCGTCGCGGACCATGATCCAGGCGCCCTTGGAGCCCGGTACGGCACCGCGGACCAGAATGAGGCCACGCTCAGTGTCGGTGGAGACCACTTCCAGGTTCTGGGTGGTGACGCGATGGTCGCCCATGTGGCCGGCCATCTTCTTACCCTTGAAGACCTTACCAGGATCCTGACGCTGACCGGTAGAACCATGCGAACGGTGCGAGACCGAGTTACCATGGGTTGCACGACCGCCGCCAAAATTGTGGCGCTTCATGACACCCTGGAAGCCCTTACCGATCGAAGTACCCGTCACGTCGACCTTCTGGCCGGCGACGAAATGCTCGACCGTGATCTCCGCGCCGACATCAAGAAGATTGTCGGGCGACACACGGAACTCGGCCACTTTGGCCTTCGGCTCGACGGAAGCGGTCGCAAAATGACCGCGAAGCGCCTTCGACGTGTTTTTCACCTTGGCCAGTCCAACGCCAAGCTGCACCGCCGTGTAGCCGTTCTTCTCCTCGGTACGCTGCGCAACGACCTGACAGTTCTCCATGCGCAGAACCGTCACGGGCACATGTTCGCCCGCTTCGTTGTAGACGCGTGTCATACCGATCTTTTGTGCGATAACACCTGAACGCATCGGTTCGATTTCCTTTCGGGGTTCCCAGCCACCTCTCCCGCAGTTGCGGACGGTGGCGCAGGTTCCAGACTTTTTGTCTTGCGCCCTAGAGCTTGATCTCGACGTCCACGCCGGCAGCCAGGTCGAGCTTCATCAGAGCATCGACGGTCTGCGGCGTCGGATCGACGATGTCGAGCAGCCGCTTGTGGGTGCGCATCTCAAACTGTTCGCGGCTCTTCTTGTCGATGTGAGGAGACCGGTTAACAGTAAACTTCTCGATGCGCGTGGGCAGCGGCACAGGGCCGCGCACATTGGCGCCCGTGCGTTTAGCCGTAGACACGATTTCCCGCGTCGAGGCATCAAGAACGCGATGATCAAACGCCTTGAGGCGGATACGGATATTCTGTCCGTTCATGTGTCAAATCCTTGTTCCGCTGCGGCGCGGAGGTCCGCGCCGCGCCGGAAGTTTCCCGTTCTACTCAATGATGGCTGCGACGATGCCGGCACCGACGGTGCGGCCGCCTTCGCGGATAGCGAAGCGCAGCTTCTCT
>NZ_JAMQML010000012.1:0-151711 GCF_030068685.1 Nitratireductor sp. GZWM139 | reverse complement strand
CGATGTCACGTCGCAAAGGAGAGCCTACCGGGGCTCAGATTGATCGCGCTCATCCGCACCAGGTGGCGTTACCGGAGGATCGGGTAATGGGAGGCAGCTACGATGTCGTTCACGGCTTCTGTAAGGGCCTGTCGATCCATCGCCGGACGCAATCCGTCTATGCCCAGTGGGCCGAACCCAGAGGCGGTTACTTCATCATCTTCTGCTTTGCTGAGAAAGAAGACGCGGACCGCTTCGCATCCGAGTTTGACGGCATACCANGGGCCTGTCGATCCATCGCCGGACGCAATCCGTCTATGCCCAGTGGGCCGAACCCAGAGGCGGTTACTTCATCATCTTCTGCTTTGCTGAGAAAGAAGACGCGGACCGCTTCGCATCCGAGTTTGACGGCATACCATTCGATCCGAAGCGAGACAGGGGGAAGGGGGATCGGAAGCGGTTTTGGGATAGTGCGCCGGCCGAGCGCTAGCTTCAAAGGCGTCCGTTACGCGCCGCTTGAAGGCTGTTTCGGTCCGGTTTCGGTCCGTGGCCTTCGGCGTTTTCGGATGGGCGGCTTGTAAGTGATTGAATAGGCTGGTCGGAGTGGCAGGATTCGAACCTGCGACCCCCTCGTCCCGAACGAGGTGGCGGGTCAAGGGGTGGAATTAAGGTTCGATAAATGGTCGCAATTTGCGATACAGGTTGAGATACAAAAAGAGTGACTTTGCCAAGTAAGGAATGAGGAAAATCGTTTAAATACAATGGCGCGGGTTTGGTGCGGGTGCGCGCCGTCCGCACCAGAGTTTCAGAACAACACCAAGCAGCAGCTTTTCCGTTTGGGAAGCTTTGCGATTCTCTACCGACGAGAATGCGGTTGCCGTCTTCACTGGCGGAGATGCATTCGCGCCCGATGCCTCTCACGGCCAGCAAGGATTGCAACAGCGGTTTCTGGTGCGGGCAGGAACCCCGGCATCTGCATGCCCGTGAGCGCGCTTGCAGACAGGTTTCCAAGGCAGTGCTATATTGGCTCTCAACCCTTATGCGTGGTTTTTGAGGGGGAGGCGTTTCATGGAGCTTGAGCGTTTTACCCGTATCGCCGAGGCGGGAGATGCCCTGCCGCTCGCTCGGCTTGTAAACCTTGCCGGCGAGGGGCTTCCGCTTCACATCTGGTCAACGATGGCCGCGCCGGATCAGGACCCTTGGGAGGTGGGGCGCAGGCGGCAGGCCGAAAAGGCGCGAGATGGCCAGATTTATGTCGTGGATTTTGGAGAGGGCGCGGTCGCAAGCCTGACGGGATACGCAATCGGTTCGACGCCCGAGCCAATCGGTGCGGAGTTTCCCGCGCTCTTTCGCCCGCTTCAGGAACTCGAAAACCTCGCCCTGAACAGCTGGTACGTCAATGTGCTGGCGTGTTTTCCCGAAACGCAGGGGCGGGGAATAGGAACCCATTTGCTCAACCTTGCTGAGAAGATTGCGGCGGATCGCGGCATCTCCCGCATGAGCGTGATCGTCTCCGATGACAATCACGGAGCCCGGAGGCTCTATGAGCGCGTGGGATACGCCGAAAAGGCGCGGCGGCGCTGTGTCAGCGATGGCTGGCAGACCGAAATTCAGAACTGGGTGCTTTTGACGAAAGAGCTTTGACGAGCCGGGGGCGATGGAAACTCCGATCCGACAGACACCGTGATGAGATTGTACCGGGCAATGCCATGCTTAGGGCCAGGTTGTCTGGCGTGGCTTGTTCAAAAGGAGTGCTTTGAATGTATGATCCGCAGAATTTCAGGCTGGACGGTCAGGTCGCGCTGATTACGGGCGCTGGCGCAGGGATAGGGCGCGCAATTGCCGAGGCATTTGCCGGCGCCGGCGCTTCGGTGATGGTGACCGATCTCGATGCGGAGCGCGCCGGGCAGGTTGCGGATGACATCGAAAAGACGGGGGCGAGGGCCGCGAGTGTCGCCTGTGATGTGACCAGCGAAGATGACCTTGCCCGCGCAGTGAGCGAAACGGTGAACCAGCTTGGAAAGCTGACGCTTCTGGTCTCAAATGCCGGCGGTGGCGGTCCCAAGCCGTTCGACATGCCGATGTCGGATTTCCGCCGGGCGTTCGCTCTCAACGTCTTCTCGCTGTTTCGGCTGGCGCAGCTTGCCGCGCCTGAAATGGAGAAGGCGGGCGGTGGTTCCATTCTCGCCATCACCTCCATGGCCGGCGAGAACAAGAACAGGCGCATGGCGTCCTATGGTGCGTCCAAGGCGGCCACGAACCATCTGATCCGGAACATCGCCTTCGACCTCGGCCCCAGGGGCATTCGGGTGAATGGCATCGCGCCGGGCGCAACCCGCACGGAAGCGCTGGAGTCTGTCCTGAACGACGAGATTGAGAAGAAGATGCTGGCGCACACGCCGATCAACCGGCTGGGCGAGCCGGTCGACATGGCGAATGCCGCGCTGTTTCTGAGCTCACCTGCGGCAAGCTGGGTCAGCGGGCAGATTCTGACCGTTTCCGGTGGCGGCGTTCAGGAACTGGACTGAGCGGGCCTGTCTCCCGCAACGGTTTCGCGCCGGATTGATCCGCTCTGTCAGTCGTGATTTGCGATGACATCCAGAAAGGCTTCGCCGTAGCGGTCGAGCTTGGCTTCGCCGATGCCGGAAATGCCGGCCATGGCCTGGCGTGAGCCGGGGCGGGCGGAGGCCATCTCGATCAGCGTGCGGTCGTGGAAGATGACATAGGGCGGCACGTTCTGCTCGCGGGCGATCTCGATGCGTTTTTCGCGCAGCGCCTTGAACAGGGCTGCGGCTTCGGGATCAAGCGCACTGGCGGCCTCGCTGCCGGAAGAGCGCCGGCTCTTGCCCTTTGCCGCCGGACGCGGAACGCGCAGCATGAGCGTGGGCTTTTCACGCAGGAACTGCGCGCCGCGCTCGGAGATGGACAGGCCGCCATGGCCGCTGAAATCCACATCCACGAGGCCGTGCGCCACCATCTGGCGCAGGACCGAGCGCCAGACGCGCTGATCGTATTCCTTGCCAATGCCATAGGTGGAAATCTGGTCGTGACCAAAACGGGCGATGCGCTCGTCTTCGGCCCCCAGAAGCACGGAGACGATGTAGGCCTGACCAAAACGCTCGCCCGTGCGGTAGATGCAGGAAAGGGCCTTCTGCACTGCGATGGAGCCATCGAAACGTTCGGGCGGATTTGCGCAGGTGTCGCAATTGCCGCAGGGCTCGCAATGGTCGCCGAAATAGTTGAGCAGGACCTGACGGCGGCACTGGGCGGTTTCGGCAAGGCCGAGAAGCGCGTCGAGCTTCTGCATCTCCATGCGTTTGCGCTGGTCGGATGCGTCCGATTCCTCGATGAAACGGCGGCGCAGCGCAATGTCATCGAAGCCGTAGAGCATCATGGCTTCCGACGGCAGGCCGTCGCGGCCGGCGCGGCCGGTCTCCTGATAATAGGCCTCAATGCTGCCGGGCAGATCCAGATGCGCGACAAAGCGCACATCCGGCTTGTCGATGCCCATGCCGAAGGCGATGGTGGCGACCATGACCACCGCTTCCTCGCGCTGGAAGCGGGTCTGGTTTGCCTCGCGCGCCTCGCGGTCCATGCCGGCATGATAGGCAAGCGCGTTGTAGCCTTCCGACCGGAGCCATTCGGCGGTCTCGTCGGTCTTGCGCTTGGAGAGGCAATAGACGATGCCGCTCTCATCCCTGTGCTTTTCCAGAAAGCGCGCGAGCTGGCGGCGCGGGCTGTCCTTTTCTTCGATGGCGTAGCGGATGTTCGGGCGGTCGAACCCGGCAACGAAGCTGTCGCGCTCATCAATGCCCAGATGCGCGATGATCTCGGCGCGGGTGGGGGCGTCGGCGGTGGCGGTCAGCGCCATGCGCGGCGTGTTGGGAAACTCTTCGACCAGCGCGTCGAGCTGGCGGTAATGGGGGCGGAAATCATGGCCCCACTGCGAGAGACAGTGTGCCTCGTCAATGGCGATGAGCGAGAGGTTTACCTGCTTCAGCCGGTCGAGCACGGCGGGGCGCAGCAGGGTTTCCGGCGACACATAGAGCATGTCGAGCGAGCCGTCGCCCATGGCGCGCCAGATGGCCTGACGGGCTTCGAGCGGCAGGTTGGAGTTGAGCGCGGCTGCGCGGACACCAGCCTGTTTCAGCGCGGCCACCTGATCGGCCATGAGGGCGATGAGCGGCGAAATGATGAGGCCGAGGCCTGGCCGGCAGAGCGCGGGGATCTGGTAGCACAGCGACTTGCCGCCGCCGGTGGGCATGAGCACGAAGGCATTGTTGCCGGCAATGACGTGTTCGACGATCTCGGCCTGGCGGCCGCGAAAGGCCTCGTATCCATAGACGGTCTTGAGGATATGCGTGGGATCGGCGGTCACGGCAGGCCTGTCAGGGGAATCGGAAGGTTGTTTCCTCTTAACAGGTTTGCGGGCCGGGTGCAGAGGATGGCGGGCTTGTGGCCCGGTGCGCGTCAATGCGCCTGTGGACTGAGCGTTTCGACGAGGAAATCCAGAAAGGCGCGCACCTTGGCCTGCACATGCCGGGCGGAGGGGTAGATCGCGTAAAGCGTGGTGTCCATGGGCGTCCAGTCCGGGATGAGGGGGACAAGCGCGCCGGCGGCATGATGCTCGCGTACATAAAGACGCGGGGTCATGCTGACACCAAAGCCCGAAAGCAGCGCGTCGCGCACGGCGAGGCTGGACGTGACCTTGTAGCGCCCGTTGACCGGCACGGTGACACTGCGGCCCGCCCTGTAAAAGGTCCATTCGTCGGCATGGCCGGACAGGCTGAACTGCACGCATTCGTGGCGGCGCAGGTCTTCGGGCGTTTCAAGCGGCCCGGCACGCTCGAGATAGGCCGGCGCGCAGCACAGGACGTGATCGAGAACCAGCAGTTTTCTGGCAATCAGGCTTGAGTTTTCCAGCCGGTCGCTGCCGCGAATGGCGAGGTCGAACCCGTCTTCGACGATGTTGACGCGGCGGTCATCCAGCCTGAGGTCGAGCGTGATTTCCGGGTAGCGTTCCAGAAACTGCGGGATCGCCGGGGAAAGGGCTATAAGGCTGGTGGCCATGGGAGCGCTGACGCGCAGCAGGCCGCGCGGCTCCTGCTGAAGCGGCCCGAGCGTGGCGTCGGCGTCTTCCAGATCATCGAGAATGCCGGCGATGCGCCTGTGGTAGAGCGCGCCCGCTTCTGTCAGGCTCATGCGGCGCGTGGTGCGGTTGATGAGACGGACGGCGAGATGCGCTTCGAGCTCGCGGATGTTCTTGCTGACGGCGGCGGGCGAAAGGCGAAGCCGCCGGGCTGCCCCGGCGAAACTGCCCAGCTCTACGACCGTGCGGAACACGTTCAGGGCGGTGAAGCGGTCCATTATTCAGCACTCTGAGTGAATGGTTATTGAGCGAAGTCGCACATTATCAATCGATCCGCAATGAACTAGCTTTGGTTTCATGTTCAGGGCTTGCAGGAAATGTGGAAGGCGGATCACCGATGGCTGGCATGGTTGACAGGGCTGACAGGGCTGACGGGGAAAAGAGCGCGGTGCAGGCCCATCTGGGCATGCTTTTATGGGCGCTGATCGTGGGGGCTTCCTTTCCGGCGGTGGGGCTTTTGTCCGATGGTCTTCCGCCGCTGCTTCTGACGGCGCTGCGCTTTGCCATTGCGGCGCTGGCCATGGCTCCGATGGTGCGGGCGCGCGAGGACTGGCGGCCGGGGCTTTCAGCCCTTCTGCTCTATGCGGTGATGGGGCTTTGTCTGGCGGGGTTCTTCGGCATCATGTTCTGGGCTGCGCACCGGGTGACGGCGCTTTCCATGTCGGCGCTGTTCGTGACCATGCCGCTCATCGCCTACGGGCTGGGGCGCGTGCTTGGCGTGGAGCCGAGGGCAGGCGGGCTTCTGGCCATTCTCGCACTTGGCGCGTTCGGGGCGCTGGCGCTTGCCATGGCGCAGACGGGTGGCGATCTCGCGCAGTTGCAGTTCGGCTGGAACGAGGCGCTGTTCTTCGTCGGCTGCATCGCGTCTGCGCTTTATCCCGTGCTTTCCAAATGGGGGATGGCGCGCAACATGCTGTCGAGCGATGCTGCGGCGCGTACTTTCTGGAGCCTTGCCGGCGGCGGGGTGCTGATTGCGGCGGCGGGGCTCGTTCTGGAGCCGGTGGACGGGCTTACGCGGATGCAGATCGGGGATTTCCTGCTGGTTGCCTATCTGGGCGTGTTTTCGAGCGGCGTGACCTTCTGGCTCATGCAGCGCGGCACGGGTGTTCTGACGCCGGGCGCGGTGACCGCTTACAGCTATCTGGTGCCATTCGTTTCCATGCTGGTTCTGTTCGTGACCCGACCCGGCCTGATCGGCTGGCACTGGCTGCCGGGCAGCGTGATGGTGATTGCCGCCATTGTGATCCTGTTGCGGCGGGGCGCCGGCGCTGCGGGGCGAGTCGCCGCCGGGCAGGCGGGGTGATGGCGTGCGGTGGTCTCGCCTTGCCATTAACGCGAAATGCGCGGGGACCGGATGGAACCGGGATGGATCATTGACAATCCTGCGGAGCAGAGGTCAAAATCCATTTATGGTGTTGTTTTTATTTAATAAATTATACGAAATCACTTTCATGAACGTAGATGGAAAGACTTCGGTCGGGGCATGTGCGCTTCATGAAAACCCGGAGTCCGATCTGTGCACGACATCATTTTGGTTGCGCTTATTGTGATAACTTCAGCTGTAGCAACGATTACGGGAAATGATTACGTCCTTGGAATGAACGCGTCTCAGCTCGTGCTGTTTTTCTCTTCAATGCTGCTGGCAAAGGCAATTGTGAGCCTTGTTCGAAAGCGCAGATGACCACCTGCGCTTCAGCGCTGGGATTGCATGCAATGCGCCTGTTTTCTGCGTCATGATCCGGCCCCGTGCGCCGACGAGATGCAAGGCGCCGGGCTGTCGAAACAGACTCATGCCTTGAGATATCGAGCGGACGTAATTATTTACGGCTTGGTACAAAAGGTATTCGAGATGGCGGGACGCGGCAGGCCCAGAGCATTTGACAGGAACGAAGCACTGCATCAGGCGATGCGGGTGTTCTGGTCGTGCGGCTATGAGGGCGCTTCGATGAACGAGCTGTCGCAGGCCATGGGCATCAACAAGCCCAGCCTTTATGCGGCGTTCGGTTGCAAGGAAACGCTGTTTCGCGAAGCGATCGAGCTGTATGGGCGCGAACAGAGCGCACCGGTGAGCGAGGCGCTGGAGAAAGGCGATACGGCGCGCGGATCGATCGAACGGGCGCTGCGTGTGAATGCCCGCTGCTACACCGCCCCTGACAATCCCCGCGGCTGCATGGTGGTGACGGCGGCGCTGGCCGGCGCACCGGAAAACAGCCCCGTGTGCCGCTTTCTGACCGAAAACCGCCGTGAAAACGAGGCCTGTTTTCGCCGCCGTGTGGAACGCGGGATCAGCGATGGCGACGTGCCCGAGAGCGCCGATCCGGCGCGGGTCGCGGCTTTCTATGTGACCGTTCTGCACGGGCTTTCGATCCAGGCGCGCGACGGGGCCTCATGCGCCGCGCTGGAGCGGGTGGTGGACAGCGCCATTGCCGCCTGGGACGCCATTGCGCGTTAGGGGCTCGGCGAGTGCGAGACCGTCCCCATGGGCATATGACGGTCCCGGTGACGCAATTCCCATTCTTTCCGCTGACTGTTTGACGTGAGGGCTGGCGCGCGCGGCGCGGGTTTGCGAAAGTGCGCTCTCCATCAGGAGGATATCCATGCCCGACACCAAGCCCGTGCCTTCCACCGATCTCAAACCCTGGCAGGCGGTCGCGCCGCAGCTTGTGGATGTGGCCATGGGGCGCCAGAAGGCGGATCTTGTGGTGCGCAATGGCCGCTGGGTGAATGTGCATTCGGGCGAGGTGATCCCCGCGACCGACATTGCCATTGTTGCAGGCCGGTTTGCCTATTGCGGGCCGGACGCGAGCCACGCCATCGGCGAGAAGACCAAGGTGGTCGACGCGATGGGGCGCTATCTGGTGCCGGGCCTGTGCGACGCGCACATGCATGTGGAAAGCGGCATGGTGACGGTGACGGAATTCTGCCGCGCCGTGATCCCGCATGGCACCACTTCCATGTTCATCGATCCCCATGAGATCGCCAATGTGCTGGGCCTCGACGGCGTGCGGCTGATGCATGACGAGGCGATGGCGCAGGCGATCAACGTGTTCGTGCAGATGCCCTCCTGCGTGCCTTCCGCGCCGGGTCTGGAGAATGCCGGGGCCGAACTTTCCGCCGAAGACGTGGCCGAGGCGATGGGCTGGCCGAACATTATCGGGCTTGGCGAGGTGATGAATTTTCCGGGCGTTGCGGCCAATGACGCCACCATGACGGGCGCAATTGCGGCCACCGTGGCGGCGGGCAAGACCGTGGGCGGACATTATGCCTCGCCCGATCTGGGACTGCCGTTCCATGGCTATGTGGCCGGCGGGCCGGAAGACGATCATGAGGGCACGCGCGCCGAGGACGCGATTGCGCGGGTGCGTCAGGGCATGAAGGCCATGCTGCGGCTGGGCTCTGCCTGGTATGACGTGGCAAGCCAGATCAAGGCAGTGACGGAGCAGGGGCTCGATCCGCGCAATTTCATTCTGTGCACCGATGACAGCCATTCGGGAACGCTGGTGAATGACGGCCATATGGACCGCGTGGTGCGCCACGCCATCGCGCAGGGTCTGAAGCCGGTGACGGCGATCCAGATGGCGACGATCAACACGGCAGAGCATTTCCGGCTGGAGCGGGAGCTGGGTTCTATCGCCCCCGGACGGCGGGCGGATTTCCTGATCGTTTCGGATCTGGCGGAACTCGTGATCGATGACGTGTTCGCGCGGGGCGTGAGGCTGGCGCGGGGAGGGCGGCTGGAAGCGGACATTCCGGCCCATGATTATCCGGCCAAGGCCAAGAACACGGTGCGGCTTGGCAAAAGCCTTGCGGCGCAGGATTTCGACATTGCTGCGCCCGAGGGCGCAAACCATGTGCGGGCGCGGGTGATCGGCGTGATCGAGAACCAGGCGCCGACTCGGGCGCTGGAGGCGGAGCTTGGCGTCGAGGATGGCATCGTCGCCATGGACCGGCGCAATGATGTCTGTCAGATCGCGCTGGTGGAGCGGCATCGCGGCACGGGCAATGTGACGAACGGTTTCGTTTCGGGCTTCGGCTACATGCAGGACTGCGCCATGGCCTCGACGGTGGCGCATGATTCACACCACATGATCGTGGTCGGCACCAACAAGGATGACATGGCCAAAGCGGCCAACCGTCTTGGCGAAGTGGGCGGCGGCGTCGTGCTGTTCTCGAAGGGGCGCGAGCTGGCGCTGGTGGAGATGCCGATTGCCGGGCTGATGTCGGATGAGCGGGCGGAAGTGGTGGCGCAGAAGGCGGCGAAGCTGACCGACGCCATGCACGACATGGGCTGCACGTTGAACAACGCCTATATGCAGCACTCGCTTCTGGCGCTGGTGGTGATCCCGGAACTCAGGATCTCCGATACCGGCATCATCGACGTGACGAGCTTCCAGAAGGTCGATCTGTTCCTTTGAAAGGGCGCGTCATTTCGCGATGAATGCCCTTCAAATGCTTCTCGTCTTGAGTCTGGAAGCGCGTCTAATCTCTTGATTTTACGCGCTTCCGTGTTCGTTCTTAACGCCGGGCCGGACCTGTGGCCAGATCGATGACCGTGAGCGGTGTAGTGATGACGATATCGGCGGCAGTGCCGACCGTCTGGCCGAGACCGCGCACCAGCGTTTCCAGTTTGCCGGCAACGGCGTCGTGATCTCTGGCGTTCAGATTGCCTTCGCTGGAAAGGCGTTCGCCCAGAAGGCGCACGAGGATCGGGTTTTCGGCAAACTTGGTGTGGTTGAGCCAGTCGCCTGAAGACACTTTGGTCACATCGACCACGACCACGCCGAGATTGGTCAGCTCCTTGGCGTCGCTGTAGTCGCCTAGCCGGGGCTGATTACCGGCGATGAAACCGGACAGTGTAAGAGCGCGGTCGTTCTGCGATGTCAGGATGAGGAAGGTCTTTTTCGGCACGCCATAGCGACGCATCTGAGATTTGAAGACATCGATGTCGAGATCGGGAGAGGCGAGAACCACGTCGGCGAGACGTCCGCCCAGATCCCGGTCACCGGAAATGGCGAGCTGGCGCAGGGCTTCCATCGTGACCCAGCTACCCATGGAATGGGCAACGATATCGATGCGTTTTGCGCCGGCGCGAACCACCAGGCGGAGCGTTTCTTCCAGCGCATCGCGGGCGGTGGTGGCGCTGTTCTGATCGTAGACATAATCGAGCATGCGGCCTGCGGATGGCCAGGAAAACATGATCGGCGTGCCGCTGTAATCGGCATCGTTGAAGATCTGGGCTGCGCGATAGACCGCGTCGTCGAAGCCGGTGTTGTAGCCGTGGATGAAGACGAGCGCGCGACCGTCATGGGTGGCGATGCTTTTCTTCAGGGCCGCCTCGAAATCGCTGGCATCCGGATAGAGGACCGCCTTTTGCGCCGTGAAATAACGCGCCGGATCGGCCACATCGGGATTGGGCGAAAGCTCCAGCTTGCCGGTTTCGTGCACCTTGGGGATGGACACGTCGACATGGGCGAAGGCTGCCTTGGGCGCGCCCTGGTGCGCAAGGCGGCGACCGGAGAAGAGTTCACCCGGTTCCTCGGCGGCAGCGCGGTTGGTGGCGATGAAAATCTCGTGCGTGGCTTCGATCTGATCGGTGCGCGCTGGCGCCATGGTCTGCGCGATCAGTCGGGAGGGCTTCTGGTTGGCGCAGCCCATGACCACCATCAGGATGAACAAAAACGCGAACGGGCGCTGAAGCTTGCGAAACGGCATTGGATACGGTCTTTGCTTGCCCTGAGGATCGGAAGGTTCGACGTCGCTATCCTTAGCGGGAAAGCGACGTCTTGTGGAGGTCACTTCTCCCAGAAAACCGGTGCGAAAATGACCAGCACGGCGAGAATCTCGAGCCGTCCCATGAGCATTGCGAACGCGACGACCCATTTGGCCAGATCCGGCAGGGGCGCAAAGCTTCCGGCGGGGCCGACCACCTGGCCGAGACCGGGGCCGACATTGGTGAGGCCGGTGAGGGCGGCGGAGATGGCGGTGACGAAATCGAGCCCGGTGGCCGCGAGAATGAGAATGATGACGGCCCAGATGACGAAGAAGGCCGAAATATAGAGAACAACCGCGCGCTGCAGGTCATCATCCACTGTGCGGTCGCCATAGCGCACGGTGACGACGGTGTTTGGATAGACGAAGCGGCGCAGACCATTGGCCATCAGCTTGAACAGGATCAGGAAGCGATAGGCCTTGATGCCGCCTGTCGTGGAGCCGGAACAGCCGCCGAGAAACATGGCGACGAAGGCGGCCGCAACCGCGAAGGCGCCCCACTGTGAATAATCCGAGCTGGCATAGCCGGTGGTCGTGATGATCGACACGAAGTTGAACGCCGAATGGGTGAGTGCGGCGAAGAAAGTGTGGTCGTGGACGATGCGCAGATAGATGGCCACCGCCAGCACGAACACGACCACATATCCGGCAAAGACACGGATCTGCGGATCACGAAGCGCATCGAGCCTGCCGCGCAGGGCAAACAGAATGAGGATGGAGAAGGGCAGCGCCGCCACGAACATGAAGAAGGTGCTGATCCACAGGATGGCTGGGTTGTCGGCATAGAAGCCCATGGAGGAGTCATGGGTGGAGAAGCCGGCAGTGGCGATGGTGGTGAGCGCGTGATTGACGGCGTCGAAGGCGCGCATGCCGGCTGCCGCATAGGCGATGGTGCAGGCGAGCGTCAAAAGCGCATAGATGCTGACAAGGCCGAGCCCGAACGTGGAGAAACGGTCGAAGGGGCGGTCTGCGATGTCCGAGGATTCGATGCGGAAATAGGAAACGCCACCGACATTCAGGAACGGCAGGACGAACAGGCCGAGCGCGATCACGCCGAGGCCGCCGATCCACTGCAGGATAGAGCGCCACAGGAGAAGGCCCGGCGGCATGCCATCCAGGCCGACAATGACGGTTGCGCCGGTTGCGGTGACGCCCGAGACGGATTCGAAGAAGGCGTCGGTAACGCTGAATTCCACCGAAGAGGCGAGCAGGGGCACGGCGCCCACGATGCAGGCGGTCATCCACAGAAGGTTGACAACCAGAAAGCCGAAACGGGAGGAAATGACGGGCGGGCGGCCCTGGGTGGCGAGCGAAACGCCGATGGCGAGCCCGCCGGTGAACAGCGCGGAGAAGGCGAAGACACGCCAGTCGTCATTGCCGTAATAAAGATCGACCGCCGCCGGTATGAGCATGGCAGCCGCGAGATAGATGGCAAAAACCGCCGCAATGTGGAGCGCGGCGCGGACGGCGAGATACTGCAAGTGGTGAACCTCAGGCTGCTCGGTATAAGCGTCTGTATCCGGGAAACGGTCCCCTCCCTGGCGCGAGAGTGGCGTCACGCGCCCTGATATGCAATAGCCCGTAGGACACACGGACTGGATAGGCAAGAGACGCATGAGTGCAGGAACGAACGAGACCGACTTCGTTGAGGCTGTCGCGGAGGCTGAAGAGGCCCTGCGGTCACTGTTTGCTGCAACGCCGCTTCAGGAGAACGACTATCTGTCGAAGAAGACCGGGGCGCGGGTTTTCCTGAAGCGCGAGGATCTGACGCCGGTCCGTTCCTACAAAATCCGCGGTGCTTTCAACTTCTTCCGCAAGGCGATGGCCGAGGGCGGGCCGGAGCGCACCTTCGTTTGCGCATCGGCAGGCAATCACGCGCAGGGCTTTGCCTATGTCTGCCGGCATTTTGGCTGCAAGGGCGTGGTCTTCATGCCGGTGACGACGCCGCAGCAGAAGATCGACAAGACCCGCATCTTCGGCGGCGAGTTCGTGGAAATCCGCCTGATCGGCGATTTCTTTGACGACTGCCTTCGCGCCGCGCTGGATTTTGCCGAGGAGAGCGGCGGCGCGATGGTGCCGCCTTTCGATCATCCCGACATCATCGAGGGGCAGGCGACGGTTGGCCGCGAGATCGCCGAGCAGATCAAGGCGTTTGACGGCGTGCGGATGGATGACAGCCTCGTCATTCTGCCCGTGGGCGGTGGCGGACTTGCGTCCGGTGTGACGCGTTATCTGAGGACCGCGGGACAGGCGGGCGCTTTCGCCTTTGCGGAGCCCGAAGGGGCGGCCAGCCTGCAGCAGGCGCTGGTTCAGGACCGGCCGGTGCGGCTCGACCGGGTAGACAATTTCGTCGATGGCGCGGCGGTGGCCGAGATCGGCGCAACCCCGTTCTCCCATCTGAAGACATTCGATGCGGAGGCTGTGCATCTGGTGCCGGAGAACCGGCTCTGCGCGACCATGATCGAGATGCTGAACATCGAGGGTGTGGTGCTGGAGCCGGCGGGCGCGCTGGCGATTGACACGCTGAAGGACTTCTCGCCGGAGGTTCTCAAAGGGCGCACGGTGATCGCCGTCGTGTCGGGCGGAAACTTTGATTTCGAGCGCCTGCCGGATGTGAAGGAGCGGGCGCTGCGTTACGAGGAACTGAAGAAATATTTCATCTTCCGCTTTCCGCAGCGGCCGGGCGCGCTGCGTGACTTCCTCGAACTTCTGGGGCCGGAGGATGACATCACGCGCTTTGAGTATCTGAAGAAGTCGGCGCGCAATTTCGGCTCTGTCCTGATCGGGATCGAGACCAAGAACCGGGATAATTTCGACGTTCTGACCGAACGTTTCGACGCGGCAGGCTGGGCCTATCAGGACATCACCAACAATGACACGATTGCCGGGCTGATCATCTGAGGACGGAACATGGCCGCGACCCGATACATCGTTCTCTTTCGCGGCGTTGGCGGCGCGACGCAGCTTCCCGTGAAGGAGCTGCGCGCGGTGCTGGGCGAGGGCGGCTTTCAGGATGTGGCGACCTACATCAACAGCGGCAATGCGGTTTTGACCGCCCCGTCCGGTGAAGAGGCGGTGCGGGCAAAGGTGGCCGATCTGGTGCGTGCGAAGATGGGATTCGACAAGGCGATCATGGTGCGCAGTCTTGATGACTGGAATGCGATGATTGCCGCAAATCCGTTTCCGCAGGCTGCTGACGAGCCGACCAGGGTGCATGTCTATGCATTGGAGCGGGAGCCGGCGGCAGCGGATGTGGCAGCGCTTCAGGCGAAGATCACCGGCACGGAAGAGGTTCGCGTCAGCGGGCGCACGCTCTATCTCCACACGCCCGACGGCATGGGGCAGTCGCGCTTCGTGCCGAAAATGGAGCCGACGCTGAAACTGTCGATGACGGGGCGCAACTGGCGGAGTATGCTGGCGCTGGCGAAACTTGCCAGAGACGAGTGAGATACTGCGGTGCACAAAATAGCGTTTGCACTTTTGCCGCCAATGCCCCATATGACGCGCAGACGCATGGGCTGGTTATGCCGGCTTTCTTCAAAGACTGGTTGCGTCTGAAGCCTTTACCCAAGGGTGAGGCTCAAGCCGGCAAAGCCGGCGCGACAGCGCAGCCGTGTGGGTGAGACACCCCTCGTCACGTCGTTCATTCAAACATTTATTCGGCAGGTTGCGCCCTGCCACGTATCATTGCGGCGTCATCGGACGCCGGCATAGGAAAGATTGCATAGTGACCAATGACAACAATGCGAAACAGATCGGTTTCGCTGATCTTGGAATTTCCGGCAACCTGTTGAAGGCGGCCGAAGGGGTGGGGTTCGTAACGCCCAAGCCAATTCAGGAAAAGGCCATTCCGGCCATGCTCGAGAAACGCGACGTTTTGGGCATTGCCCAGACGGGCTCGGGCAAGACGGCGGCCTTTTCGCTGCCGATCCTCTCGCAGATCATCGCGCTTGGCACCAAGCGCAAGCCGAAGACGGCGCGGGCGCTGATCCTGTGCCCGACGCGCGAACTGGCCGTTCAGATCGATGATGTGGTGCGTGAACTCTCCCGCCACGCCCATCTCTCCACGGCGCTGGTGCTGGGCGGTGTGTCGCGCAACAGCCAGGTTCGTCGTCTCGCACAGGGTGTCGACGTTCTGGTGGCGACGCCGGGCCGTCTGACCGACATCGTGCGTTCGGGCGAGCTTTCGCTGTCGGAAACGCGCTGGCTGGTTCTGGACGAAGCCGACCGCATGCTGGATATGGGCTTCATCAACGATGTGCGCCGCATTGCGCGCGCCACGCATTCCGAACGGCAGACGGCGCTTTTCTCCGCCACCATGCCCAAGGAAGTGGAAAAGCTCTCCGAAAGCCTGCTCAACAATCCGCTGCGGGTGGAGATTGCCAAGGAATCCACCACGGCAGGCGAGATCACCCAGCGGCTGGTGATGGCGCGCACCAAGCAGAAGCGCAAAATCCTCTCCGACATGCTGGCCGACGAAGCCATGCGCTCGGTGATCATCTTCGCCCGCACCAAGCATGGCGCGGACCGCGTGACCCGCGATCTCGGCCGTGACGGCTTCGAGGCGGCGGTGATCCACGGCAACAAGTCGCAGAATGCGCGCCAGCGTGCGCTGAACGGCTTCCGTGACGGATCGGTGCGCATTCTCGTGGCGACCGACATTGCCGCGCGCGGCATCGACGTTCCGGGCATCAGCCATGTGGTGAATTTCGACCTTCCCGACCAGCCGGAAAGCTATGTGCACCGCATTGGCCGCACCGGCCGCAACGGCGCATCCGGCGAGGCGGTTACGCTGTGTGATCCGGCCGAGGCTGACAAGCTGAAGGCCGTGGAGAAGATCATCCGCATGCGCCTTCCGCTGGTGGCGGACCACACGTCGGAGCCTGACCCGGCACCGCGCCCCGCGCCTGCCAACAATGGCGGTGAGCGCCGCAATGCGCAGAAGCCTGCCAAGGCCGGCGACAACCGCAAGCCAAAGCCGCGTCACGGTGCGAAGCCGCAGGCGCAGCAGGGCGAGCAGCGTCAGTCCGAAGGCGACAAGCCGGTCCGTCGCCGTCGCCGCACCCGCGGCAAACGCCCCGGCGCGCACGCGGCATAAGCCCGGCATTCGGGCTTCTTCAAAAGGGCTGATCGGCCGATAGGCCGGTCTGGCCCAATTGTCCCTCCGGCATCGTTCGGCTAGGCCAGAAACATCTGGCGGTTTAGCCAGACGGAGGAGGGAGCAGCGAAAGCATGGCCGGTCTTGCGGCATTGGCGATAGGATACGTCCTGTCGCAATTCTACCGGTCGTTTCTGGCCGTTCTCACACCTGCACTGACCAGCGAGCTGGGCGCCACCAAAGCCCAGCTTTCCATGGCGTCGGGCGCATGGTTTGTGTCTTTCGCGCTCATGCAGTTCGTGGTCGGCGTTTCGCTCGACCGTTACGGCCCGCGCCGCACGGCGGCGTTTTTGCTGGCGGTTTGCGGCGGCGGTGGCGCGCTGCTGTTCGCAATGGCGCCGGGGCCGTGGGCAATCATTTTCGCCATGGTGCTCAACGGCGCTGGCTGCTCCGCCGTGCTGATGGCCTCCGTTTTCATTTTCGCAAAAACCTTCTCGCCGGCGCGCCTGACCATTCTGATCTCCTGGCTGATCGCCTTTGGCACGATGGGCAATGTGGTGGGGTCTGCACCCATGGCCGCTGCCGCTGAAGCCTTTGGCTGGCGCGGTGTGATGGCGGGGCTGGGGGGCTTCACCATTCTGACCGGCATCGCCATCCAGTTTCTGGTGCGCGATCCGGAGACCGACACACAGGCTGCGCGTGAAGCGGGCTTTGGCTTTCGTGGTTATGCGGAACTCTTGAAGCTGCGCGTCCTGTGGCCGATCTTGCCGCTGACTGCGCTCAATTATGCACCGGCGGCCGGCATACGCGGGCTCTGGGCCGGGCCGTATCTGGCCGATGTCTACAACGCCGATGCGCTCCTGATCGGTCAGGTGACGCTGTTCATGGCGCTTGCCATGTCGGCGGGCAGTTTCGTCTACGGGCCGCTGGATGTGTTCTTCAAAACCCGGAAATGGGTTGCGGTCGGGGGCAATCTGATCGGGCTCATGGCAATCGTGCTGCTTGCCTTCATGCCGGTCTCGACGATCTTCATCACGACGGTCGTGTTCGTGGTGATCGGCGTGTGTGGTGCGAGCTATGGTCTCTTGATGGCGCATGGGCGGGCCTTTGTGCCGGCCCATCTGACGGGGCGCGGCGTGACGCTGCTCAACTTCTTCTCCGTCGGCGGGGCGGGCGTGATGCAGTTTTTGACCGGTGGCGTTGTGGCGGCATCGGTCGTGCCGGGAGACCCGGTGGCGGCCTACCAGACGCTGTTCATCTTTTATGCGGTGCTGATTGCGCTTTCGCTGGCAATCTATCTGGCATGCCGGGATGCGCCACCGGAAGTGGAGCGGGCGCGGGCCTGATCGGGATCAGCCGGCGGCCCTGCTGCGCTTTTTGCGGGGGCCGAGTGGGCGCTTGTTCCAGCCTGTCAGGCGGTACATGACGAAGAAGACCACGGGCTTGGGGAACATGCGCAGAAATTTCAGCGGCCAGACAAGCCGCTTGGGGAAGGTGATCTCGTAGCCGCCCCGGCTGATGCCATTGGCGATGCGGCGCGCGGCATCCGGCGCGGTGAGAAGCGCGGGCATCGAAAAGCTGGTCTTGTCTGTCAGCGGCGTGGCGACAAAGCCCGGATTGATGATCTGCGTGCGGATGTTCAGCTTCTCGAAATCGAAGCGCAGCCCCTCAATGAGATTGTTGAGGGCGGCCTTGGTGGAGCCATAGGCCGATGCAGAGGGCATGCCGAAGAAGGACGTGACCGATCCCATCACGACGATCTGCCCGAAACCACGGTCGCGCATGCGGTCCGACAGGGGAACGAGCCCGTTCAGCGTGCCAAAAACATTGATCTGGTAGCTGCGGACGAAATTGGTCGTCTCCAGCCGGTCGCCGCGAACCGGCAGATAGGTGCCGGCGTTGAAGACGGCGAGCACGATGGGGCCGAGAGACTTCTCGATATTGGCGACGGTGCGCTCCATGCCGGCTTCGTCCATCACATCGCACGGAAAGACGAAGATGCGGCCTTTCAGGTTTTCCACCTCATCGGTGATGGAGGCGAGGCCGTCTTCGGCGCGCGCCGTGGCGGCGACCGTGTAGCCATTGCGGGCAAGATGAATCGCAAGCGCACGGCCGATCCCGGTGCTCGCACCGGTGACCCATGCAACGCCATCATTTGGACTGGCCCGATAAAGCGCCATCCCATCCCCTCTTTCTCGCAGGCAAGACTTAACGGGCGGGTGATGGATTGAAAAGCGTATCAGGGCTAGAAATCGCTGAAAAACCTCAACTTATTGTCGGAATTTGTTCGTTCGTGAAGCAATTACAAAACGCGATAGCTTTGCGTGCTTTCGGCGTCTTGTAAAAAATCCCTCCTTGCAAGGCAGGAACGGGCTTCTTAACCTCCGCAAAAATTCAAAGAGGACGACATGAAGCACTCGGTTGTGGACGCCATCGGAAACACGCCGCTGATCCGCCTTAAGCGGGCCTCGGAGGAGACGGGCTGCGAGATTTACGGCAAGGCCGAGTTCATGAACCCGGGCCAGTCGGTGAAGGACCGGGCCGGACTGTTCATCATTCGCGACGCGGAAAAGCGCGGGCTTCTGAAGCCGGGCGGCGTGATCGTTGAGGGCACTGCGGGCAACACCGGCATCGGGCTGACGCTGGTTGCCAAGGCGCTTGGCTATCGCACGGTGATCGTGATCCCCGACACGCAGAGCCAGGAAAAGAAGGATGCGCTGCGGGTGCTTGGCGCGGAACTGATCGAGGTTCCTGCGGTGCCCTATAAGAACCCGAACAACTATGTGAAGGTTTCGGGCCGGCTTGCAGCGCAGCTTGCCAGGACCGAGCCGAACGGCGCGATCTGGGCGAACCAGTTCGACAATGTGGCGAACCGCGATGGCCACATCCACACGACGGCTGCCGAGATCTGGGAGCAGACCGGCGGCAAGGTGGATGGCTTTGTCTCTGCCGTTGGAACCGGCGGGACGCTGGCCGGCGTGGCCGATGGCCTGCGCGGCCGGAACCGGGACGTGAAAGTGGCGCTTGCCGACCCGATGGGGGCCGCGCTCTACAGCTATTACACGCAGGGTGAGCTGAAGTCCGAAGGCACCTCCATCACGGAGGGCATCGGGCAGGGACGCATCACCGCCAATCTTGAAGGGTTCACGCCCGATTTCTCGTTTCAGGTTCCCGATGAAGAGGCGCTGCCCATCGTCTTCGATCTGGTGCAGGAGGAGGGGCTTTGCCTTGGCGGCTCGACCGGCATCAACATTGCGGGCGCAATGCGTCTGGCGCGCGAACTGGGGCCGGGACACCGCATCGTGACGGTGCTCTGCGACCATGGCACGCGCTACCAGTCGAAGCTCTTCAATCCCGCGTTCCTGCGTGAAAAGGGACTGCCGGCGCCCGGCTGGATGGAAGGCGCGCCGGAAATCGACATTCCTTTCGAGGAGGTCGCGTGATGGCGCCGACCGAGACGCTTTTCCGCGAAGACGCCTATCTGCGCGATGGCGCAGCGCGGGTGGTGGGCATCAATGACCGTGGGGGCATTCTGCTCGACCGGACGATGTTTTACGCCACGTCCGGCGGGCAGCCGGGCGATACCGGCAGGTTCACGCGCGAGGATGGATCGCTGATCCATGTGGCGGCGACGGTGACGGGCGAGAGCAAGGACGAGATCATTCACGTGCCGGCCGCCGAACAGGCCCTGCCGGAAGTGGGCGAGACGCTGCAGCTCGCCATTGACTGGGACCGGCGGTTCCGGCTGATGCGCATGCACACGGCCTGTCATCTTCTGAGCGTGGTCTGCCCTTTCCCGATCACCGGGGCATCGGTGAGCGAGACGGATTCGCGCGTCGATTTCGATTTACCCGATGCGAGCGTCACCAAGGAAGACGTGACCGCCCGCCTGATGGAGCTGGTGAACGGAGATCATCCGGTTTTCACCCGCTGGATCAGCGAGGAGGAGCTTGCAGCCAATCCGGATCTGGTGAAGTCGAAGAATGTGCGTCCGCCGCAGGGGGCAGGGCGCATCCGGCTCGTGTGCATTGGCGACGAGGCGTCGGTCGACAGCCAGCCCTGTGGCGGCACGCATGTGGCCCGCACGTCGGAAGTGGGCGAAATCCATATCGGCAAGATCGAGAAGAAAGGGCGCGAAAACCGTCGTTTCCGCCTGCGCTTCGGACCAATTCCGGCAAACTGAGACTGAGAGAAGAAAATGAGCGAGAAAAGCCGCTTCACGGTATCACCGTCATGGCTGGAAGAACGACTGGAGACGCCGGGCCTCTCCATCGTCGATGCGTCCTGGTATCTGCCGGCGCATGGCAGGGATGGGCGTGCCGAGCATGAGGCGGCGCGTATTCCCGGCGCGGTGTTCTTCGATCAGGACGCTGTGGTGCATCCCGAAACGGACCTGCCGCATGCGCTGCCGGATGCCGCGACCTTCCAGCGCCATGTGAGCGCCATGGGGATTTCCGAAGACGACACCATCGTCGTGTATGACGGGCCGGGTCTTTTCTCCGCGCCGCGCGTCTGGTGGATGTTCCGCGTGATGGGCGCAAAGAATGTGCTTCTGCTGGATGGCGGGCTCGATGGCTGGCGCGCCGAGGGACGGCCCCTGACGGACAAGCCGGTCCAGACGGCTCCGGCGGTGTTCAACGCCAAGCTGGACGAAGAGCGGGTGGCGAGCCTCGAGACCATGCTGCAACTGGTGGAGGATGCGACGGCACAGATCGCCGATGCGCGTCCGGCAGGCCGCTTTACCGGTGCAGAGCCGGAACCGCGTGCAGGCATGCGTTCGGGCCACATGCCCGGCGCGCGCAATGTGCCGGCCTCCGCACTTTCGCGGGATGGACGCCTGTTGCCGCCGGACGAGTTGCGCGCGCTTTTCGAAGGGGCGGGCGTCGATCTTTCGCGGCCCGTGGTGACTTCCTGCGGATCGGGTGTGACGGCGGCTGTTATCTCGCTGGCGCTCGAAACGGTCGGCCATTCCGACCACCGGCTCTATGACGGTTCGTGGAGCGAGTGGGGCGGACGCGCAGACACGCCGGTGGAGACCGGAGAGGCCTGACGATCCGGGATGTGAAGCGGCTGAACGTTTCGCAACGGGACGTTCATCGCAAATTCAGCGGGGTTCGATGAAGATGTGCGCAATGATGACGCATGTCTTTGAAAGGAATTTCCCATGCTGAGCCGTCGCCAGATGCTGGGAGCGGCCATTGCCGCCGCATTGATGCCGGGCGCTGCCATGGCGCAATCCCAGATGCCTTCGGCCTCTCGCATCCAGCGCAGTCTCGAAGCCGCGCCCGCGCAGCGCGTACTCCCGCAGGACCGTGTGACGGTGCGGGAGCTGAAGCGGCGGCCGGAGCTGCGCCGGCGCGCGCCATCCATCGACATTCAGGCCATCAATTTCGGCTTCGATTCAGCCGAGATACCCTATTCGCAGTTCCGCAAGGTGGAAGAGATTGCAGACGCCCTGCATCGCCTGCGTCGTCGCAGGCCGGGAACGGTTGTGCTGCTTGAAGGCCACACGGATGCGGTCGGGTCGTTCGCCTACAATCAGCAGCTTTCGGAGCGCCGGGCCAATTCGCTGAGGCGGGTTCTGGTGCGTGAGTTCCGCGTGCCCTCGCGCATGCTGGAAACGGTGGGCTATGGCGAGGAGTTCCTGCTGGTGCCGACACGCCAGGAGAACTGGCGCAACCGGCGTGTGACCCTGCGGCGCATCGACGATTTCCTGCGCTGACAGGCTCATTGGGCGGGAATCGGGTGGGAAGCCCCGGTCTCGCCCGGCACATTGCTCTCCAACACCTTTGAAGGAGAGCAATGATGGGCTTGATCAGATTTGTCGCCATGGACAGCGACGTTGCGCGGGCGTATCGCAATGGTGTGCCCGATGCCTATGGGCGGAGGCCGGAACGGCGGATTTCCACGGGCAGCGGGGTTCCCTGCCGCCATTGCCTGCGCACCGTTCCCGAAGGAAAACCCTATCTCATTCTGGCCTACAGGCCGTTTCCCGATCTGCAGCCCTATGCCGAGACGGGACCGGTCTTTCTGTGTGCGGAGGACTGTGAGCGGGCGCAGGACAGCGATGTGATGCCCGAGCTTCTGCGGGCTGGAACGCAATGGCTTCTGCGCGGCTACGGAGATGATGACCGCATCGTCTACGGGACGGGTGACGTTGTTCCGCAGCAGCACATCTGCACCCGGGCGCATGAACTTTTGCAGCGCGATGACATCGCTTATCTGCATGTGCGCTCGGCAAAGTACAATTGCTATCAGGCGCGCATTGAACGCGCCTGAAGTGAGGCTCTTCAGATCAGACGAAAAAAAAAGCCCGCCGTTTCCGGCGGGCAAGTTTAGGAGGAAAGTCTTGCCGGGCTCAGGCCGCGAGCACGGAGCGGGCTTCGGCCATCTCGTAGCCCAGTGCGTCGGCGACAGCCTGATTGGTGATCCGCCCCTTGTGGACGTTGAGACCGTTGCGCAGGTTCTGATCGTCGACGAGCGCCTTGAGGCCCTTGTCGGCGAGTTGGAGCCCGTAATGCAGCGTGGCATTGTTCAGTGCATGGGCGGAGGTGACGGGAACCGCGCCCGGCATGTTCGCCACGCAGTAATGAATGATGCCGTCCACCTCATAGGTGGGGTCGGAATGGGTGGTGGCGTGCGAGGTCTCGAAACAGCCGCCCTGATCGATGGCAACATCAACAAGCACGGCGCCCTGTTTCATGCCCGACAACATTTCACGGCTGACGAGCTTGGGCGCGGCTGCGCCGGGGATGAGCACTGCGCCGACCACGACGTCGGACGAGAAGCATTCTTCCTCGAGCGCCTCGACGGTGGAGTAGCGCGTATGGACGCGGCCATTGAAGATGTCGTCCAGCTCGCGCAGACGCGGGAGCGAGCGGTCGATGATGGTGACATCCGCGCCGAGGCCGACGGCCATCTTGGCGGCGTTGAGGCCGACCACGCCGCCGCCGATGATGGCGACCTTTCCGGGCAGCACGCCGGGCACGCCGCCAAGCAGCACGCCGCGGCCGCCATTGGCCTTCTGAAGCGCGGTTGCGCCGGCCTGAATGGCGAGACGCCCGGCAACCTCGGACATGGGGGCGAGCAGGGGCAGGCCGCCGCGCGCGTCGGTCACGGTTTCATAGGCGATGGCGGTGACGCCGGATGCGATCAGGCCGCGTGTCTGCTCTGGATCGGGCGCAAGGTGGAGATAGGTGTAGAGGATCTGGTCTTCGCGCAGCTGGACCCATTCCGAGGGCTGCGGTTCCTTGACCTTCACGATCATGTCGGATTTGGCGAAGACGTCATCAGCGGTTTTGGCGATGGTTGCGCCAGCGGCGCGATAGGCGTTGTCATCGGCGCCGATGCCTGCGCCTGCGCCGGTTTCCACGAGCACATCGTGCCCATGCGCCACATATTCGCGTACGGACCCCGGCGTAAGGCCGACGCGATATTCGTGATTCTTTATTTCTTTCGGACAGCCGACACGCATCCTTGTCTCCTCCAACATGTGTGCGAATTTTCTGGCTCAATCGATGAGACCACAAAAAAGACCGAACGTCTTTGCGAACTCGTTTGCAGTATCTGGCGATTTTCGCTATTCCTTGCGCGAAATATCGCGTTCGTAGAAGGAAATTCGAAAAATGGCCCTGGATAGGATTGATATCGCCATTCTGGATGCGTTGCAGCAGGACGGGCGGATCTCCAATTCCGCGCTTGCCGAGAAGGTCGGACTGTCGCAATCGGCCTGCTCGCGCCGTCTCGACAATCTGGAGAAGAGCGGCGTGGTCAAGGGATACCATGCCCGGCTTTCGAATGCAGCCCTTGGACATGGTGTAACGGTGATAGTCCATATCTCCTTGTCGGGCCAGTTCGAACGCACGTTGAGCGAGTTTGAGGCGGCGGTGCAGCGCTGCCCGAATGTGGTGTCATGCCATCTGATGGCGGGCGAATATGACTACATTCTGCGGGTCGCTGCGCGGGATCTGCAGGACTATGAGCGCGTTCACAAGGAATGGCTGACGGGCATGCCGCATGTCATCAAGATCAACTCGGCCTTTGCGCTTCGCGAAGTGGTGGACCGCACAGCGCTGGGGCTGAAGCCTGAAATGTCCTGATCCGGGGTCAGGCGGGGACGCCTGACGGCAAAATCTTCTCGCCCGCAGTCAGCCAGCAGTCACTATGTGATCCATCGCAATGTCATGGGGCTGCGGGTAGATGGTCGGCAATTGCGAGAAGGCATAGCCGATGCCCACGACCAGCGGTTTCTTCGCCAGTGCGGCGAGGGTGCGGTCGTAGAAACCGCCGCCATAGCCCAGCCGGTAGCGCGCGGCGTCGAAGCCGACCAGCGGTGAAACCACGATATCAGGCGCGATTTCCGCCTGCGTTGCGGGAACGGGAATGTTCCACACGCCGCGTTCAAGTGTGTCGCCGGGCCGGTAGGGCCGGAAGACGAGCGGTGCGCCCTTTTCGATGACGACGGGGAGCGCGGTCTCTGCTCCCCGCGCTGCGCATCGGGCAAGCCATGGGCGTAGATCCGGCTCCCCCCGGAACGGCCAGTAGAGGCCGATCACCCGGCCGGCGGGATCGCCGATGAGACGGTCGAGCTGATTGGCAATGTCTTCTGCAAGTTCGCTTCGGGTTTTCGCCGGGACGGCGAGACGCTCGGCGATGAGGCGCTCGCGGGCCGCCTTGCGCCAGCGCCGGACATCCGGCCAGTGGTCTGCATCAGCCGCCTGTGCGCCGCTTGCCAGCTCATGCATGAAGCAGGGCGGTGAGGCGTAATCCCGGTCGCCGGAAGAAGTGTTCATCTCTTTTCTCTCCCTCTGCTTTCTCTGCTTTGTTCGTGCAGCGCTTATCAAGACTGCGGGGCGGGCGGCTGATGCGCTTTTCTCGCTGCGACATGTGAAGCGCCGTTTGTGCCATGGCCCTGTCATGCGGGCGTCACGAGTTTTTGCTGGAAGTCTCGCCACGAGAGCGCAATCATGACTGATCGCTGTTTCCGTTTCAAAGATTGAAAGAGAGATGACCATGACCCGACCGCACGCCCTGCTTTCCCGTCGTACCTTCCTCGCCGGATCGGCTGCTGCCGGTTCGCTGGTTCTCATGCATCCGTTTTCCGCACGCGCTTCCGGCAATCAGGCGCATCTGCGCATCATGGAAACGACCGATCTGCATGTGCATGTCTTTCCCTATGACTATTATGCCGACAAGCCCAACGACACGATGGGGCTGGCGCGCACGGCCGCGATCATCGACGGCATTCGCGCGGAAGCCACGAATTCGATCCTGGTGGACAACGGCGACTTCCTGCAGGGCAACCCGATGGGCGATTACATCGCCTATGAACGCGGCATGCGCGAGGGTGATGTTCATCCGGTGATCAAGGGTATGAACACGCTGGGCTATGATTGCTCGACGCTCGGCAATCACGAGTTCAATTACGGGCTCGACTTCATGTTCAAGGTGCTCGATGGCGCGAACTTCCCCTTCGTCTGCGCCAATGTGACCAAGGGCGAGCTCGCTGCCAACGCGCGCGATGACGCGCTTTTCCTGAAACCTTATGTGATCCTTGATCGCAAGGTGAAGGACGGCAATGGCGAAGAGCATCCGATCCGGGTGGGCCTGATCGGGTTCGTGCCGCCGCAGATCATGAACTGGGATTCGAAGCATCTGGCTGGCAAGGCCATGACGCGCGACATCGTGAAGGCCGCAGAGGCCTGGGTGCCGCAGATGCGCGAAGAGGGCGCCGATATCGTGGTGGCGCTGTCGCATTCCGGCATCGGCCCGGCGAAGTATGAGGAGAACCTCGAAAACGCCTCGCTGCTTCTGGCCGGTGTTGACGGCGTTGACGCCATCGTGACGGGGCACAGCCATCTGGATTTCCCCGGCCCGAAATTCGAGGGGCTGGAAGGCGTCGACAATGCGAAGGGCACGATTGCCGGCAAGCCGGCGGTGATGGGCGGTTTCTGGGGCTCGCATCTGGGGCTGATCGACCTGATGCTTGAACGCGACGGCAATCGCTGGATGGTGGTGAACTCCACCTCGGAGGCGCGGCCGATCTTCAAGCGCGTGGAGCGCAAGGCCGAACCGCTGGTGGAAAGCGTGGCCAAGGTGGAAGACGCGGTGCGCGAGGACCACGAGGCGACGCTGAAATATGTGCGCACCGCCGTGGGCAAGACCTCTGCGCCGCTGCATTCCTATTTCGCACTGGTGGCGGACGATCCGTCCGTGCAGGTCGTGAGCCAGGCGCAAACCTGGTACATCACCGACATGCTGAAGGATGGCGCGCACAGGGATGTGCCGGTGCTTTCGGCGGCAGCCCCCTTCAAGGCCGGCGGACGCGGCGGACCCGACTATTATACGGATGTGCCGGCAGGCGATGTGGCGATCAAGAATGTCGCCGACCTCTATCTCTACCCCAACACGGTGCAGGCGGTTCTGGTGACCGGGGCGGATGTGAAGGAATGGCTGGAAATGTCGGCCGGCATCTTCAATCAGGTGGAGCCGGGCAAGGCCGACCAGCCACTGCTCGATCCGACCTTCCCGTCCTACAATTTCGATGTGATCGACGGGGTGATCTACCGGATCGATCTTTCGCAGCCTGCAAAATATTCGCCCAAGGGCGAGCTTCTGAACGCGGATTCGAACCGCATCGTCGATCTGCAGTTCAAGGGCGCGGCCATCGATCCGGCGCAGAAGTTTGTCGTCGCGACCAACAATTACCGTGGCGGGGGCGGGGGCAATTTCCCCGGCATCGGCCCGGACAAGGTGATCTTCGAAGCGCCCGACACGAACCGCGACGTGATCGTGCGCTATATCGTGGAACAGGGCACGATCAACCCGTCCGCCGACGCCAACTGGAACTTCAAGCCGCTGGAAAACACCTCGGTGCTGTTCGAGACCGGGCCGAAGGGCGCGGCGTTCGCTTCGAGCGTCGAGGGCGTTTCCATCGAGCCGGCGGGCGAGGGCAAGGAAGGTTTCGCGCTCTACCGCATCACGCTCTGAACGGTAGTCGGTTAAATATAATGATCGGTGATGAGAGGTCGGGCGCATTGCCCGGCCTTTCTTCTTTTGAAGCAAGTGTTTGCCGGCTTCGGCGGATAAAGTGATTCAGGCGGTTCGCGCTTTGCGTGACGCTGGGGCGCATTGACTTTTTCGGGCGGTCGGCGCGATTTGCAGGCGCAATTTCCAGGAGACATGCCCGTGATTCGACACATCGTTTTTTTCAGCGCAAAGGATGAGGCTGATGTGGAGCGGATTGCCGAGGGGCTCGGCATGCTTGCCGAGATTCCGCATTCGGATTTCTTCGAGATCGGCATCAACCGCAAGGTCGACCAGATCGGCACCGAGGTGGATGTGATCGTCTATGGCGAGTTCCGCGACGAGGCGGCGCTGGCGGCCTACAAGGCCCATCCGGTCTACGACGCCTGCACGGCGAAGGTGCGGCCCATGCGCGAGATTCGCATGGCGGCGGATTTCGTTTCCAAAAAGAAAGACTGACGGGCGACCCGTCAGTCTGCATTTCTGATCGACTTGTAGGCGGAGAGCGCACTCTCCCGTGCGGCCTTGTGATCGACCATGGGGCGGGGATAGGTCGCGCCGAGGCTGACGCCCGCCTTTCTGAGTGCTTCGACCGGCGCTTTCCAGGGCTGGTGCAGGTGCTTGTCGGAGAGGTTTTCGATCTCCGGCACGAAGGCGCGCACATAGCGCCCCTGCGGGTCGAACTTCTCGCCCTGAAGCACGGGGTTGAAGATGCGGAAGAAGGGGGCGGCGTCCGCGCCCGAGCCCGCCACCCACTGCCAGTTGGCCGGGTTGGAGGCGGGGTCCGCGTCCACCAGCGTATCCCAGAACCACTCCTCGCCGGTGCGCCAGTGGAGCCCCAGATGCTTCACGAGGAAGGAGGCGACGATCATGCGCGCGCGGTTGTGCATCCAGCCGGTCTGCCAGAGCTGCCGCATGGCCGCGTCGACCACCGGATAGCCGGTTTGCCCGCGCTGCCAGTCTGTGAGCGCGCGGTCGTCCCTGTGCCAGGGGAAGGCGTCGAAATCGCTGTTGAAGTTCTTCGTCGCAAGATCCGGGTTGTGGAACAGGAGGTGCCAGCAGAATTCACGCCAGCCGACCTCTTTGCGGAAGGTGAGCATGTCTTCGCCGGCAAGCTCGTCCGTCCCGTCAAGCGCCTGCCAGATCTGGAAGGGCGTGATCTCGCCATGGGCGAGATGGGCGGAGAGGCCGGAGGTGCCATCGTCTCCCATCCGGTCGCGGCGCGTCTTGTAGCCATCACCGCCGCCATCGAGGAACGCGATGAGGCGGTCTCTGGCGCCGGCTTCGCCGGGTGTCCAGGTTTCCCGCAGGCCGCCCGCCCAGTCCGGGGTGGTGGGCAGAAGCTGCCAGTCTTCGAGCGCATCGCCCGTAACGTCGCCTTCGAACGGTTTTAGCGATCCGGGGCGGTCGGCGGGTGCGCGCGGATGCACATGCTCGACCAGCGCGCGCCAGAAGGGGGTGAACACCCGGTAGGGACCGCCGGAGCCGGTCTTGATGCGCCAGGGCTCGTGCAGAAGGTGGCCGGCAAAACTCTCCGCCTCGACGCCGGCCTCCTGAAGGGCGGACTTCATCTGTGTGTCGGCGGCGATGCCGGGCGGGTCGTAGCGGCGGTTCCAGTAGACCGTGGCGGCTCCGGTTTCCTCTGCAAGGGCGGACACGGTCTTCGCCATCGGGCCGCGGCGCAGAATGAGTTTTACGCCAAGCGTCTTGAGATCCTTGCTGAGGGCCGTGAGGCTGTGATGCAGCCACCAGCGCCGCGCGCCACCGAGCGGGCGCGCGCCTTCGCTCTCCTCGTCCAGAATGAAGGCGGCGGCGACCGGCCTGCCGGCATTGGCGGCGGCGCACAGCGCCAAATTGTCGGAAAGGCGCAGATCGTGCCGGAACAGCACCAGAACCGTGTTCCGGTCATTCTCATTGGGCATGTGATTATCCGTGCGGCTTTGGTTCAGTCGTCGTTTGTGGCGTTGAGCTGGTCCGGTCGCAAGCCTTTATCGCCATTCATGCCGCTTTGCAGGAGGCCATTTTGCATGGCCCAGTCGCGCAGGGCCGAAATCAGCGCGTCCTCGCGCGAGATGCCCTGATCCTGCGTGGAGACGTAGCGGTCAAGCGCGGCGATGATGTTTGCCGGCAGCGTGACCGACAAGGTTTCCTGTTTTTCGTTTTCCCGTTTCATTGTGCCCGCCCGTTCTGGCCCCTTGGGGATTGTCGTAGCACAACCTGCAAAAGCCGGTTTGGTTCCGCGCCGGAAACATGGTCACGGAACTGTGTTCGCGGCGTGGGCTGGTGGTGGGGTGGAGGGATGCGCTCTGTGGCCTATTTGTGTTTTCGCTTCCAGAACAGGTGACAGGTCTTCAGCGCCTTCCAGTGGGCCTGCGCCGTTGTCCAGTCATAGGTCACCCGTGTCTCGCATGCGCCGAGCAGCCGGCCGATGGCGCGCTGGGCCGCGAGGTCGTTGATCGAGGAAAGCGGCGGTTTGCTGAGAACGGCTTCGACGACCGTGGCGTCGTTAAGGCTTCCGAACACGGTTTGAAGCGTTTTCAGCCTTTCGGTCACGCGCTTCACATCGCGTTTGGGGAAGAGCGGGCCAAGAAACTCTATCGTGTAGCGGAGCTTTTTCAGCTCCTTGCGCAGCGCGTGCTTCTGCTCCTGATCGAAGCGCTCGATCCCTTTTGCTTTGGTCAGGACGTGGGCCCATCGCCTGTCGAGTATCTTGCCGGCAAAGTCCGTCAGCCTGCGGCGCTCTCGCTTCTTGCGATGGTCATCCTTCCATCTGGCGGTTTCGATGAACTCGGAGAGGGACAGAAGGAAGTCGCCGACGCGCTCGCCGCAGAGTATCTGGCGCAGATCGTTGCGTATTTCTTTGGCGTGGCGCTCCAGTGTGCCAAGCACGGGGGCAGCGCCATGGGCATGGCCATCAAGCGCGAAATAGGGGCGTGCGATGTCGTTGAGGACGACGTCCAGATCGCGCAGGCGTCCGACCTCGCGGCCAAGCCAGCGGGCTTCCTCGCTGAGGCCGGGGGCTGCTTCTTCCGGCGAGGCAATTTCGTGCGCAAGGAGGGCAAGCGCGCTGCGCAGTCGCCGGAGCCCGATGCGTAACTGGTGCGGGCCTTCCGGATCGTCGCATTGCTGCACCGCCTCAATGTTGGCCGCGATCTGGCTGAGGCACTCGTGCAGCATGGCGCGGGCCGCTTCACCGGTCGCGTATCCGGGTTTGAGGGGAACCGTCTCGGCTCTGCGTGGCGTCGCCGGCGGCTCTATATGCCCCTGTTCGGCGAGAAGAACGCTGCGCGCCGCCTTTGAGAAGCGCGAAAACCGCAGGCTGCCTTTGGGGAGAACCATCCGGGCGGTTCGGTAGAGGTCGGCGGGAGCGCCTTCGACCAGCTCGATTTCGAGTTCGTGCAGGTTTTCGCTGCGTCCGGCCGCCTTGATGGCGCCGCTGTCCACGGCGAGCTCCGCCTTTGCACCGTCATCCAGGCTAAGGTCGATCTGGGTGCGGTTGATGTGGGTCTCGGCGATGGTCTTGAGCGGCCTGTCGCTTATGAGCTTCCTGAGTCGTTCGCGCACGTCTGCATCTTCGATGGCGTCGATGGAGACCTGACCGCTCGGCACGGGGCGTTCGAACTCGCTGACCTTCGACAGCCCGCCTGCAATCGTGCCGTTGAGCTTGACCGTCTGAAGCCAGCGCTTTCCATCGCGCCTGAGGCGCAGGGAAATACCGTTCTTGCGCAGATCGCGCGCTGCCGTGTCGAAATAGATGCTGCGCAGGAGGCGGGAGGCATGCTTCGTGCAGGCCTGCGAAGGCAACTCGTCAATGCGGGCGAGGACAGCGGGGACCTGTTGTCTGTCCAGCAGGAGTTTCAACTCGACTTCGGACACAGGCGCAACTCCTTCAGGAACGTCAAGCGTCACCCTAGCGTCAAGGTGTTGAAGGAGGAAGCAATTAAGCGGGGAGGGGTGATGACGGAGTGTCGCGCCGAATACATCACGGGCGCGGTAGCGCGGCTCCAGCGGAGGTGCTGAAGGGGTGGACGGCGTATAGTGTTTGGAAAAGAAGTGGCTCCCCGGGCCGGATTCGAACCAGCGACCAACCGGTTAACAGAGGTTTTCCACTGCAATTTACTGCGACAAGGAAAAACAGGCTGAAATTCGTAAGCGTCTGATTATTCAAGTAAATAGTGTTCTATGCCGTTGTGGCGTGTCGCAATGCGTATCGACAAAGCGCCTGTTTTGCCGTACCTATTTCCGTACCTAATTGAAGAAACCGGTCCCCTGACTGGTTTTCCGGAAAAAGGTACGGGCAATGCCAACCATCGAACTGACCGATAGATTTTGCGCCAATGCCAAGACCGTCGAGGGAAGGCAGACGGACTATTTCGACGTAAACACCAAGGGGCTTTGCCTTCGCGTCTCCCCTGCTGGAACTAAGACCTGGAACTTGGTCTATACGAAACCCGGCAACGGCAAGCGCGCTCGCATGAAGCTGGGGCGTTATCCTGAGATCAAGTTAGGCAAGGTGAGGGAGAAGGCGAGAGAGGCCCGTGCCGAGATAGGCGAGGGCACCGATCCCCTTACAGAAAAGAAAGCGCTGGCAGCTTCGCAGACCGTTGCGGACATGGTGGAAAACTATATCGCCCGCCATGCATCAACCAAGCGCTCTGGAGACGAGATTGCCCGTCGTCTTCGCAAAAACGTTTCAGACGTAATTGGCACCATCAAGCTTTCCGACCTTCACCGCCGTGACCTTACCCGCTGCATTGACGCCGTTAAGGACAGGGGCGCGCATATTGAGGCGAACCGCATATTCGAGGATATGCGAGCCATGATCCGTTGGGCGCGTGGTCGCGGCGATCTGGACGAAAATCTAGTCGAAGGCATGAAGCGCCCGACAGAGACGACAGCCCGCGACCGCGTTCTAAGTGCTGACGAGATCAAGGCCATGTGGCAGGCCCTGCCTGAAGCGGAGATGAGAGAAGCCACCCGTCGCATTATTCGCCTATGTCTTATCACCGGCCAACGCGTTGGCGAGATTGCCGGGATTACCCGCGATGAACTGGACCTGAAACACCATTTGTGGACTATCCCGTCCAGCCGTTCGAAGAATAAGCGCGAGCACGTC
The DNA here is from genome assembly GCF_030068685.1 of Nitratireductor sp. GZWM139. Taxonomy (NCBI): domain Bacteria; kingdom Pseudomonadati; phylum Pseudomonadota; class Alphaproteobacteria; order Hyphomicrobiales; family Phyllobacteriaceae; genus Nitratireductor; species Nitratireductor sp. GZWM139. Next base: position 119,575 of record NZ_JAMQML010000012.1, on the reverse strand, counting down.
GTGCCGTTGTCCGATATGGCGGTCGAGATCATTCGTGAACAGCTTGCCGATGTCGAGGCGCTGGACGAGCGCAAGGGGCGCGATCCTACGCCATTTGTCTTTCCCGGACCCGGTAGTCGTGCCGCTGTGACTGGAGCGTCTATTCCCAAAGCTGTGAAGCGGGAAGAAGTCGTGAAGAGAGGAGTGGCAACCATTTTGGGCATTGCGCCTTGGACCCCGCATGATCTTCGCCGCACGGCTGCAACACATATGGAGGAAATCGGCATCTCGCCATTTGTCATTGGGCATGTGCTGAATCATGTCTCAGCGACCAAGGCGAGCATTACCAGTCGTGTTTATGCGCGGTACGATTATCAGAAGGAGAAGCGTGAGGCGCTTGATCTTTGGGCAGGCCGGTTGTTCGGTATTGTCAATGGAATGGCGCAGATCGTGCCGTGGCGCGGTGGGGTGTCTTTATGATGACCGATGAAGAGCGGGAGCGCAAAGAAGCTCTGTTGGAGGAGTTAAAAAATCTAGAGGAGGGGGTGCGTTACCGGCAGGTAATGCAAGCCTATGTCAGAACTTTCAGTTTCCAAAGTTTAAGAGACGAAGAGGCGAAAAGGGAGATTCTCAATTTCCAGAAGATTTTTGGACGCTACATCCCAGATCTTTTGGGAGATGAACATGCAACCATCACGTTGCATCAGAGGATGATCGATAGCTTTTTCACTAATCCTGTTGAGACCATTAACCGGTCTAGGTTCGACATTGACATGAAACGCCTTCGAAAAGCAGTTCATGTCTTGGCAGAGATTGATATCGCAAGCACGAAAGCCGCAATGGTGCGTTTCAATTGGAGTGAAAACGGCGATGATGAAATCAATGATGGTGCCAAGTCGATTTACGACGCGATTCTAGATATCCAAGATCACGCGCACCACTATGAGAATCTGCCGAATGTGCTCGATAAGTTGGAAGGAGAGTTTCGGGCAGCGGCGGAATTTATCCCAGACCGCCGAAACATAAATTGGCAAGCTGTCCATGCTGTGGCTCATTTGCACGGGTTTTGGGAAAGCTGGACAGAAACACCTGCACCACGCCGCGCGCTTAACCCGGAATCGCCCTTCGCGAATTACCTGCGTGACGCTTTCGAATTCTTTGAAATTCAGGGTGATCCATTAGCTGCGTTCAAGCGTTGGGCAGCATTGGAGAAGCAAGAGCCTCAGACATGGAAGTAGTATAGAAGTCAGGAAATTAGGTGACTTCTATACGATTACCGCCCTTTACATCTGGGCGATGTTCCTTGCGTCATCAATAGACGCAGGGAACCACCATGCAACACATAGCTGAACTGGTCGACGAGGCGACAGCCTGCAAGATCATTGGCGGTGAAAATACACCTATCCATCGTTCAACCTTGTGGCGCGGCATCAATGCCGGTCGCTTTCCAAAGCCCCTAAAAATAGGCCCCGGCACCAACCGCTGGCGCACATGCGAGCTGATTGCTTTTCTGGAAAAGGCTGCGGCTGAACGTGACGAGGTGGCGGCATGAACGCGCCGAACCCCTCCCACGGTACGTACTACCTGAATGGCGCTTCACGCCCTCGCAAGTCATTGAAAAGCAACAAGTCCAAGAGGCGGAAAAAGGCGAAGCTCGGTGAGGCAAAACGGCTTGCGTCTTGGTCTGGCTATGACGGTAGTCGCGGCTGCGTGGTTTTCATGTTCGAGCGCACGCTTTCTCGCGCCGCATGTTCTCATCTTGGGTTGCGTTATCCAGCGCTTCAGCCTGGCATCTACTGCGCAGCCGAGACCCCGGCGGCTGATCAATTCCATCCAGACATTCGCATTGCCGGTGACTTCATTGACAGGAGGGCCGCATGACAAAGCCCGCAAAGCGCCGATACTCCAATGCGGCTGAAATGGTCGCCGCGAAAAACCACTACACAATGGAGCGATGGGGCACGGGCTATGCCGTGACCCTGCACCTGCGAGGGCAAACGCCCCAGACGACACTTTGCAAAACGCTAGGCGAGGCCAACCGGCTTCGCCAGCAGTACGCAAGCCAAGGTTTGGCCGGCTGGAACTCGGAGGCGCAATAGGTGGCGAAACGTATTTTCTCGAAGGTGTCGCCCGCCGTCTGGCACTCACCGCGCTTTAAGAAGGCAGGCGATGATGGCAGGTATCTCCACCTGTATTTTCTGACATGTGGGCATCAAAACAGTTGCGGCTGTTGCCTGATCCCGGAGGGGTATGCCTGCGCTGATCTTGATTGGCCGCCGGACCGATACCGAAAGGCTCTTCAGGAGCTTTGCAATCTGGGCCTTGTCTCTCACGACGCCGAGACATCGGAAATCTATATCGAGCGATGGTTTCTGCACAACAAACCGATGAACAAAAGCCATGCAGAGGGAACCCGCCGCCTTATATCCGACATCGACAGCGACACTCTACGCGAGAAGGTGGAGGAGGATTTTCTGGAGACGACAGACAGCCCCGCCAACGCGCCGCCCGCGAGCGAAAACTACGGCGGCCACCTATCAGGTTCCCGTTTCCTGCGCCCGGTCGCGGGATAGGCAGAGACAGTGTGGACACAGTGTCGAGAGAGTGTCCACATACAGAGACCGAGACCGAGACCGAGACCTGAGACCGAGACGCGAGACACAAACGCAGACAAGACCAGACACAAACAAAACAAGACAAAAAAAAGAAAGATACTTAGAGCGTCCTTTTTCGAGGCTAATCGGAAACGGCAGTGAAAGCGTCAAAGACGGCGCTATGGGCTCTGGAAAGGGTGCAGGCTTAGAGGCGTGTGCCTTTCCTTATAGGTCTCAGCCCTTCATTGCCCTCCAGCCTCACAATCGTTATACTATAACACAGCAAATCGGCCCGTCGTGATGACGCGCTAGTCCCTGAGATGGAGCCTTTCAATGGCAGAACCTGTCACCCTGGCAGACCTGAAACTTTTCGCCCGCATTGACGATGATGCAGAGGATGCCCTCATAACTGCATTGGGCGTCTCTGCCCGTGAGTTTATCGAGCAGGCCACCGGCCACACCTTCGATGAAACCGCCCCGGAGCGGGCAAAGCTCGCGATAAAGGGCCTCACAGCACACTGGTTCGAAAACCGCACTCCGCTGGGCACCATTCCCGAAAACGGTCCGCCACTGCCGATGCATGTCCGGTCGATCATCCACCAACTGACAGACTGGACAAAGCTGGGTGAACCGGAGCCGACGCCATGACGGCGAAGAAAGCACAACGCGCCTCAGCCATTGGTGAGCTTAACCGGCGTGTCACCCTTCAGGAGCCCAGAAGTATCTCAGACGGGCAAGGCGGCGAGGAGGATGGCTGGGTGAACGTCGCAACGGTCTGGGCGCGCATTGAAGACCTGCGAGGGCTGGAGCGTGTCGAGGCCGCACGTCTCGCCTCAATCGTCACAAGCCACATCCATATTCGCTATCGCAGTGACGTGGATTCCTCATGGCGCATTGTCTGGGGCAGCACCACAAACGTGGATGGAGAGGACATTCCCGATCCAGACGCCGCCGTCTATCGCATCGTGGCATTGATGCAGCCCGACGAGCGCAAGCGCTTTCTCCAGATTGAGGTGAGAACCGATTGATGGATGAACGCAAGTTCCGAAGCTCTGCCAACTGGCAGGCGATCCGCAAGGCCCAGCTATCCAGACAGCCCATGTGTCAGGGCTGCGAGACGGCACCGGCCACCGAAGTGGATCACATCACACCCATGAGGCTGGGAGGCGCACCCCGTGACCGTGCGAACCTCCAGAGCCTATGCGGGACATGCCACCGGCAGAAGACCGGAGCAGAACGTGCAGGCAAGACATGGACACCGCCTAAGCATAGAGGCTGCGACGTGAACGGAATGCCGCTTGATCCAGCTCATCCGTGGTTCATGGGAGGCGATCACCACAGCCAAGCAATAAAACCGATTGCAGCGAATGCAGAGAGAACTGCCACAACAAGCAAGTAATCTTCATCACGAAACCGTCTCATTTTATGCAACCCCGGTTGTGGAGCTGAAGAATGTGACAACTAATGGATCAAATCAACAGCCAAGGAGGCGGGGGCGTTCAATCACAGGAACGCGTGCCGAAAGACCGACGCCCCAGCTCAAAACTCAATTAGTTTACCGATCGGTATAATATTATGGGAAAGCGTGGACCCGGAGCAGGACGGTTGAAGAAAGCTGCGGCTGGCGCGGTCGCGGTCGATCACCCGTGGGAAAAGGAAGGAATGCCCGCCGATGAAAAGATGCTGGCCTTCCTGCGGACCCTTCCCATTGTGTCCGGTCTGAGGGCTGGCGAGACGCTGGAGCTTCTGGAGTTTCAGGAGCGCTTTGTGCGGCGCGTCTATCGCAATGACAGAGCGGTACGGCTTGCAGCGCTTTCTGTGGCACGCGGTAACGGCAAATCCGCCCTTCTGGCTGGCCTTGGCCTTGGACACCTTCTAGGCCCCATGCAGGAGCCATATGGCGAGGTTTACGCCGCTGCACTGGACCGTGAACAGGCTGGCGTTCTCTATCGCATGACGGTCGCCTATCTGGAGGCCGTTCCATGGATGGCAGCCCGCGTGAACATTCGGGACTGGCACAAGGAAATCACCGACGAGGAATCCCGGTCGATCTGGCGAGCGCTGACATCCGACGCCAGAAAGGCCCATGGCCTTGCGCCGAGCTTCTGGATTGCCGACGAGGTTGCGCAATGGAAATCCCGTGAACTGTGGGACAACCTGGCAACCGGCATGGGCAAGCGGAAACACGCGCTGGGCGTCACCATCTCCACACAGGCGGCAGACGATCACCATTTCTTTTCCGAGATGCTGGACGCGCCTCCAAGCCCGACGATCTATACCCAGCTTCACACCGCCCCGGCAGAGTGTGAGCTTGATGACCGGGACGCATGGGCCGCTGCGAACCCGGCGCTGGGCACCTTCCTTAATGAAGAGCAGTTTCAGGATGCAGCCGAACGGGCGAAGGCTTCCCCTTCCTTTGAACCGTCTTTCCGGCTGTTGCAGCTAAATCAGCGCATCAGTGTCGAGGCCCATTTCCTGAATGCCGCCGACTGGAAAGCCTGCGCAACCGATGCCGACATCGAAAAGACGCACGAAGGGGCGCGCTGCTATCTGGGGCTGGATCTGAGCGCCACCACCGACTTGACGAGCCTCACAGCGTTCTTTCCCGACACCGGAGCGGTTCTGTCATGGTCATGGACACCCGGCGACACGATTGCCGAGGCCGAGCGCCGGGACCACGTTCCCTATCAGCTCTGGAAGAAACAGGGCTTTATCGAGGCCGCACCCGGCAAGATCATCGACAAGCGTTGGGTTATCCAGCGCATCGCCGACATTGCCAGCCGCTTTGATGTCGTCACGCTGGCCTATGACCGCTGGGGCGCAAAGGAACTGGAAAAACTGCTTTCGGATGAAGGCGTGAAACTGAAGCTGGAGCCATTCGGGCAAGGTTATCAATCCATGTCCCCGGCCATTGCGGCGCTGGAAACGCTGGTGCTGACCGGCGAACTAAAGCACCCCGGCAATCCGCTTCTGGATTGGGCCGTTTCCAATGGCGTGATTATCCAAGACCCGGCAGGCAATCGAAAGCTGGTGAAGGGCAAGGCGACCGGGCGCATTGATCCCCTCATCGCCCTTGTGATGGCCGTTGGCACGGCTGCGCAGTCCAAGGCGCGAAAGACGGTCTATGCCCGCCGTGGAGTGTTCACGGTCGATTTGAGCGCCGCTTGACCGTAATACTATAACAGGAGTATATTCCTATTGTTCGAACAGGCCCGCAGTGATTGCGCGCCAGTCCCTTAGAAGGAAAGATTGATGAAGCTTCATGAACTTCTCGAAAAGCGTGGTCAGGCGGTCGCGGAAATGCGCCGTCTGGCCGATGCTGTTGAAACCCGTGGTGACGATTACAGCGCCGACGAAGCCAAGCGTCACGGCGATCTGAAATCCGAAATCACCGAGCTTGATAAGAAGATCGAGCGCGCCCGCGATATTCAGGAGGCCGAGCGTTCCGCCCCTGCGATTATTCAGGGCACCGGCAAGGATGGCGCTTACGAAGAGCGCGCCCGCGACTTCTCGATCACCAAGGCAATTTCCGCCCGTCTGGGTGATGATGTCGATGCCGGTTTCGAGCGTGAAATTTCTCAGGAAGTCGCCAAGCGTTCCGGTCGCAAGTTCGAGGGCATTGCCGTTCCCGACGAAGTTTTCTTCGCAGAGAACCGCACCCTTCTGGCAGGCTCCAGCGCCGCCGATCTTGTGCCGAATGTCCACCGCCCTGATCTCTTCATTGACCGCCTGCGCTCTTCCCTGATCACCGGACGCCTTGGCGCAACGGTTCTGGACAATCTTGTCGGTGACATCGACATTCCCAAACAGACCGGCTCCAGCGTGGCGCAATGGGTTGATGAAGATGGCAGCATCACCGAAACCGATGCCGCATTCGATGACGTGAAGCTGACCCCGAAAACCGTTGGCGCTATGACGAGCTTCAGCCGGCGCACCCTTATCAATGCCGTTCCCAGTGTGGAGCAGCTTGTGCGGCGTGACCTGTCTGCCGTGATTGCGAATGCAATCGACTTTCAGGCTCTCATGGGTGACGGCACGGGCAACACCCCGACCGGCATTGCAAACGTCGCTGGCACCGCTTCTGCGAGCCTTGCAACGCCCTCATGGGAAGAGGTGCTGGCCTTCATTTCCGCGATCCAGACCAGCGATGCCGACATCGGCGCAATGGGCTGGGCGATGAACCCGAAGGCGGTCGCCAAGCTTCGCGGCACCAACAAGGTTGCGGCAGAGCCGGAGCATGGTTTTCTCATGACCGATCCGGGCAATCTGGCTGGATATGGTTCGGCAACCACCACCGCTATCCCGGTCGAAAGCGGAACGCCCGACACCACCACGGTTCTTTTCGGCGCATGGTCCCAGCTTCTCATTGGCTACTGGAGCGGCACCGACATTCTGGTGAACCCCTATGAGGCAACCGCCTATGCCAAGGGCCGCGTCAAGGTGCGTGTCATGCGTGATTGTGACGTGAAGGTCCGACACGCCGAATCCTTTGCGGTCGCATCCGACCTGGAGGTCTAAATCATGGAGCGCCGGGTTGCCGTAGAGCTTCGCGCCAAGGGCCGACGCTTGGAGGGCTATGCCGCCCTCTATGGCGTTGACACCCGGATTGGAGACTTCACCGAAGTTATCCTTCCCGGCGCTTTCACTAAGACAATTAGCGAGGGCCGGGACATTCTGGCCCTTGCCGACCATGACCCCCGCCGCGTTCTCGCCCGCACCAAGTCGGGCACCCTGCGCCTTTCCGAAGACAGTCGAGGGCTTGCCTTCGATATGGACGTTCCCGGCACCACGGCAGGCCGCGACATGCTGGAGCTTGCCGAGCGTGGCGATCTGGGAGGCATGTCCTTTGGCTTCACGGTCCCCTCAGAGGGCGAGCGCTGGCAATCCGACCGCCGCGAGCTTCGATCCGTCACGCTTCACGAAATCAGCGTTGTGAGCGCCTTCCCGGCCTATGAGGGAACAATCGTTCACGCTCGCCAGCGTCCCATTGCTTCACCCCGCCTTATCGCCGCCCGCCGCTGGATGGAGACCCTATGAGCATCTTCACGCGCCTTTTCGGCACCAAAAGCGAAACCCGCGCCGCACCCACAAGCTGGGATTTGCTCGCAACGCTGGGCTTGCCGACCGCAACGGGACAGATGGTTTCCCCTGCCGTGGTGGAAGGCAATTCCGCCGCGTTCTCTGCAATCACGATCATCTCTGAAGCCGTGGGGGCTCTTCCCCTCATGGTCTATCGCAAGGAAGCCGAAGGCGTTCGGGAAGCTGAAGCCTCGCACCCGGTCGCCAAGCTCTTCACCGACGCGCCGAACGATCTGCAAACGCCCGTCGAGTTCGTTTCCACCATGCAGGCCAATTGCCTCATGCATGGCGCGGCCTATGCCGAGATCATCCGCGACGGCAACGGCAGACCGAATGCGCTATGGCCGATTCATCCGGGACAGGTCAGCATAGAACGCATTCCCGGCACCCGCCGCATTCGCTATCAGGTCTCCGACGAGGTAAGCACCCGTCGCTTGCTTCCCGGCGAAGTCTTCGCCTTGCGTGACCGCTGGGACGATGCATTCACGCCTCGCAGCCGTCTGGATCGTTGCCGGGAGGCTCTGGGGGGCGCTGTTGCCACCGAACGCTTTGCCTCATCCACATGGCGCAATGGAGCGCGCCTGAGCGGCGTTGTGACCCATCCTGAAGCCATTGGCCCGGAAGCTGCAAAGACGCTCAGGGAGACGTTGCAGGCGATCTATGGCGGTTCTGAAAACGCTGGCAAGATTGGCGTTCTGGAAGAGGGCATGGAGTGGAAAGGCATTTCCACCACGCCGCACGATGCCGAACTGTCCGAAGCCCGCCGCCTTGCCGTTCTGGAGGTGGCGCGAATCTTCAATATTCCTGCACCGTTGTTGAATGAGCTTTCCAACGCGAACTATTCCAACGTGGTGGAGCTTCGCCGCCAGTTTGCAGCCGGGACCGTGCAACCATGGCTAACCCGCTGGGAGCAAGCAATCATGCGCGATCTGTTTTCCGAAGCCGGTCGCAAGGCGCATGAAGTCGAGTTCGACATGGATTTGCTTGTGCGAGCCGACTTCCTCCAGCGTCTTCAGGGATACCGTATCGGGCGCGAGGTCGGGCTTTACAGCGCGAACGATCTTCGCCGCTTCGAGCATTTGAACCCGCGCACCGATGCCGAGGCAAATGCCTATCTCAGCCCGTTGAACATGCAGAGCGAGCAGACAGGGGAACCCAAAGACCGGGAGGCTTGAATGCTGGCCCGGACCCCATGGGTGAAACCCGTCAAGGCCCAGAAGCCGAAACCCCACCGCCTGAACAGAGACCGTCGCCGCTATCTGGTGGAAACCGTTGTGGCGATCCTGAAGCAAGGCGAGGCGAGCAAGTTCCAGTTTGAGGCCACATGCCGCCATGCGATCCGGTCACGCCTGTGCCTGAATGGCTGGAGCTGGCATGAGGCCGAAGCGATTGCGAAAGATATTGTCGATACCGCGTTGAACCGCATCGGAGCCTACAGACCGTCATGGGCCGAGGGGCAACCGGAATGGTCGCAGAATGGCGCGGGGGCGCTGATCGAGCGCACCCGTTGCATTCGATGTCGGTCCCCTCTGGAAGAGCAGCAGACGAAGTTTTGCAGCAAGCTTTGCGCCACTTCCCATTTCAAAGCACAGGAACGGCTCCAGCAGGCAGAAGAAAGCGCGACCTACGATCTAGTGGTTAACCCCGGCAACAGGCGGGCATTCGTATGAAGCTTGACGATATTCGAGGGCCGGAATGTCTCTGGTGCAATGCTTCGCTGGAAGGAAAACGGGCTGACGCGATCTATTGCAGCCGAAAATGCGCAGTGGATCACTACCATCACTTAGAGCGGGAGGCACGTCTGGAGGTCATGAAGAAGAGGCCGCCTTGCCGTGTCTGCAAAACACCGATCCCAGCCGAAGCCGACCCCAAACGTGTCTATTGTTCGATTCGATGCCTGCGCATTGCCAACGATCCAAAGGCAAAAGCGCTTTATCCGAAAACTTGCGAGCAATGCGGCGAGGCTTTCAATGCGCACAACCGGCATCAACGCTTTTGCTCCCAAAAATGTGCATCACCGACACGGGAAGCTCTCAAGAGGCTAAGAGCCGCGCCAAGCTGAAATGCGTTGTCTGTGGTGAGCCGCTTCGGAACGCCAAACGGGCGCATCAGAAATATTGCAGCCGTCATCGTGGAGTTAAGCCGAATAGGCGAGGGGCAGGCTAGCAAAAGCCTTCAGCGTACCTATGCCGTACCTATCGGCAATTCGTACCTTTTTCATTTTCAGCTAAGTGCTTGAAAAGAATGGCTCCCCGGGCCGGATTCGAACCAGCGACCAACCGGTTAACAGCCGGTTGCTCTACCACTGAGCTACCGGGGAACGCCTGTGCTCTGTCGAGTGAGCGTGCCTATAGCAAACCGAATTCAGCTTTGCAAAGAGGCAAATGTGTTTTTTGTCTTTTTTTTCACAAGCGCCATTCCTTGGATCCAATTTGCAACGCATATGAAGCATCAGCGTTTGTGCAGCAAAACCGCTGAAATGTGCGGAACGGGCGACGGAACGGGCGATGGAACAACAGGAAGACAGGCAGGACGACGACAAGCGCGCGAAGCCTTCGGTTTCGCTGATGGGGAAACGAATCCCGATTCCCCAGTCGCGTCTGGCACGAATCACGGGCGGGTCGGGCCTCGTGGTGCTGGGCATATTCGGCTTTTTGCCCGTGCTGGGCTTCTGGATGATTCCGCTTGGTCTTTTGATTCTGTCCTATGACATCGCCGTGGTGCGACGGAAACGGCGCAAGATGACCGTCTGGTGGAGCCGCCGGGGCGGCGACAGGACGAACAGGCGGTGAGAAAGGGCTCTTATAAGGGGCTATGACGATAAATTGCGGATCAATGACATTGTCCGCTTGACGGGGAAATGGTCGCAACCTATTGAACTGCTCGATGCTGCTTGCCAGCATGGCCTCGTGGCGGAGTGGTTACGCAGAGGACTGCAAATCCTTGCACCCCGGTTCGATTCCGGGCGAGGCCTCCAAATTCTTTTTCTTCATAAATCCATATCGTTTTGGTGCTGGCTGCCGTGGGCGCGCCGGCTGGCGTAAGCCAGTTGGTTCGGGCTTGCGAGAGCAGATTGTCTCTCGATCCAGCCTCGACCGTCCTCACCTCTTGGATTGCTCCGCCCGCTGGCAAGGGGGAGGTGGAAGGGGAGGGGGAAGCCGTTAGTCGACTGATAACCATATTCCTGCCCTAGCGTAAGCTGAAACTGGCGTTCGCCCTTAGAAGGGGCGAGACTGCTTCGCGTTCCGCTCTTCTTTGATTCGTGAAAGGAAAAGCGGGCGGGGACGGTATTTGTATGGAAGTACACAGGGGCGATCTTATGATGAATTTTCACGCACTACGTGCATTGCTTTTGGCGGGCACCGTGTTTGCCGGTGGAGCGGCTTGTGCGCAGGAAATTGCCGACACGATCTACAGTGGTGGCCCGATCCTGACGATCAATGATGCGCAGCCGACCGCTGAAGCGGTTGCGGTGAAGGACGGACGTATTCTCGCCGTTGGCGCGCTGGCTGATATTGAGGCCCACAAGGGCGATGAGACGACCGTTTTCGAGCTGGACGGTCGCGCCATGGTGCCGGGTTTCGTCGACAGTCACGGTCATGTGGTGTTTGGCGGCCTTCAGGCGCTCTCGGCAAACCTTCTGCCGCCGCCGGATGGCGGCGTTGCTGACATCGCCAGCCTGCAGGAGGCGCTCGGAAAGTGGATCGAAGACAACGCCGAGACAGTCGACAAGGTCCAGATGGTCATCGGCTTCGGTTACGACAACGCGCAGCTGGCCGAACTGCGCCACCCGACGCGCGAAGAACTGGATGCCGTTTCGACGGAGTTGCCGATCCTGATCGTCCATCAGTCCGGGCATCTGGGCGTCGTGAACTCCAAGGCGCTGGAACTGGCGGGCGTTACGGCCGATACCAAGGACCCGTCAGGTGGCGTGATCCGGCGCGACGAGAGCGGTGAGCCGAACGGCGTGCTGGAAGAGTATGCGTTCTTTACCGCTCTCGGTAAGATGCTGGGTGACCTCGGTGAGGAAGGCATGCACGCATTTGCGCGCGCGGGCGCCGAACTCTGGGCGCGCTTCGGCTACACGACCGCGCAGGACGGGCGTTCTGCGCCATCGATCGTGGAGGTTCTGAAGAAGCTTGGCGCCGAAGGGGATCTGCCGATCGATGTCGTGGCGTTTCCCGACGTTCTGGAAGCGCCGGATTACATCGTCGAGAATTTCTCGCAGGACTATACGAACGGTGTCCGCGTGGGCGGCTGCAAGCTGACCATTGACGGTTCCCCGCAGGGTTTTACGGCGCTGCGTGACCGCCCCTATTACAACCCGGTTGGCGATTATCCGCCCGGATATTCGGGTTATGCGGTGATCGGGATGGATGTCGTGCAAAACGCCGTCAACCATTGCTACAAGAACGGTCTGCAGATCATCACGCACTCCAATGGCGAAGCGGCCTCGGACATGCTTCTGACTGCCATCGAGGTGGCGCAGAAGGAATACAGCGACGCGAACAATCGCCCGGTTCTGGTGCACGGCCAGTTCCTGCGCGAGGATCAGGTCGACACGATCAAGCGGCTTGACGTCTTCCCGTCGCTGTTCCCGATGCACACTTTCTATTGGGGCGACTGGCACCGTGATCACACGGTCGGACCGGTGGCGGCAGACAATATCTCGCCGACCGGCTGGGTGCGTCAGCGGGACATGATGTTCGGTTCGCATCACGATGCGCCGGTGGCTCTGCCAGACAGCATGCGCATTCTGTCTGCGACGGTGACCCGCCGCACGCGCTCGGGCGACATTCTGGGGCCGAGCCAGCGGGTGGACGTGCCGACGGCCCTGAAGGCCATGACGATCTGGCCGGCCTGGCAGCATTTCGAGGAGGACGACAAGGGTTCGATCGAAACCGGCAAGCTGGCCGATTTCGTGATTCTCTCCGACGATCCGACCGCAATCGACCCGGAAACCCTGTCCAGCCTGACCGTCCAGGCGACGATCAAGAATGACAGGGTGGTCTATGAGGCGGACGGAAGCATGCAGAAGACCGAGTTCCTGAACTGGCCGGTCGGCCCGGATGGCGAGGCATCGCATCATCTGCTGCACGCCATGTATGACGGCATGAGCAAGAAGTAACGGACGAACCCGTTCAAGATCGACCGCCGGAGCACGCTTCGGCGGTCGTTTTTCTTTTGTGCCGACCATGCGGATGGTACTGTTTGGGGATGAGCTGTCCCGTGTATGGAGGCGTCGATGAGCTGGAACCCCGCACTCGAACCCGGCTGTCCGGATGACATTGAAGCCGAATCCATCGAGACGCTGATCATTCCGCGCGCCCGTGACATTGGCGGGTTCGAGGTGCGCCGCGCGCTGCCGGCGCCACGCCGCCAGATGGTTGGTCCGTTCATCTTCTTCGATCAGGCGGGGCCGGCCGAGTTTCTGACCGGGCAGGGGATTGATGTCAGGCCGCATCCACATATCGGCCTGGGGACGGTCACTTATCTCTTCCGCGGCGATTTTCATCACCGGGACAGTATCGGCTCGGACCAGGTCATTCATCCGGGCGCGCTCAACTGGATGGTTGCCGGGCGTGGCGTCTCGCATTCGGAGCGCACCAGCGAGGCAGCCCGCAAGGGGCCGCACAGCCTGTTTGGCATCCAGACCTGGGTGGCGCTGCCCGAAGCGATGGAAGACGCTGCCCCGGCATTCGAGCATCATGAGAAGGAGACGCTGCCGGAGATCGTCGATGACGGCATCGCGCTGCGTCTGATTCTGGGACGGGCTTATGGCGAGACTGCGCCGGCGACGGTGTATTCCGACATGTTCTATGCGGATGTGATGCTGGAGCCGGGTGCGCGTTTCCCTTTGCCGGACGATCATGAGGACAGGGGTATCTATGTGACGGACGGGGCGATCTCCGTTGCGGGCCAGGTTTTCGGGGCCGGGCGGATGATGGTGTTTCGTCCGGGCGATTCGATCACCGTGGCGGCGGGAAGCGAAGGGGCACGGATGATGCTTCTCGGCGGTGCAACGATGAACGGCCCGCGCTATATCTGGTGGAACTTCGTCGCCTCTTCGAAAGACAGGATCGAAGCGGCGAAAGAAGACTGGAAGCGTGCGCGCTGGGGTGCGGGACTGTTCGATCTGCCCACGGGAGACGATCAGGAGTTCATTCCGCTGCCCGGGTGAAGGGGTAGCCGGCCTTTGACACAATTGGCGCCGGGAATTCGGGGGCGCCGGGGCGCTATCAACCGCCAATATGCCGCAGCGGGGCGGAGTAATTGACAGGGGCGGCGGTAGCCGCTAGCAAACCCGTGAAATCGTTGTTTTCGCCGCATTGGGAACACAGTCCCGAGGGCGGCGCGAAAACAGGCATCGGGAACCAGACGCATGACAATCGATTTTTCCCAGCAGCGCGCCAATATGGTTGAGGGACAGTTGCGCACGTCGGACGTGACGGCGAGTGCTCTTCTGGACGCCATGGGTGACATTCCGCGCGAGGCGTTCGTGCCCGGCCGCAAGCAGGCTCTCGCCTATCTTGATGAGGATCTTGAGATCGCGCCGGCAACGGATGAGAGCGCGGCGCGCTACCTCATGGAACCGGCAGCGTTTGGCAAGCTGGTGCAGCTCGCCGACGTGCGCTCCAGCGACGTGGTGCTCAATGTGGGCGCGGGCTCGGGCTATTCGGCTGCGGTTCTGTCGCGTCTTGCAAGCTTTGTGGTTGCGCTGGAGAGCGATGAGGATCTGGCCGCCAAGGCAACGGATGCGCTCAGCGAACTCGGTTGCGTGAATGTTGCCGTGGTCAGCGGACCTCTGCAGGGCGGCTATGCCGACGATGCGCCTTATGACGTGATCTTCATCGGCGGCGCGGTGGATTCTGTGCCGCAGACGCTGATCGATCAGCTGCGCGACGGCGGGCGACTCGTCGCCGTGATCGGTGAAGGCAACGCAGCGCAGGCGCTGCTTTATGTTAAGGATGACGGCATTGTTTCGAGCCGCGTTGCATTCAATCTGGCCGTGAAGCCGCTTCCCGGCTTCCAGAATGCACCGGAATTTGTCTTTTGATCAGTGACTTGTTGCTTTCCTGCAACGGAATTGATCAAGAGTTTGATGTAATGTCTGTATAAAGAGCGCCTGGATTTGGGGGTGGGGGACAGGCTAACCGTTTGGTCTCCCGGGCGTGGACGCCGGTCGAAAGGCCGGAATTGATATTAGAGGTGGTGGTGTCGATTCGGCGCGGCTGCCGAAAACAGTCCGAGGTTGGCAGATCGTGTCCTTTTACCGTCGTTTCCTGATCCCTCTGGTGGCATCGTCCGCGCTCATTGCTGCGCCGGCCATTGCTTCCGCCGAAACCATTCTCGGCGCTCTGGCGAAAGCCTATCAGAACAACTCCACCCTGAACTCGGAACGCGCCGGCGTGCGGGTGACGGATGAAGACGTTGCGATTGCCAAGTCCGGCATGCGCCCGCGCATTCAGGGCACGGCGTCCTTCGCGCTTACCCACAATGACGGCACGGATATCAGGACCGGTGAGTTTGGCGTTTCGCTGACGCAGCCGATCTTCGACGGTTTCCAGACGCGCAACAATGTGCGTGCGGCCGAGGCTGGCGTGCGCGCCGCGAATGAAGGGCTGCGCAACCAGGAGCTCAACACGCTGTTTAACGCTGCCAGCGCCTATATGGACGTGATTCGTGATCGTCAGATCGCGGCGCTGCGCGCGCAAAACCTCGAATTCCTGGAAGAGCAGGTGCGCTCCGCACGTTCGCGCTTCGATGTGGGCGAGGGCACGCGCACCGACGTGGCACAGGCGGAAGCGCGCCGTCAGGCGGCTCTGGCGCAGCTAAGCGCCGCGCGCGCTTCGGTGACGTCGAGCTCTGCCGTCTATCGTCAGCTCATCGGCGATGCGCCGGACAATCTGAAAACCGCCAACCCGCTGGTCAAGCTTCTGCCGAAGAACCTCGACAGCGCACTGGCAACCGGGCTTGCAGCCCACCCGGCCATCAAGGGCCGTCAGCATCAGATCGATGCGGCTTCGTTCCGCGTGAAGTCTGCCGAAGGCACTTTCCTGCCGCAGGTGAATGGCTCGGTCGGGCTCTCGCACAGCTATCAGGACACGTCGCCTGGCATTCCCAGCGACGGTTCGCGCGACAGCGCGCGTGTCGGCATCAATCTGACCGTGCCGATCTACCAGGGTGGTCAGGCTTCTGCGCAGGTGCGCAAGAACAAGGAATCGCTTGGCCAGGCGCGCATCAATCTTGATGTGGCGCGTGACCAGGTTCGCGCTGCCGTGGTTTCCGCATGGAGCCAGTATCAGGCCGCGCAGGGCGTTCTTTCCGCCAACCATGAACTGGTGCGGGCTGCACAGCTGGCGCTGAACGGCGTGATCGAAGAGCGCAATGTTGGACAGCGCACCACGCTGGACGTGCTCAACGCACAGGCCGACGTGATTGCCGCGAAGGTGGACCGTGTCAGCGCCGAGCGCGACATCGTGGTCGCCAGCTACGCCATTCTTTCTGCCACGGGCAATCTGTCTGCGAACCGTCTCGGTCTGCAGGTTGCCGAATACCGGCCGCAGGAACACTACGAGGCCGTCAAGGACAAGTGGTACGGACTGCGCACGCCGGACGGTCGCTGAAACCGCAAGCGTATCCAGCGTTGGTCCTGCAGGGCGGCGTGTTTAACGCATTTTTCATAAAGTCTCGTATGCCGGGTTTGCTTTTGCGCCCGGCATTCTTGTGTGCAACCTGAAACAGGTGCTGCGCGGGGATTCTCATACCGCAGACGCTGCGTTACCCTTTTTTAGTGATTCGACCGTCTGCACTGGCGCCCGGACTTGGAATGGGAATGTCGCTCCGGACAAAGTCGGTGAAACGGACACAGGCTAGAGGCGGCTAATTTGACTATGTCACAGGGTTTCGGTGCGCACAAAATGGAAGCAGCGGTAGAAGCGCTGACTTCGAATGGAAGCCAGCGCGAGCCTTCCATGGAAGAGATTCTCGCTTCGATCCGACGGATCATTGAAGACAATGATGCGCCTGTGGCGCGCGCGGCAGATGCGGTTGGCGCCGTGACCAATGGTGCTTCTGCGGATGAGCGCTCGCAGGAGCGCGCTGCGCAGCCCGTGGACGCGCAGCAGCCTGACGCCGCGCCGGCCGCAGCCGTTGAAGAGCGCGCCGCGCCATTTCAGCCTGCGCCTGACGTCGAGAGTTTCCGTGCAGGATTGCGCGAGGAGCCTTTCCGGCCATCCGTGAGCGAAAAGCGCGACGAGGGGCGGGCTGCAAACGGTTTTGACTCCAAGCCTGTCGAGCCTGAGCCGGCCGTGGATCACGGTCTCATGCAGCGCCTTGCCGAGGCGCGGCCCGCTGCTGCTCCTGTCGTTGAGGATGTGGCTGACGTCGATGATGCGTCGGATGTCTATTCCTACCGCAGCGTTGAGGAGCAGGAGCCCGAGGTCGCCAGGCACGAGGATGCAGGCGCTGAGGAACTCCCGCAGGTGAAGGCCTCTGCAGATGAGGGCGAGGGCGCGAAACAGGGCATCCTCTCCGAGTACACCGGACGCAAGGTTGCGGCGGCCTTTGGCGAACTGAACGAGGCCTTCGAGGCCAGCCGTCGTCGTCAGCTTGACCAGATGGCCGAGGAAATGCTGCGGCCCATGCTGCAGGACTGGCTCGACAACAATCTGCCCACGATTGTCGAGCGCCTGGTGCGCGAAGAGATCGAACGGATCGCGCGCGGCGGATAAGCCGCGCCGACTGCCGGTTGACTTGATCTGACCCTTCGGCTTTACACCCTGCTGTGAACGGACCAGATTTCTGGTTTACTGTCTCGACAGTGCGTTTCTCCGTTTCATGAAGCGGCGGGGCGGGCTGACCATTTGACTCCATGCAATTCCGGGCGAAAATCCGGTTTCCAATTTTTCCGGAATTGCTCTAGCGCGGAAACCCTCATGCTTGAAAAGACTTACGACGCAGCAAGCGTCGAGCCCAAAATCGCCGCACGCTGGGAAGAGGCCGAGGCCTTCAAGGCCGGCGCCGGTGCAGAACCTGGCGCGGATCCCTTCACCATCGTCATTCCGCCGCCGAACGTGACCGGCTCGCTGCACATGGGCCACGCGCTCAACAACACGCTGCAGGACATCATGGTGCGCTTCGAGCGCATGCGCGGCAAGGACGTGCTCTGGCAGCCGGGCATGGACCATGCGGGCATCGCCACGCAGATGGTGGTCGAGCGCCAGCTCATGGAAAAGCAGCTGCACCGCCGCGACATGGGCCGCGAGAAGTTCGTCGACAAGATCTGGGAATGGAAGGCGGAGTCCGGCGGGGCGATCATGAACCAGCTCAAGCGGCTGGGCGCGTCCTGCGACTGGTCGCGTGAGCGTTTCACCATGGATGAGGGCCTGTCGAAGGCCGTGGTCGAGGTGTTCGTCTCGCTCTACAAGCAAGAGCTGATCTACAAGGACAAGCGCCTCGTCAACTGGGATCCGAAGCTTCTGACGGCGATTTCGGACCTTGAGGTCGAGCAGATCGAGACCAACGGCAATCTCTGGCATTTCCGTTACCCGCTCGCCGACGGGCTGACCTATGAGCATCCCTACAGGCTGGACGACGAGGGCAACCGCGTCATCTGGCGGCCGTCCGATGGGCAGCCGGATGGCTATGAGACGCGCGACTATGTGGTGGTCGCCACGACGCGTCCGGAAACGATGCTGGGCGATTCCGGTGTTGCGGTTCACCCCGACGATCCGCGCTACAGGGATCTGATCGGCAAGAACGTTCTCCTGCCGCTGGTCGGCCGCCGCATTCCGATTGTTGGCGACGAATATCCGGACCCGGAAGCGGGCACCGGCGCGGTGAAGATGACGCCTGCGCACGACTTCAACGATTTCGAGGTCGGCAAGCGGCATGATCTGGCGCAGATCAACGTGATGGCGACGGACGCAACGATCACGCTGAAAGGCAATGAGGCGTTTCTCGAGGGGCTGGAAGGCGCTGATGCGCCGCTCGCCCGCACGATCGCCGAGCTTGACGGCGTCGACCGCTTCGACGCGCGCAAGATGATTGTCGCGATGATGGAAGAGGCCGGGCTTCTGGAGAAGATCGAGCCGCACAAGCACATGGTCCCGCATGGCGACCGTGGCGGCGTGCCGATCGAGCCGTTCCTGACCGACCAGTGGTATGTCGACGCGAAAACGCTGGCGAAGCCGGCGATTGCATCGGTGCGCGAGGGGCGCACGAAGTTCGTGCCGAAGAACTGGGAAAAGACCTATTTCGAGTGGATGGAGAACATCCAGCCCTGGTGTGTTTCCCGTCAGCTCTGGTGGGGCCATCAGATCCCGGCCTGGTACGGCCCGGACGGGCAGGTCTTCGTCGAGAAGGACGAGGAGACGGCGCTCGAGGCCGCGATCCAGCACTACATCTCGCATGAAGGCCCCTGGAAGGCCTGGGTTGAGGACAAGCTGGAGAACTTCAAGCCGGGCGAGATCCTGACCCGCGACGAGGACGTGCTCGACACGTGGTTCTCTTCGGCGCTGTGGCCGTTCTCGACGCTCGGCTGGCCGGACAAGACGCCGGAGCTTGCGCGCTACTATCCGACTTCGGTTCTGGTGACCGGTTTCGACATCATTTTCTTCTGGGTCGCCCGGATGATGATGATGGGCATGCACTTCATGGAAGAAGAGCCGTTCCACACGGTCTATGTCCATGCGCTGGTGCGCGACAAGTCGGGCGCGAAGATGTCGAAGTCGAAAGGCAACGTCATCGACCCGCTCGAGCTGATCGACGAATATGGTGCGGACGCGCTGCGCTTCACGCTGACCATCATGGCCGCACAGGGGCGTGACGTGAAGCTCGACCCGGCGCGCGTGGCGGGCTACCGCAATTTCGGCACCAAGCTCTGGAACGCGACGCGTTTTGCCGAGATGAACGGCGTCAAGCGGGATGAGAATTTCCGTCCCGAAAACGCGAAGCTCGCCATCAACCGCTGGATCCTGACGGAGCTGACGCGGGCGGCAAAGGGCATCACGGAAGGCATTGAGGCCTACCGCTTCAATGAGGCGGCAGGCACGGCTTATCGTTTCGTGTGGAGCCTGTTCTGCGACTGGTATCTGGAGCTTCTGAAGCCGGTGTTTGCCGGTGAGGACGAGGAGGCCAAGGCCGAGGCCCGGGCCTGTGCGGCCTATGTGCTCGACGAGACCTACAAGCTTCTGCATCCGATGATGCCCTACATGACGGAAGAGCTGTGGGCGCATACCGGCGGCGACGCCGGGCGCGACGCCGTTCTGGCGCTGACCCGCTGGCCGGCTCCCGATTTCGTGGATGAGGATGCGGCAGCCGACATTAACTGGCTTGTCGACCTCGTTTCGGGCATCCGTTCGGTGCGCGCAGAGATGAACGTGCCGCCGTCTGCGACGGCTCCGCTCGTTGCGGTCGGTGCGGATGAGGCCATGCGTGCGCGCATCGCCCGCCATGATCCGGCCATTCGCCGTCTGGCGCGGGTCGGCGAGCTTGGCTTTGCCGGTGAAGCGCCGAAGGGCTCGGCGCAGATCGTGCTTGGCGACACCACCTTCTGCCTGCCGCTGGGCGACCTGATCGATCTGTCGGCGGAAGCCGCGCGGCTTGAGAAGGAGATCGCCAAGACGTCCTCCGAGATGCAGCGGCTTGAAAAGAAGCTGGGCAATGAGAAGTTCGTGGCCAATGCGCCGCAGGAGATCGTTGCCGCCGAGCGCGAAAAGCTCACCGAGTTCGCCGATGCGAAGGGCAGGCTGGAAGTGGCGCTCGCCCGCGTGAAGGAAGCCGGGTGACGAAACTGCGCCAGTCTCTCTAAAGGGCTGGCGTCAGCGTGAAGACAATCAGGGCCGCGTCCGCCGAAAGGTGGGCGCGGCTTTTGTATGTCCGCTTGCGATTCGCCTGAATGGGAAGTCCACAAGGAGAAGCGCGACGCTTTCAACAAGCGGATCGTGACAGTTTCTTGAAGAACTCAAGGTTGTGTTGCGCCTGTGCAACACTGGCGTCATTTGTGATGCTCACCATGTCAGAATGTGTCAGATTCAGGGGTTTTTTAAGGCATGGGCGGCAAGACTCAGGCTAACCGCAACCGCTGTCGCCTGCCTATTCAATAGGCGTATTACGTTGACGTAAGCGTGAGGTGCGACAAACTGTACAAAGGCCAATTGTGGTGGGGCATGGCGCTGCTATCCTCCCATCGGACAATTGGAGGAGAGGGTTCTCATGGGTTTTGTTCGCTTTGTTTCGGCAGCGTCCGTTCTGGCTGCGGCAATCGGCACAGCTCACGCTGGCGGTTTCTCGCGTGGTGTTGCAGACACTGAAATTCTCTACGAGGATGGGAATTTCAATATGCGTGCCGGGGCGATCATCGTGATCCCCACACAGAAGATTAAAACGGATGTAGGTGGTGCGACAAACACTGCGGTGGTCGGCACTGATTATCTGGAAACCTACGCGATCCCCTCTGGGGCCGTTAAGCTGAGCTTTGGCGAGCGTTTGGCATGCGCAGGTACCTATGTGGACGCCTATGGCGCGAAGTCGGACTATATTGCTCCTTTTGGACCGTCGTCAAAGGTCTCAGAGGATTTCACTGTGACTGAGTTTGGCGCGACGTGTGCTGCCTTCATGCCAATTGGCCCTGGACGGCTGGCTGTTCTTGGTGGTGCGTTTGTCGAGAAGTTTGATTACGCGCTTGCGGCGGCCCCGCTGGTTCGAGCGGGCGTTCGTATGCCCCTAGGTGTTGAGTTGGACAGCTCCGCCTATGGCTGGCGTGCAGGTATCGGTTACGACATTCCGGATATCGCGTTTCGCGCGCAACTGCTTTACCGTTCGGGCACAAAGCATGAAGCTGAGGGCGCAGCGACCCTTGGTGGCCGTCCCATCGGACCGGCGTTCGGCAGAGGAGAGCTGCCTCAGAGTGTCGAGTTGCGCATGCAATCGGGCATTGCGCCTGGTTGGCTGGCTTTTGGTTCGGTGAAATGGACCGACTGGTCGGTGAACCAGACTCTAGACTTGGTCACTGCATTGGCAGCTTCGAAGAACCAGTACTACTGGCGTGATGGTTGGACTGTCACCGGCGGTGTCGGTCATTCCTTCAATGAAAAGATATCGGGACTTGTTTCATTGCAGTGGGACCGTGGTGTTGCCACTGGATACGACTTCCGCTCTGACAAGTGGTTGCTGGCGGCCGGTCTTGCAGTCAAGGACGATCTCGGCGGCGAACTGCGCCTTGGTGCTGCGCTATCTTACCTGACATCGGCAAGCGCCTATGCAGCGGATTCTAATGAGCGGGGTGCTTCCGTGGATTCGGGTTGGGCCGGCATTCTTTCTGCCAACTATTCGGTGAAGTGGTAGCGCGTCGCGCAGACTGCTTTTCGAGACCCGGCTTCGGCCGGGTCTTTTTGTTTGGGGAAGGGGTGAAAATGCCATGCATTTTTGCATGGCTTGGGCGGTTCGGCGGATCCGAAGGCTTGTACTGCGCCGGATTTTGCAGCACATAAGAGGAAGTCACCCGGTCCGGGCCCCTCTGGCAGGCAAGGCGTTGCCTGTGATGTCGGATCGAACGACAACGCGCAAACGCGGCGCAAACCTCGTATCCTTCCAATGACAACCCATGATTGGCTCTGGCCCGGCTTTCTAGCTTTTGTGGCCGTTATTCTCTTTTTCGACCTTTTTGTCCTGCATCGCCGCGATCACGTGATCACCACGCGTGAGGCGATGAAAACCGTTGCCGGCTATGTGGCGCTCGCCATGGTCTTTGCAGCAGGCGTGTTCTACTTCGGCGGCAAGGACCGCGGCGCCGAATTTCTGACCGGCTATCTGGTCGAGCAGGCGCTTTCCCTCGACAACATTTTCGTCATCGCGCTCATCTTCACCTATTTCAAAGTGCCGTCGGAGGCCCAGTACCGGGTTCTCTTCTACGGCATTCTTGGCGCGATCGTGATGCGTCTCTCGCTGATCGTGCCGGGCGTGAAGCTCGTTGATCAGTTCATGGTGATCGGCATGGCGCTTGGCGCGCTGCTGGTTTTCTCCGGCTTCAAGATGATGACGTCCGACGACGAAATGGTGGACCCCGGCGAAAGCCGGATCGTGAAGCTGTTGATGCGCACCGGACGCGTGACGGAAGAGTATGAAGGCTCGCGCTTCCTGACGCGGCGCAACGGCCTTCTCTACATGACCCCGCTTTTCGTGGTTCTGGTCACGGTGGAGTTCACCGATCTCATCTTCGCGGTGGATTCGATCCCTGCGGTGCTGGCGATCTCGAACGATCCCTTCATCGTTTTCTCGTCCAACGTCTTTGCGGTGATGGGGCTGCGCGCCATGTTCTTCGTGCTTTCGGGCATGATGCGCAATTTCAAATACCTTCAGACGGGCCTGTCGCTCGTGCTGATGTTCATCGGCTTCAAGATGCTGATCGCGCACTGGATCAAGATCCCGTCGCCGGTGGCACTCTCTGTCACGGCGCTCCTGATCGGCGGGTCGGTCGTGATCTCCATCCTTGCGCGCAAGCGCGAAGAACAACGGGCTCGGTCCTGATTTGATGCTCCGGGGCAGGGCGTGTTTTCGCCCTGTCCGACACCCCGAAGTCTACGCACAGACTTCTGTGCCCATTTGGCAACAGTTTCTCAATAAGCATTCGGCTAAGACTAGCGTGGGACGGAACGTCAATTTCCCGCCATAAACCCGGCGCATCGAAAATGCTCGATGGCGCTCGGGATACAACCGAATGTTCAGGAGAATGCCGCGCGCTGCGGATGGGGTAGTTATGGACGCTAAAGCAATTTCGAAAGACAAACTTCCAAGCCGATACGTGACGGTGGGCCCGGCAAAGGCGCCGCATCGCTCCTATCTTTACGCCATGGGGCTTTCGGAGGACGAGATCGCGCAGCCGCTCGTGGGTGTTGCCACCTGCTGGAACGAGGCAGCGCCGTGCAACATTTCGCTTATGCGTCAGGCGCAGGTGGTCAAGAAGGGCGTTGCAGCCGCCCATGGCACGCCGCGCGAATTCACCACCATCACCGTGACCGACGGCATCGCCATGGGCCACCAGGGCATGAAGTCTTCGCTGGTGTCGCGTGAGGTCATCGCCGACTCGGTCGAGCTGACCATGCGCGGCCACTGCTATGACGCGATCGTGGGCCTCGCCGGCTGCGACAAGTCGCTGCCGGGCATGATGATGGCGATGGTGCGCCTCAACGTGCCGTCCGTCTTCATCTATGGCGGTTCGATCCTTCCCGGCAATTACCGTGGTCGCCAGATCACCGTTCAGGACGTGTTCGAGGCCGTTGGCCAGCACTCCGTCGGCTCGATCTCCGACGCCGACCTGACCGAAATCGAGCAGGCTGCCTGCCCGTCGGCCGGTTCCTGCGGCGCGCAGTTCACCGCCAACACGATGGCGACGGTTGCCGAGGCCATCGGCCTTGCGCTGCCTTATTCCTGCGGCGCGCCGGCTCCCTACGAGATGCGTGACCGGTTCAACTACGCCGCCGGCGAAAAGGTGATGGAACTCATCGCCAAGCAGATCCGCCCGCGCGACATCGTCACGCGCAAGGCGCTGGAAAATGCTGCTGCCGTGGTTGCCGCTTCGGGCGGTTCGACCAACGCCGCGCTGCACCTGCCGGCGATTGCCAACGAGGTCGGCATCGACTTCACGCTGTTTGACGTTGCCGAGATCTTCAAGAAGACCCCGTACATTGCCGACCTGAAGCCGGGCGGCAAATATGTGGCCAAGGACATGTTCGAGGCCGGCGGTATTCCGCTCCTCATGAAGACGCTTCTGGAGCATGGCTTCTTACACGGTGATTGCATGACGGTGACTGGCCGCACAATTGCCGAAAACATGGAGCATGTTCCGTGGAATGAAGAACAGGACGTCGTTCGTTCGGCGGATAACCCCATCACGAAGACCGGCGGTGTGGTTGGCCTCAGGGGCAATCTGGCTCCGGAAGGTGCAATCGTGAAGGTCGCCGGCATGAAGAATCTGGAGTTCACGGGCCCGGCGCGCTGCTTCGATTCCGAAGAGGAATGCTTCGCAGCCGTTCAGAACCGGAACTACAAGGAAGGCGAAGTGCTCGTCATCCGTTATGAAGGCCCGAAGGGCGGACCCGGCATGCGCGAGATGCTTGCCACCACGGCCGCACTTTACGGTCAGGGCATGGGCGACAAGGTTGCGCTCATCACCGATGGCCGTTTCTCCGGCGCAACGCGCGGCTTCTGCATCGGCCATGTCGGGCCTGAGGCTGCGGTCGGTGGACCGATCGGTCTGCTGAAGGATGGCGACATGATCACGATCAATGCCGTTGACGGCACGATCGACGTGGCGCTCAGCGATGAAGAACTCGCAGAGCGCGCCAAGGATTGGAAACCGCGTGAGACAGACTATCAGTCGGGCGCGATCTGGAAGTATGCCCAGACGGTTGGTCCGGCTCGCGATGGCGCGGTGACCCATCCCGGGGCTAAGAAAGAAACGCACTGTTATGCGGATATTTGAAGCAGGGAAAACAGCTGTTCTTGCCGGCCTGGTAGCGTCCTTCGTGGCGCTACCGGGAGCCGCTTACGCGCTCGACGAGAACGCCGTGATCCAGGAGCCGGAGAAGCGCAGCCCGTGGGCCGTGTTCCGCTTCGGCTTCTCTGCCTACAAGCGCGGCGAAAAGCAGGAAGCCGTCGAGGCCTACCGCTACGCCGCTGAAAACGGTCAGGTCGGCGCGCGCTGGAAACTGGCGCGCATGTATGCCGAAGGCGATGGCGTTGCGCGCAACGACTACGAAGCCTTCAAGTTCTTCTCTGCGGTTGCGCAGCAGGAAGTGCGTCCGGGCAGCCCCGACGAGACCTACATTTCCGATGCGCTTGTGGCGCTTGGCAAATATCTCAAGGCTGGCATTCCCGACAGCCCGATCCGCGCCAATCCGCTGGCCGCGCAGGAACATTTCATGCGTGCGGCTGCGACCTATCGCAATTCCGAGGCGCAGTATCAGGTCGGCAGAATGTTCCTGAACGGCGAGGGCGTTGCACAGAGCGTGCAGCAGGCCGCCCGCTGGTTCCAGCTGGCTGCTGAAAAGGGCCATTCCGGCGCGCAGGCGATGCTCGGACACATCCTGTTCGAGAGCGGGCGCGTGGTGAAGGGGCTGGCGATGATGACCGCTGCGCTCGACCATGCGGCACCAAACGACGTGGGCTGGATCCGCGGTATGCAGGAGCAGGCCTTTGCGCTGGCCGGCGAATCGGATCGCCGCACGGCAATCGCACTGGCGCATGATCTGCGCGAAAACGGCTTCGACTGAAGCATGAAACCCGGCGGGGCTATTTCCCGCTGGTTGCGGCGCTGAGCCGCGTGACTGTCGGATCAGACAGTTTCTCTGGAAGCCTTGCCGTCTCAACGCAGGGGCGATCCAGAACCTTCCATGAAGAATTGTTGAGCACCATCTCGCAGCGCGCGAGGCGCGGGCCGTCCGGCATTGCCAGACAGGCCGTTTCGCCCTGCGCGAAGGTCTTGCCATTGGCGCGGCACGCACATTCGGGCGCAGCAGATGCTGCGACCGGCAGGCAGAGTGTTGTCGCCAGTGCGACGACCGGGAAGGACCGGAACATGCCCATAACCCGCAAATGATAGCACGCAAGCGCGGCGCGGGCCATCAAGCGGCTTTGAGGGGCTGGACCCCAAGGGGCAGAATGCGGGGCGTTTGCCTCAGGCGGGGTTGAGCTTCAGATTGACAACCACGGGCACGTGATCGGACGGCTTCTCCCAGCCGCGCGTGTGCTTTTCCACCGTGACGGTTCCCAGATGGTCTGCCGCCTCTGGCGACAGCATCAGGTGATCGATGCGGATGCCGTTGTTCTTCTGCCAGGAGCCACCCTGATAATCCCAGAATGTGTAGACGCCGGCTTGATCATTGACGGCGCGCAGTGCGTCCGTGAAGCCGAGTGCGCCGAGACGACGGAAGGCCTGGCGGCTTTCGGGCCTGAACAGGGCGTCACCCACCCAGGCGTCCGGGTTTTTCGCATCTTCGGGCTCGGGAATGACGTTGTAGTCGCCGGCAAGAACGAGCGGCTCTTCGAGTTTCAGGCGCTCTGCGCTCCAGCGCTCGAGCCGCTCCATCCAGCCAAGTTTGTAGGGGAATTTCTCGGTGTCGACGGGGTTGCCGTTTGGCAGGTAGAGCGACACGACCCTGAGAACGCCCTTGTCGGTGGAGAAGACGCCTTCGATAAAGCGGGCCTGTTCGTCGCTGTCATCACCGGGCAGGCGGCGGTTGACCTCGTCGAAAGGCAGTTTGGAAAGAATGGCGACGCCGTTAAAGCCCTTCTGGCCATGGGTCTCGACATTGTAGCCGAGCGCCTCGATGGCCTCGCGCGGGAACAGTTCGTCGACGGATTTGATCTCCTGCAGGCAGGCGATGTCCGGGCTGGACTCGCTGAGCCAGTGCAGCAGATTGTCGATGCGCGCCTTGACGCCGTTGATGTTCCAGGTAGCGATCTTCATGGGGGCCCTTCCACAGCTCAACCTCTTCTTAGGTTGGACGGGAAGGGGCCGCAACCGCCTTGTGCAGGATACTGACAGACCATGCCTTGCGCGCTCTATTGCGCGGCCGGGTTGCCTCGCAGGCGGAAGGGCAGACCGGAGAGAAGCGCCTCGACATAGCGGCGGCGCTGATAGAACCCGTTGAGCGAGACACGGGGCAGTGCTGCGAGCGCGTCGCGTGCGCCGGGCGAGAGCAGACCGGGCTGCGTGGTGACCGCAGCGGCAAAGCCCGCCTGTTCGACGGCGGCGATTTCACGTGCGCCGACGGCGGACGGATAGCCATAGGGATAGGCGAAGGTCGTGGGAGAGGCACCTACATAGCCGCGAAGCTTCGAGGCGGAGGCGGAAAGCTCCTGATGGAGGCGGGCGTCATCGACCTTGCGCAGATTGGCGTGGGTCAGCGTGTGTACGCCAAAACGGGCAAGCGGATCGCCTGCAAGAGCAGCAAGCTCATCCGCGCTCATGGTAAGGCGTTCGGTGATCTCCAGCGGATTGACGCCGTGGGCCAGCGCAAGATCGTCCAGCAGCGCGATTGCCGCGTCTTCGTCCTGCGCATCCGTCACGAGACCCGACAGCCGGTCGAACAGGGCAATCTTGGCCATGCGGGTGCCGGCGCTCGCGCGCTCATTGATACCGATGCGCGAGAGGTCGACCGTCTCGCAGCGCATGGTGATTTCCTGCGCCGTCTTCCACCAGATCGAGCGGCTGCGCTCGACGAAGCCCGAGGTGATGAAGATCGTGTAGGGAATGCCGTGACGCTGGAACACGGGCGCGGCAAAGCGGGCATTGTCGCGATAACCGTCATCGAGCGTGAAAGAAACATAGCGGCGTGTGTCGCTCTCGTCGGCCAGGCGTTCGGGCAGGTCTTCGAGCGCGATGGGGATGAGCCCCTGCATGCGCGCGGCGTTGATCGCTTCTTCAAGAAAAGCGGGCGTGATGCTGAGCCACGCATTGGGCGTCCAGCCTGGCGGCGTCTGCGGATCCACGTGATGCAGGGCGAAGATGACGCCGCGTGCCGGCGTTTTCGATGGCAGGCCTGTCCTTAGGGCAATGGCTGAACCTTCCAGGCCGGCCCGGATCAACGCGTAGCGAGCGGATCTCTTGAGGGCTTGGAGTGGCAGCATCAGGCGTTCGGCGTCTTTCCGCGGGCTGGCATTGATTTTGAACGGTGGGACCGGGCTCATGTGAGCCCGGTCCGGTCAGGGCTGGGAACAAGGCGATCCAAACAGAAAAAGCTGAAGAATTTCCTTCGCGAAAAGCTTCAATGTTGCGGACGCTTACTGTTTGAATCCGTGTCTGTCTTTCAAAAAATTATAGATAGTTGCGCGCCCCATTGTGCCCGATGATTTCAAGAAAAGATTTCAGAAAATCTGAAACACAACCGGGGAACGAAATGACACAGACAATGGAGCGCGCCGGCGATGCTTTATCGCGGGCCGATTTGAGCAATCCAGATTATACGCCACCGCTGATGCAGGCGGTGCCGCTGGGCATTCAGCATGTGCTGGCGATGTTCGTTTCGAACGTCACGCCGGCCATTATCGTGGCGGGAGCGGCCGGTTTCGGTTTTGGCTCCAACTCGCCCGATTTTCCGAATTTGATCTACATGATCCAGATGGCGATGCTGTTTGCGGGCATCGCGACGCTGTTTCAGACAATTGGCATGGGCCCGGTGGGCGCAAGGCTGCCGATCGTGCAGGGCACGAGCTTCGCCTTTCTGCCGGTGATGATCCCGGTCGTGGCCGGGCAGGGCGTGGCCGCCATGGGCGCGCTGATGGGCGGTGTCGTGATCGGCGGCATTTTCCACTTCTTCCTGGGCAGCTTTGTCGGACGCCTGCGCTTTGCGCTGCCGCCGCTGGTGACCGGCCTGATTGTTCTCATGATCGGCCTGTCGCTCATTCAGGTGGGCATCCAGTATTCGGCAGGCGGCGTGCCGCTGATCGGCAAGCCGGAATATGGCAGCCTTCAGAACTGGAGCGTGGCGCTGGTCGTGGTTGTCGTGACGCTTCTGCTAAAATTCTTCGCGCGCGGCATGTGGTCGATTGCAGCCGTGCTTCTGGGGCTCATCGCCGGCTATGTGGTGGCGCTTGCCATGGGGATGGTGAGCTTCTCCAATGTTGGCAATGCATCCTGGGTGGCGGTTCCCGTTCCCTTCAAATGGGGCTTTGAACTGGCTGCGCCCGCAATCATCGGCATGTGCTTCATGGCGGTCATCTCGGCCATCGAGACCGTGGGGGACGTGTCGGGCATCACCAAGGGTGGTGCGGGCCGTGAGGCGACGGAGAAGGAAATCTCCGGTGCGACCTATGCGGATGGTCTTGGAACAGCCATTGGCGGCATTTTCGGCGGTCTGCCGAACACCTCGTTCAGCCAGAATGTCGGCCTGATCTCGATGACGGGCGTGATGAGCCGGCATGTGGTGACCTGCGGCGCGATTTTCCTGATCGTCTGCGGTCTGATCCCCAAGGTGGGCGCAATCATCTCGACCGTGCCGATCACGGTGCTGGGTGGCGGCGTGATCGTGATGTTCGGCATGGTTGCGGCAGCGGGCATCAACATGCTTTCGGAAGTGAACTGGAACCGCCGCAACATGGTGATCTTCGCCGTGTCGCTTTCGGTCGGGCTCGGGCTTCAGATGGAGCCGGCAGCACTCCAGCACCTGCCGAAGACGGCGCAGATCCTGCTGACCTCCGGCCTGTTGCCGGCGGCATTCCTGGCCATCGTCCTTAACCTGATCCTGCCTGAAGAGGTCGGGGGCGAGAACGAAGCGTAAGCCGCACGCGTCTTCGGGGGCTTGCTCCCGAAGACGCAAAATGGTCGGGGCCGCGCGCCGTCAGGGGCGGATGACGGGCGGCGTTTCTGCGTTGCCGATGAAGACGGCGAGAATGCGGGCCGGCTTGTCGCCCACCACGCGGCCATTGTGCCAGGTGTTGAGCGCTTCGATGAAGCTGTCGCCGGCCTTGAAGGTCTTCTCTTCCTCGCCTTCGTACTGGATGGCGAGTTCTCCTTCCAGAATGTGACCGAACAGGGGAACCGTGTGCATGTGACGCCCGGTTTCCTCGCCCGGCATCAGCGTGACCACGACCGCCTTCAGCTCGGCCTCGCCATTCGGGTAGATGAGCTTCTGATCAAGGATGGTGCTCTTCGTGTCGAGGAGCGGCTGGACCCGCTGATAATCGGCCTTCGGAGCCTGATCGTCGGCGCGGGCGGGTGTGTGCATTGAGGCCAGCAATGCGGGGAGTACAAGAAGCCCCGCCATATCTCGTCTGTTCATGAAATATCCTTTTAAAACAAATATATACTTGAATAAAAATACCTCATTGAGGCGGTCGCCCTTGTAACGGGTTCAGCCTCTGCGTCAATCGGGTTTTGGCTGTGACAGAGCGCCCACGGAAAGAATGCGCCGGAAAATGCGCACGAAAAAAAGCGCCGCGCAGGGGGCGCGACGCTTTTTTTCTGAAAGGGATTTTTGGATCAGATGGAGAAACTGGTTCCGCAGCCGCAGGAGGCGACGGCGTTCGGGTTTCTGATCTGGAAGGACTGGCCGATCAGATCGTCGACAAAGTCGATGACCGAGCCGCCCATATAGACCAGCGAAAGATCGTCGATCAGGACGGTGGCTCCGTCCCGCTCGATGGCGTGGTCGTCCTCATTGCGCTCACCGACCAGGTCGAATGCATAGGAGAAACCGGAGCAGCCGCCGCCCTCGACGGACACGCGCAGGGCGATCTTGCCCGGCTCGTCCTTGAGGATGCTGGTAATGCGCCGGGCCGCAGCCTCGGTCAGTTCAACGCTCTTCATTTCCGTTCCCGCGTCCATGCCCATGGTGGTTGTCCTGACGGTCACCTTGCGTTCGTGTTCATTGAATAGGTATGAAGCCGCAGGCGGCAAGTCAACCTGAGCAACGCAGTCGGGTTTGTCCGAGTGGTGCGGTTGGGGTTGAAACAGCAACAGCGGCAGGCCTGAAACGGTCTGCCCCAACGGTGTGGCGGATCATGAACAGTGAACAGGGTTTGCGGGACATCGGCTTCGGGTATCGGCCAAGGGCGGTTTACGCCACGGACCCGGCGGCCTCGCGCGGGCGGCTTTTTCCAGAACCGGAAAGCCCGACACGAACACCTTTCCAGCGTGACCGCGACAGGATCATCCATTCGACCGCTTTTCGCCGGCTGAAGCACAAGACGCAGGTTTTCATCGCCCATGAGGGCGACCATTACCGCACGCGGCTGACCCATTCCATCGAGGTGGCGCAGATCGCCCGTGCTCTGGCGCGGGCGCTGTGCTGTGACGAGGATCTGGCGGAAGCCATCGCGCTGGTTCACGATTTCGGCCACACGCCATTCGGCCATACGGGCGAAGATGCGCTCGACGAATGCATGGCGCGCTGGGGCGGGTTTGATCACAACGCACAGTCGCTGCGGATCGTGACGGAACTTGAGAACCGCTATGCCGAGTTCGACGGGTTGAACCTTTCCTGGGAAACGCTGGAAGGGCTGGTGAAGCACAATGGCCCGCTGATGGATGCACAGGGCAGGGGGCTCGAGGGGCCGGTGCCGCAGCCCATTCTGGATTATGTGGCGCGGCACGATCTGGAGCTGGCGCGCTATGCGGGCATCGAGGCCCAGTGCGCGGCCATTGCCGACGACATTGCCTATAACGCGCATGACATCGATGACGGTTTGCGCTCGGGCCTGCTCACGCTCGACATGATGGCGGGCGTTGGCCTGCCGGGAAGAATTCTGAGCGCGGTTGAGGAACGCTATCCCGATCTCGATCCGGTGCGGCGCGGGCATGAGCTGATGCGCCGGCAGATCACGGTGATGGTCGAGGATGTGATCGTGGCGTCAAGGCAGCGTCTGGAAGAACTGAAGCCCGCGAATGCGGACGATGTGCACGATGCGGGACAGACGATTGTGGCCTTCTCCGACGGCATGGCGGCGGATGAAAAGGAGCTGAAGCGCTTCCTTTACGCCAATCTCTACCGGCATGAGACGGTTGTGGCGGTGCGGGCCAATGCCGACCGCATCGTGAAGGACCTGTTCGACGCCTATTTCGACAATCCACGCCAAATGCCGGAGGGCTGGCGCGAGGGGCTGGATGTGGCGCAAGACGCTGAAAAGGCGCGGCATGTGGCCGATTTTCTGGCCGGCATGACCGACACCTACGCGGTGAAGGAACATCGACGTCTGTTTGACCAGACTCCTGAATTGAGCTAGTGCCAACCGCAATTCCGCCACCGGGCGGACGGTACCTTTCAACCGAACCTTTTTCAGGACATCGTCCATGAACATTTTCGCCGATTTTTCGGATCGGGTCGCAAAGACCATTGAAGCCCTTGGCCTGCAGGCCAGCAACGGTGAGCCGCTTGACCTTTTGCGCGTTGCCGTGGAGCCGCCGCGAGACGCCAGCCATGGCGATGTGGCGACCAATGCAGCCATGGTGCTGGCGAAGGCCGTTGGCGACAATCCGCGCGCGCTGGGCGAGAAGATCGCCAAGGCGTTCGAGGCCGATCCGGATGTGGCGGTTGCCTCCGTGGCCGGTCCTGGCTTCGTGAACCTGAAGCTGAGCGACAGCTTCTGGCAGGCGCGGCTTGGCGAAATGCTCGACCTGGGCACGAATTATGGCCGTTCGCAGCTCGGCAGGGGCGAGAAGGTGAACGTGGAATATGTGTCGGCCAACCCGACCGGCCCGATGCATGTGGGCCATTGCCGCGGCGCGGTGGTTGGCGATGCGCTGGCCAATCTGCTCGATTTCGCCGGTTATGACGTGGTGCGCGAGTACTACATCAACGATGCGGGCGTGCAGATCGACGTGCTCGGCCAGTCGGTCATGGTGCGCTACCGCGAGGCCCTTGGCGAGAACATCGGCGAAATCCCCGCAGGTCTCTATCCGGGCGATTACCTGAAGCCGGTCGGCAAGGCGCTGGCGGACGAATATGGCACCCGGCTTCTGGAAATGCCGTCCGCAGACGCGATGGTGATCGTCAAGGACAGGACGGTCGAGAGCATGATGCAGATGATCCGCGACGATCTCGCCGCGCTGAACATCCGCCACGACGTGTTCTTCTCCGAACGTTCGCTGCATGAGGGCAATGGCGGGGCGATCCGTTCCGCGATCAACGATCTGACCATGAAGGGCCATGTCTACAAGGGCAAGCTGCCGCCGCCGAAGGGGCAGAAGCCGGAAGACTGGGAAGACCGCGAGCAGACCCTGTTCCGCTCCACCGAAGTGGGCGATGACATTGATCGTCCGCTGATGAAGTCGGATGGCAGCTTCACCTATTTTGCCGCCGACGTGGCCTATATGAAGGACAAGCTGGATCGTGGCTTCGAGCATATGATCTATGTGCTGGGCGCTGATCACAGCGGTTATGTGAAGCGGCTTCAGGCCGTGGCGCGGGCGCTGGCCGAAGACAAGGTGGAGCTGACGGTGCTGCTTTGCCAGCTCGTGAAGCTGTTCCGTGGCGGCGAGCCGGTGCGCATGTCCAAGCGGGCAGGCGAGTTCGTGACCCTGCGCGAGGCGGTGGACGAGGTCGGGCGTGATCCGATCCGTTTCATGATGCTCTATCGCAAGAACGATGCGCCGCTCGACTTCGACTTCCAGAAGGTGACCGAGCAGTCCAAGGACAATCCGGTCTTTTACGTGCAGTATGCATCTGCGCGCAGCCACTCGGCTTTCCGCCAGGCGAGCGACCAGCTGGGCATTGCGGAATTCGGCCGCGAGGAGATGAAGGCGCAGCTTTCGAAGCTTTCCGACGAGGGCGAAATGGCGCTTGTACGCAAGCTCGCCGAGTACCCGCGTCTGGTCGAAAGTGCAGCCCAGGCGATGGAGCCGCACAGGCTGGCATTCTACCTCTACGACCTGGCGAGCCTCTTCCACGCTCAGTGGAATCGCGGCAGCGAGACAGACGACTTACGTTTTGTTAAGGTTAACGATCCAGAATTGACCTACGCCAGACTGGGTCTGGTGCAGGCAGTTCGTGATGTACTCACATCCGGACTTGCGTTGATCGGGGCCGAGGCGCCTTCAGAGATGCGCTAATCTCATCCCGAAAGGGGTGCGATCGTCTGTCACCTTTTGCCCACATTGCGCTGGTACCCGACAATTGTATGACGTCGCGGGCGTCTACCGAGTGTGAGTGCGGAAAAAGGTATGGCAGATCATAGCCCGAACCAACGTGCGGATAGCGCCGTTTTTGCTGATGATGACCCGTTTGCGGAACTGACCCGCATTATGGGGCATGATCCACGGCGCGCCGAGGATTCTGGCAATGCAGCAGGGCAGGAGGGCGATGATCTCGCCCTCGAGCTTGAGAACGAGCTGCTGGGCGACCTGGCGGAGTTTTCCGACGAGGTTCGCGAAGAACCGGCCGAAGACCACAGCCGTCCGGAAATGCAGACGCAGGACTGGCGCTTCGAAGCGCCGCCAGCGGCTGAAGAGCCCGGAGCGATGGAGCAGGAGCCCGAAGTGGATCTTGCCTCCGACATGGCAAATGAACTCGACGAGACCTTTGCGGCGAGCTTTGAGAGCGAAATGCGCCTCGAGCCCGGGGAGGAAGCCGTGTCGGCAGACGTTTCCGCTTCCCCGGCCGCATCCATGGCAGAGCCTGAACCGTCGTTTGAACCTTCCATGGAGCGCGAGCCGGTGGCCGCTGCTCAGGAGCCGGAGCAGGTTTCGCAGCACGATGCGTTTGCAGCGCCCGAGGCTCCCGAGGCCCGTCAGGGCCATGAAGCGCCTCCGGCTTTTGACCCGCACGATATCGAACAGCATTTTTCCGAGTTCGACATTGATGCGAGCGCCCGTGAGTTTGCGTCCTTCGCTGCGGAAGAGCAGCAGCCCATCGAGGAAAGCGCGCCGGAGCCAGCCGAGGAGCCGGTCGTAACGTTCGATGAGAGCGATTTTGCACAGCTCGACAATGATCTTGAAGCTTCGCTTGCAGCCGACAATTGGCAGGTGAGCGACGTATCCGCTCAGCCGGTCGAATCAGACGCGGCCGATACGCGTTACGTGCACGCACAGCCCCTGCACACACAGTCCATGCACTCCCAGCCCATGGTCACGCAACCCATGGACGTGCAGCCAGAGCAGACGGTCGAGACCGACATCACGTCTTCCGCCACTCCCACTGGAGCGGGCGTTGAGGACGAGGACATGTTCCCGGAGCCCGACGCCTGGGCAAGCATGCCTTCTGAGGACACGGATGCGGCGGATGCCGTTGCCGGGGATGTTGCATCGACAATCTCCGAATTCGACGTGCCGCCAGCCACCGACATTTCGGCGGCTCTTGCCGACGCCGTTCGGGTTTCGGGCGGTGCAGATCCCTATCTTTCGCCTCAGGCCTTCGCAAATTCCGTTGCGCAGGGGGCTGAAAAGTCTGGTACTGTCGATGCAGACATGGCCGGCGATGACCATGATTTTGCGGCCAGTCTCGAACAGCAACTGACTGCGGGGGCTCTTGCGGAAGAGGAGGTGGCGGAACCCGTCATGGAGCCGCAGAGAGAACCGACCCCCGAAACGAGCTTCGACTGGGGTGATCTTGATTTTGGAGCGCCCGAGGCTCTCCAGTCTGTCGAGACGCATGAGCCAGTCGCGCCCGAGGCAACCGAGACCACACCGGCATCGTCGATTCCGTTCTGGCAGCAGCCTGAAGAACCGCAGCCGAATGTGAGCTATGGTGGCGGCAGCGAAGCCAGCACGCCGTTCATCGATACGGTCGATGTTCCCGGCAATGAGCGCGTTCCCGTTACCGATTCCGCCCACATCCCGGAATTCGTGAGCGAGCCGGAGCATGCGCCGGCAGCCGAGGCGGATGATCTGGAACTGGCGCTGGCGCGTGCTTTCGGCGATAGCGAGAGCCTGCCCGAGCGTGCAGAGACCAGAAGCGCGGCCGAGGAAACGCCGGCATCGTCCATTCCCAGGGACGCCTATGCCGCAGCTGCCCTTGAGGGCGATGAGCCGCGGCGTCCGCAGGACGATTTCGACTTCGAGACGGCCTTTGCCGACAGCTTTGCCGAAACCGGCGAGTTCGACGATGATTTCGCTGCGGGCAGGGATGCCGGTGCGGCGGTTTCCGGTCGTGCGGAAGCTGCGGATGGATTTGCCCCGGCCATGACGCCCTGGGACGAGCCCGTCGACGAATTTACGCCGGCAGAACAGGCGGCAGCGCCCGCAGCGGCAGCTGCTGCGGCTGCGGCCTCGCGCTCCAACCCGCTCAAGAGCCGTCGCAACACGTTGATCGCGGCTGCGGTTGGTGGTGTTGCCGTGGTTGGCGCGATTGCCTTCTTCGCACTGGGATCCGGTGGCGGCGATGACAACACGGCCCCGGCGGTCGTTCGCGCGGACAATGATCCGGTCAAGGTGAAGCCTGAAAACCCGGGCGGCCAGCAGGTCCCGAATCAGGACAATCAGGTCTATCAGCGCGTGACCGGTGGTGAGACGGACAGCGATCCCGCGCAGGAGCGCCTGGTGTCCACGGCAGAGGAGCCCGTCGAGGTTCCGCTTGCCGCACCGAAGTCGGAAGAACGTCTTGATCCGAATGCAGGTGACACCGCAGCGCCGACCAGTGAGCCGGTGACGGCGATGACCCCGCGTCGCGTGCGCACCATGGTGGTTCGTCCCGACGGAACGATTGTTCCGCGCGAGCCGGAAGCTCCGGTGCAGACGGCGACGGAAACGGCGGGCGCGCCTGCTGCGACCGGCAATGCACAAGAGGTTGCGCCTGACGCAAGGCTGGCGGCAGCCGGTGAGAATGCGCCTGTTTCCGGCACAGCCCAGACGGGTGCCGGCGAAACGGCCGCCGCCCCGAATGTGCAGGCGCCGGTGCCGACATCGCGGCCTGCAGCGCCGGCGGCGCCGCAGCAGCCAGCTGCACAGCAGCAGTCTTCGCAGGTGGCCGCAGCCCCGAGCCAGCCGACGCAGCCTGTCGCACAGGCTCCGGCTCCCGCACCGGTAACCACCGGTACGGATGGCTGGTCGGTGCAGATTTCTTCGCAGCCGACCGTGGAAGCGGCGCAAAAATCCTATCAGGACATGGCGCAGCGCTACGGGAACCTGCTGACCGGCAAGGGCGTGAACATCGTCAAGGCGGAGATCGCAGGGAAGGGCACTTACTATCGTGTGCGCATTCCTTCTTCTTCGAAGGACGATGCAATCCGTCTCTGCTCGCAGCTGAAATCGGCTGGCGGAAGCTGCTTCGTCTCGAAGTAGGTTTCGCAGACACTCCAGTCAAAACCGCCGCCATTGCGCGGCGGTTTTTTGTTTTCTTTTCCAGATTCGTGCGCCCGGCTATCCTGTGGGC
This sequence comes from Nitratireductor sp. GZWM139, assembly GCF_030068685.1. Classification (NCBI taxonomy): domain Bacteria; kingdom Pseudomonadati; phylum Pseudomonadota; class Alphaproteobacteria; order Hyphomicrobiales; family Phyllobacteriaceae; genus Nitratireductor; species Nitratireductor sp. GZWM139. The sequence goes on along the minus strand of NZ_JAMQML010000012.1, from coordinate 82,116 downwards.
ATGAGCGAATCAAAATCCATGATCCTCGGTGCGACCGGGACCAAGCTGACGGCGGACGAAATCGCCTTCTATCGAAACGAGCGTCCCTGGGGGTTCATCCTCTTCGCGCGCAATATCGCGGAGGCCGGGCAGCTGAGTGACCTTGTCGCCTCCATGCGCGACAGTGTCGGGCGGCCGGATGCGCCGGTTTTCATCGATCAGGAAGGCGGAAGGGTGCAGCGGCTGCGACCGCCCATGGCCGCCAATTATCCGACGGCTTCGGAGCTTGGCAGGATTTACGACAGGGATCCTGAGGCCGGCGTGCGCGCTGCCTGGCTGATGTCGCGTCTGCACGCGATGGACCTTAAGCGCTACGGCATTACCGCTGACTGTCTGCCGGTTCTCGATGTGCCGATTGCCGGCGCGCATGACGTGATCGGCGACCGCGCCTATGCGCATGATCCAGAGGCGGTGATTGCGCTCGGACGCGCGGCCAGTGACGGCCTGATGGCCGGGGGCGTGCTGCCGGTGATGAAGCATGTGCCCGGTCACGGGCGCGCGTTCTGCGACAGCCACAAGGCGCTGCCGGAGGTGACGGCCTCGCTGGACGAGCTGCGCGCGCATGATTTCGTGCCGTTCAAGGCGCTTGCCGATCTGCCCATGGCCATGACCGCGCATATCGTTTTCCACGCCATCGATGCTGAGCGTCCGGCGACCACTTCCGAGAAGGTGGTGCAGGAGATCATTCGCGGCGAAATCGGCTTTGACGGGCTTTTGATGAGCGATGACGTCTCGATGCACGCACTTTCTGGGGATTTCTCGGATCGTGCGGAAGCAATCCTTGCGGCAGGCTGTGATCTCGTCCTTCACTGTCACGGCATCATGCCGGAAATGAAGGCCGTCGCCGAAAAAGCGCCGGAATTGTCGGGCAAGAGCCTAGAGCGTGCGAACCGCGCCATGGCGTACCTGACACCGGGTGACGACACTGAAGAATTGGCCGCGCGGGCGGAATTCGAGCAATGCTTCGCGGCGGTCGCCTGATGATAGGAACCACAACGCTTGGCGCAGAGTGCTGAAAAGACAGCCGTCAAACCGGCTCCCATGGAGAAGCTGTGGGACGACAAACCCGATGATCACGGGGTGTCGGAGCCTGCGCTGACGGTCGATGTGGCGGGCTTTGAAGGCCCGCTCGATCTGTTGCTGCATCTGGCGCGTACACAGAAGGTGGATCTGGCGCGCATTTCCGTTTTGGCGCTCGCCGAGCAGTACATCGCCTTCATCGAACAGGTGCGCAAGATGCGCCTGGAGCTGGCCGCCGACTATCTGGTGATGGCGGCCTGGCTTGCCTATCTGAAATCGCGCCTGCTGATCCCCAAGAAGCCCGAGGACGAAGAGCCGACGGGTGAGGAGATGGCGGCCCTTCTGCAGTTTCGCCTGAAACGGCTTGAGGCGATGCGTGATGCGGCAGCGCGGCTCGTGAACCGCAACCGGCTTGGCCGGGATGTGTTTGCGCGCGGCATGCCCGAGCCGGTGATCGTGCAGAAGCAGAGCGCTTTCTCCGCTTCGCTCTATGATCTTCTGACCGCTTATGCTGCGCAGCGCCAGCGGCGCGCGGTGACCAATGTGCGCATCGCCAAGCGCGGCGTCTGGTCCCTGAAGCAGGCGCGCGACATTCTGGTGCGGATGATCGGTGATTTTGGCGACTGGACGGCGCTCGATCATTTTCTGATCCGTTACATGACCAATGCCGAGGAGCGGGCGACTGCGACGGCCAGTTCGTTTGCCGCTTCGCTGGAGCTGGTGCGCGAAGGCGCACTGGAAATCCGGCAGCAGGAGGCTTTTGCGCCCATCTATATGCGCACGGGCAAGAAGGCTCCCGCCAGCCTCTTCGAGGGCTATGATGACTGAAAACAGCAATGTGGTTCCGTTTGTCGCCAATGATGGCGATGAGGAAAGGGAAGAGAGCAAGTCTGTTTCGCCGCATCTGGTGGAAGCCAAGCGCATGGTCGAAGCGATCATCTTTGCCAGCGCCGAACCGGTGCCCGAGCGGGCGCTGGTCGAGCGGCTTCCACAGGGTACGGATGTTGCCGAGGCGCTGGAAGCACTGCGCAGCGACTATGAAAAGCGCGGCATCAATCTGGTTCGCGTGGAAGATTGCTGGGTGTTTCGCACGGCGAGCGATCTTTCCTTCCTGATGAGCCGCAATGCGGTCCAGCAGCGCAAATTGTCGCGCGCCGCGCTCGAGATGCTCGCGGTCATCGCCTACCACCAGCCGGTGACGCGGGCAGAGATCGAAGAAATCCGTGGTGTCGAGACCTCCAAGGGCACGCTCGACATTCTGCTGGAGACGGGCTGGGTGAAGATGCGCGGTCGCCGCCGCACGCCCGGACGGCCCGTAACCTACGGAACCAGCACGGAATTTCTCGACCATTTCGGTCTGGCGGAACTGCGTGATCTGCCGGGGATCGAAGAGTTGAAGGGCGCGGGGCTGCTTTCCGCCCGCATGCCGGCCAATTTTGCCGTTCCCCAGCCCATGACAGATCCCGATGAACTCACAGAAGATGAAGATCCGTTGACGGATATCGATCTGGAAGAGCTCGGTCTGTTGACACCGCTCGCAGAGGATGATTGACGGAAGGTCCGCGGGACAGGGGCCGCCTGCGATCCATCCAGGGATACCGGTGCATGGACAGTAAGAAGCAAAGTTCGGCGCGCAGGACAGCCGGCGTCAGCTTTGCGGCGCGTCTCTCCTTCAAGAACATCAGCCATTCCTATGCTTCGGGCGGGCAGACGCTGCGCGATGTTTCGGTTTCAGCCGAGCCGGGCGAGGTGCTGTGCCTTCTGGGGCCTTCCGGCTCCGGCAAGACGACGCTTCTGCGCATTGCCGCCGGCATCGAGGCGCAGCGCGCCGGGCAGGTATTCCTCAATGAGCGGGAGATTGCGGGGCCGGATGTCTTCCTGCCGCCGGAGAAACGCTCCATCGGCCTGGTGTTCCAGGATTTCGCGCTGTTTCCGCATCTGACGATTCTCGACAATGTGCGCTTTGGCCTGACAGCCCTGTCGGGCGGCGAGGCGCGGCAGGAGGCGATGAACGCGTTGGAGCGTGTCGGGCTCGACGGCTATGCCGACGCCTATCCACATGTGCTGTCGGGCGGTGAGCAGCAGCGTGTTGCGCTTGCGCGCGCGCTTGCGCCGCGTCCGGCGGTTCTCCTGATGGACGAGCCATTTTCCGGGCTCGATTCGCGCCTGAAGGACAATGTGCGCGCCGAAACGCTTGCGATCCTGCGCCAGAGCCGCGCCACGGCGGTTGTGGTGACGCATGACGCCGAGGAAGCCATGCGCATGGGCGACCGGATCGCCCTGCTCAAGGATGGCGGGCTGGTGCAGGTGGGCACTGCCGAAGAACTCTATCATCGTCCTGCCGATCTTTTCGTTGCGGGTTTCTTCTCCGAGATCAACGAATTCGAGGGGCGGGTTCATGCAGGCGCGGTGGAAACGCCGCTTGGACGTTTTCCCGCCGATGGGCTGGAAGAGGGGGCTGCGGCAACGGTCGCGGTGCGCCTTTCCGGCTTCCAGGTGGACCAGAAGGGCGGGGCCGTGCCTGCCCGCATCATCTCGCGCCGGTTCCTCGGCGTGGTGGAATTTCTCGAACTCGCCATTCCCGGCGCGGATCATCATGTCCGGGCGCGTGTGCGCTGTGGACATCTGGAGCCGGGCGTGCGCGATATATGGCTGAATGTCGTCCCGAGCGATGTGCTTGTGTTTGCGAGACAATCGTTTGAACAATCGGGCGAAAGCGCATAAATCAAATCAATGGCAATTGGTGAAAGAGACTGATCATGGGTTCCTTTTCAATCTGGCACTGGCTCATCGTGCTCGTCGTGGTGCTGCTCCTCTTTGGTCGCGGCAAGATCCCCGAGCTGATGGGTGACATGGCCAAGGGCATCAAAAGCTTCAAGAAGGGCATGTCCGACGATGACGAGGACACGACCAAGACGGTCGAGCATCAGGCTGACGAGCCGGTGAAGGACGCAAGCAAGCCGAACAAGAAGAAGTCCGGCTGATTCGGCGCTGATGCGCTGCGGATAAACTTCCTGCCCCTCTTTCCGGTGACTTATGTTTGATCTTGGCTGGCCCGAAATCATGGTGATCGCCATCGTCCTGATCGTCGTGGTCGGGCCGAAGGACTTGCCGCGTATGCTGCGCTCATTCGGGCGCACGACGTCCAAATTGCGCAGCATGGCTGGCGATTTCCGCAAGCAGTTCGATGAAGCGCTGCAGGAAGCCGAGCTTGATGACGTGAAGTCTATCGTGGACGACGCGCGCAAGCTCGATCCGCGCAACGAGATCAAGAAGCACCTGAACCCTCTGGAGCAGGTGGGACGTGATATTCGTTCCGGGCTGGATGAGGCCATGAAGCCGCAGGCGGCGAAGTCAGGGCCTCCGGCCTCGACCGAGACGCATGCGGCGGAACCGGCCAAGGCCGGGGCAACCCGCATGCCGGGCGAGGGGAAGGCTGGAGCCGTCAAGGCTCCGGCGAAGTCCACGTCTGCCAAGACGTCGCCGAAGGCTACTTCAACAAAGGCGGCGTCGACGAAGGCTGCTTCGACAAAGAGCACGGCAGCCAAAAGCACGGCAGCCAAGACGGCCGCTGCAAAGCCGGCGACGACGAAGGCGGCTGCAAAGCCGAGAGCGGCGGCCAAGCCGAAGGCCGCCAGCAAGACCACTGCGGCGGGCGCGGCGAAGCGTCCGGCCACCAAGAAGACCAGCGGAGCCTAATGTCGTGAACGCCGAACTAGACGACGACATCGATCAGTCTTCCGCCCCGCTGATGGATCACCTGATCGAGCTGCGTTCGCGGCTCATCTGGGCGATCGGAGGGTTCTTCGTGGCCTTTCTGGTCTGCTTCTTCTTCGCCAAGCAGATCTTCAACCTGCTGGTGATTCCGTTCCAGTGGGCGACCCAGTGGGCCGGTCTCGACGCGGACAAGGTGGACCTGATCTACACCGCGCCGCAGGAATTTTTCTTTACCCAGATCAAGCTGGCCATGTTTGGCGGCCTGGTGATCGCCTTCCCGGTGATTGCCATGCAGATCTACAAGTTTGTCGCACCGGGGCTTTACCGCAACGAGCGCCGCGCGTTCATTCCGTTCCTGATTGCCTCGCCGATCCTGTTTCTGATCGGCGCTGCACTCGTCTATTTCTTCTTCACGCCGATGGTGATGTGGTTCTTCCTGTCCATGCAGCAGGTGGGGCCTGACAATACGGTGCAGATCTCTCTGTTGCCCAAGGTTTCGGAGTATCTCGGCCTGATCATGACGCTGATCCTGTCCTTCGGCCTCGTGTTCCAGCTTCCGGTCGTGACGACGCTCATGGCGCGGGTGGGGCTTCTGACCTCGACCGGGCTTGCCGACAAGCGCAAATACGCCATCGTGGCTGCTTTCGTGGCCGCGGCGATCCTCACGCCGCCGGATCCGGTGAGCCAGATCGGCCTTGCGCTTCCGACCATCCTTCTCTACGAAATTGCCATCTGGGCCGCCCGCATGGTCGAGCGCCAGCGCGAGAAGGAAGCGAACGCGCAGGACGACACCGGCGAGACGGACCAGCCGACCGCCTAGATCAGCAGGTCATTTCCTGTCTGTCCCGGGGCGGTTCACTGCAATCTCTCCGCGATTGGAAATCAGACATGCTCGACATCAAATGGATTCGCGAGAACCCGCAGGCGCTGGACGAAGCGCTCAAAAAGCGCGGCGCGGACCCTGAAAGTGGGAAGCTCCTGGCGCTTGACGAAGCGCGCCGCCAGCACCTGACAAAGCTTCAGGAGGCGCAGGAGCGCCGCAATGCCGCCTCCAAGGAAATCGGCAAGGCCATGGCATCCGGCGACAAGGGCCTCGCCGAGAAGCTGAAGGCCGAAGTGTCTGAGCTGAAGAGTTTCGTTCAGGATGGCGAGGCTGAAGAGCGCCGCCACGACGCCGCGCTCAACGATGCGCTGGCGCGTGTTCCCAACATCCCGCTCGAAGACGTGCCGGTTGGCGCGGACGAAAACGACAATGTCGAAGTGCGCAGGCATGGCGAGCCGAAGCACGCCAGCTGGTCGAAAGAGCATTTTGAGATCGGCGAGGCGCTCGGCCTGATGGATTTCGAGCGCGCGGCAAAGCTTTCGGGCTCGCGCTTCACGGTGCTATCCGGCCAGCTTGCCCGCCTTGAGCGCGCGCTTGGCCAGTTCATGCTCGACCTGCACACGCAGGAGCATGGCTACACGGAAGTGCAGCCGCCGCTTCTGGTGCGTGACGATGCAATGTTCGGCACCGGGCAGTTGCCGAAGTTCACCGAGGACCTGTTCCGCGCCGGTGACGATCACTGGCTGATCCCGACGGCGGAAGTGTCGCTCACCAACCTCGTGCGCGAGGAAATTCTGGAAGGCGACAAGCTGCCGCTGCGCTTTACCGCGCTGACGCCGTGCTTCCGTTCGGAAGCGGGTTCTGCGGGACGCGACACGCGCGGCATGCTGCGCCAGCACCAGTTCTACAAGGTCGAACTGGTCTCGATCACCGATGCCGAAACATCGATTGACGAGCACGAGCGCATGACGGCCTGTGCCGAGACCGTGCTGAAGAAGCTCGACCTGCCTTACCGCACCATGGTTCTGTGCACGGGCGACATGGGGTTCGGCGCGCGCAAGACCTACGATCTGGAAGTCTGGCTGCCGGGGCAGAATGCCTATCGCGAAATCTCGTCCTGCTCGGTCTGTGGCGATTTCCAGGGGCGTCGCATGAATGCGCGCTACCGTGCGGCCGGCGAGAAGCAGACCCGCTTCGTGCACACGCTCAACGGTTCGGGAACGGCTGTTGGCCGTGCGCTGATCGCGGTTCTGGAAAATTACCAGAATGAGGACGGCAGTGTCACGATACCGTCAGCCCTCAAACCCTATATGGGCGGCCTGGAGAAAATCGAAGCATCGAAGGATTGAGACTTTGCGCATTCTGTTGACCAATGACGATGGCATTCACGCAGAAGGACTGGCGACGCTGGAGCGTATCGCCCGCACTTTGAGCGATGATGTCTGGGTTGTGGCGCCCGAAACCGACCAGTCGGGCTTTGCCCATTCGCTGTCATTGTCGGAGCCGCTCAGGATGCGCAAGATCGATGACAGGCATTTTGCCTTACGCGGCACGCCCACCGATTGCGTTATCATGGGCGTGCGGCACGTGATGGACACGCCGCCGGACCTGATCCTGTCCGGCGTCAACAACGGCACCAACATTGCCGATGACGTGACCTATTCGGGAACCGTGGCCGGTGCGATGGAAGGGACGCTTCTGGGCATTCCGTCCTTTGCGCTGAGCCAGGCCTACGACTTCACCGACGAAAGCCGCTACATTCCCTTCGGCACCGCCGAGGCGCTTGCGCCGCCGCTTCTGAAGAAGCTGATCGACCGGCCCATGCCCGAAGGCGTTCTGATCAACATCAACTTCCCCAATTGTGCGCCGGAAGACGCCAAGGGCACTCTGGTGACCGCACAGGGCAAGATGGTGCACGGGCTGAACGTGGAAGAGCGCCGCGACGGGCGCAACTATCCCTATTACTGGCTGCGTTTCGGCCGCCAGCAGGCCGATATTCGCCAGGGCAGCGATCAGGCGGCGATCCGTGACGGCTATGTTTCGGTTACGCCGCTGCATCTCGACCTGACGGCGCATGAAGTGCGTGACCAGCTTTCCAAGGCTCTGGCATGAACGAAGCGGGGCAGGAGCGCGAGAGCTTTGCCGCGTTCATGCTGCGCATGCGCGCACGCGGAATTGGCGGCAAGGAGCTCTTTGCCGCCATGGAAGCGACGCCGCGCGCGGGCTTTCTTCCATCGGAATGGTATGCGGCGGCGTGGTCGCAGCGCATGGTGCCGATTGCCTGTGGCGAGGCCATAGAAGGCTGCGACCTGCAGGCAAGGGCCATCGATGCGCTGGAACTCTCTTCCGGGCACCGGGTGCTGGAGATCGGCACGGGGTCGGGCTTCACCGCTGCGGTGATCGCGAGGCTGGCGGGCCGGGTCCTCACGCTCGACCGTTACAAGACGCTTGGTGTGGAAGCACAATTGCGCTGGGAGAATCTGGGCCTCACCAATGTGTCGGCCCGGCATGCAGACGGTTGCGAAGGCGCACCCTCCGACGGGCCGTTCGACCGAATCATCGTGTGGGCCGCTTTCGATGAATTGCCGCGCCGTTTCGTCGACCAGCTTGCCACCGGCGGCATTATGGTCGCGCCAATCGGACCGGGCGACGATGTGCAGATGATGACGAAACTGGCCAAGGTTGGCAGTCGTTTCGAGCGCACAGACCTTGAAAACGTGCGGTTACAGCCTCTTTTCAAAAGCGCTGCCGAGGCCATCTGACGCCCCCGGCGAGGGGCGTTCATCTCAAAATCTCCCCGCAGCTTAACCGCTGAGTAACATTAACGCGATTTAATTGCCCGTGTTCAGGTATTGGGTACGCGGGTAGTCACATGCGTTGCATTACACGGAGTTTCGATCGCGCTATGTTGCGCGGAGCCGCTGTCATTTTGATGGGCGGCGTTGCGGCAGGATGCAGTTCCGATGTGTCCCGCTTCAAGTCCAGCGATTTTGCAGATGCACGGTCGACCAACCGGGCGGTGGCCATGGCCCCTGCCAGCCAGCCCTATCCGGGCGATGTCGGCGGTGTTGACACCACCTACACGGGTTCGATCAGCCGTCAGGGCTCCAGCCCGCGGCCGAACGGTCTCGTGGGTGGCACTGTCAGCCAGCCTCTGCCCGCGCCGACCAACACACCGGTTCGCGCAGCGACCAGGCCGGTTGACCTGACCAATCAGACCGCTTCCAACGTACAGCGCCAGGCGCTTCCCGCGCCGTCGCAGCCGCAGCCGGCACGCGTTGCCGCAGCGCCCGTGCCGGCGCAGCCGCAGCTTGACCGCACGTCGACCGGATCGGTGACGCGCCAGCCTGCGCAGACCGGGCAGGGCGGCGGCCAGACGATCACGGTGCGCGAAGGCGAGACGGTGTTCAACCTGTCGCGCCGGTTCGGTGTGCCGGTTGCCGCCATTCTCGGCGCAAACAATCTTTCCAGCGCATCGCAGCTGCGCACGGGTCAGACGCTGATGATCCCGAGCTATGCCTATTCGGGCAATGCACCGGCTGCCGCATCTGACAATGGTGCGGCCACGCAGCGTCAGGCCGCTGCGCCGCAGCCTGTTCCCAATGAGCCGACGCCTCAGAGAGAGCCGCAGGAACGCCTTGCGGTTCTGCGCGAGACGCCGCGGCCCAAGCCGCGCCCGCAGGGTTCTGAAACGAACAATGCCGCGAGCAACGCCAATACGAACAGCCAGACGGCGCCGGTGCAGGCCAAGACGGCTTCTGCCGGTTCCTACACCGTGGTTTCGGGCGACACGCTTTACGGCATTGCCCGCAAGACGGGGGCGAGCGTCGCGAACATCAAGGCGGCCAATGGTCTTGCCGATGGTTATCTGAAGGTCGGTCAGATTCTGACCATCCCGTCCGGCAATGTGAGCCAGCCGACGCAAGTTGCAGCGGCTCCGAAGACGGTTGACCGCACGACGACCAGCGCCACGACCCGCGATCCTGCACCGGTGGTGAAAACCTCGACGCAGGCTCAGACACAGGTTGCCGCCGTGGCGAAGCAGAGCAATGAAGTTGCGCCGGACTCGACCGGCATCGGCAAGCTGCGCTGGCCGGCGCGTGGTCGAATCATCTCGGACTTCGGCAGCACCTCGGGTTCCGTGCGCAATGACGGCATCGACATTGCCGTTCCGGCAGGCACGCCGGTCAAGGCAGCCGAAAACGGCGTCGTGATCTATGCCGGCGACGGGCTGAAGGAATTCGGCAACACGGTTCTGGTGCGCCATGACAACGGCATGGTGACGGTTTACGGCCACGCCAGCGCGCTTCGGGTGAAGCGTGGCGAGAAGGTCCGGCGCGGTCAGGAAATCGCCCTGTCGGGCATGAGCGGCAGCGCCGAGCGCCCGAAACTGCACTTCGAAGTGCGCAAGGACGCCACGCCGGTCAACCCGACGGGTTATCTGGAATAGACGTTCCCTGAATAACGAGAAAAAAGCTGCGGCCTGCCAGACCTCCGGTCAGGCTGCCTCTTTGACCCGCCCGAAAGGGCGGGTTTTTTATTGAGGCGAAGCGTTGGGTCGGGGGGGTACGCCTTAGGCGTCGAGGCGCTTGCCGAGGCGGCCGGCGAGATCCTGAATGAACTGCCAGGCGACGCGGCCCGAACGGCTGCCGCGCGTGGTGGCCCATTCGAGTGCTTCGGCGCGCAGGCGCTCCGGATCGATCTCGAGGCCGTAATGGGCGACATAGCCGTCGATCATCGCCAGATATTCGTCCTGCGAGCATTTGTGGAAGCCGAGCCAGAGGCCGAAACGGTCTGACAGGGAAACCTTTTCTTCGACGGCTTCCGACGGGTTGATGGCCGTCGAGCGCTCATTCTCGATCATGTCGCGCGGCAAGAGGTGCCGCCGGTTGGAGGTGGCGTAGAGGATGACATTGGCGGGCCTGCCTTCAACACCGCCTTCCAATGCTGCCTTGAGCGATTTGTAGGAGGCGTCATTCTGATCGAAGGACAGATCGTCGCAGAAAAGGATGAAGCGGAACGGCGCGGCTTTCAGGAAAGCCATGAGCTGCGGCAGGGTCTCTATGTCCTCGCGGTGGATCTCCACCAGCTTCAGCGGTGGCTGGCCGGCAGGGGCGGCGCGGTTGATTTCGGCATGGACGGCTTTCACCAGCGACGACTTGCCCATGCCGCGCGCGCCCCACAGAAGCACGTTGTTGGCGGGAAGGTCGCGGGCAAAGCGCTCGGTGTTGTCGGCCAGGATATCGCGCACGCGGTCGACGCCGCGAATCAGCGAAAGCTCCACGCGATTGACCTTTTCGACGGGATCCAGCGTCCGGCGCTCCGCATTCCAGACAAAACAGTCGGCTTGCTCGAAGCGCGGCGGCTCTGGCTGCTGCGGGGTGAGGCGGGCGATCGTATCGATCAGCCGGTCGAGTTTCTCGGACAGCGCTTCGATGGTGTTTTCGGACATGATTTCCTCGCAAAGCTCATGCGCAGACGGGTTGCGTACCGTACGGTACGGTTCTTCCATAAGGGGGCGGGATTTGCAAGTGCGGGAGGCGGCGCGGGGGAGTGTATTGCCGGACGCAGCGTCAGATGTCTGCGCATAAGCGGCCTTGCGGGCCTGTGCACACTGCGCCAACAGTTGCAATGAAGGGGTGAAAGTCTATATTCCGGCCACATTTATGACCAGCCGGACGTCCGGCAGATATCAGGAGTTTTCGATGTTCATCACCCCGGCATACGCACAGGCTGGCGCAGGCGGAGCGCCCGACATCTTTGTCAGCATTCTGCCGTTCGTTCTGATCTTCGTGATCATGTATTTCCTCATCATCCGTCCGCAGCGCCAGCAGATGAAGAAGCGCGCCGAGATGCTGTCGGCTGTTCGTCGTGGCGACACGGTGGTGACGGGCGGCGGCCTGGTCGGCAAGGTGAGCAAGGTCATCAATGACAGCGAGCTCGAAATCGACCTGGGCGGCGGCAACAAGGTTACGGCCGTGCGCTCCATGCTCGCAGAGGTTCGCGTGAAGGGTGAGCCGGTTGCAGACAACAAGCAGCCCGCCAAGAAATAACCGCAATATGACGTGATTGCCGGGAAGGGCCGGCAAAAACGGCCCTCCCAACCTGAACAGACGAGGCCCCATGCTACACTTCTCGCGCTGGCAAACGATACTTATCTGGCTGGCCGTGGCGCTTGGCGTCGCCTACGCGGCGCCGAACATCATTCCGGCATCCTATTTGTCCTCCATGCCGAGCTGGGCGCCTTCGCGGCCAATGACGCTGGGCCTCGACCTTCAGGGCGGTTCGCACATTCTTCTCCAGATCGAGAAGAAGGAGCTGATCGAGGAGCGCATCGTTACGACGCGCGACGACATCCGCCGTACGCTGCGTGACAAGCGGATCGGCTATACCGGCCTCACCGGTTCGGGCCAGAGCGTGCAGGTGCGCATTCGCGACGCCGCTCAGATACCCGAAGCCAAGGAGGCTCTGCGCGAGCTGACACAGCCGGTGAATTCCGGCCTGTTCAGTGGCGGCACGGTGACCGAGCTTGCGCTCACCGAACCGGAGCCGGGCCTTCTGCGCTTCACGCTGACGGAAGACGGTATCAACTACCGTGTGTCCTCCGCGCTTTCGCAGTCCATTGAAGTGGTCTCCCGCCGCGTCAACGAGCTCGGCACCACCGAGCCGGTGATCCAGCGGCAGGGCGAAGACCGCATTCTCGTTCAGGTGCCGGGCCTTCAGGACCCGCAGCGCCTGAAAGACATTCTTGGCCAGACCGCCAAGCTGAGCTTCCAGATGGTCGACCAGTCGGTGCCCGTGCAGGAGGCCATCAACAGCCGCCCGCCCATCGGCACGACCATCAAATACTCGGTGGACGATCCGCCCGTTCCCTACCTGATCGAAGACCGCGTCATCGTTTCGGGTGAGAACCTCGTGGATGCGCAGGCGACCTTCGACCAGCGCACCAACGAACCGGTGGTGAGCTTCCGCTTCGACACGAAGGGCGCGACGCGCTTCGGTCAGGCGACGCAGGAGAATGTCGGTCGCCTGTTCGCCATCATTCTCGACGACCAGGTGATTTCGGCTCCGCAGATCCGCGAGCCCATCCTCGGCGGCACCGGTCAGATTTCGGGCAATTTCAACGTCCAGTCGGCCAATGATCTTGCCGTTCTTCTGCGCGCGGGCGCTCTGCCGGCGACGCTGACGATCATTGAAGAGCGCACGGTCGGACCGGGCCTTGGTCAGGACTCCATCGACGCCGGCAAGATCGCCTCGTTGATCGGCGCGGCTCTTGTCGTTGTGTTCATGATTGCCGCTTACGGGCTTCTCGGCGTGTTCGCCGTGATTGCGCTTGCCGCCAATGTGACGATGATCATCGCGATCCTCTCGGCGCTCGGTGCAACGCTGACGCTGCCGGGCATTGCCGGTATCGTGCTGACCATCGGCATGGCGGTGGACTCCAGCGTGCTCATCTTCGAGCGCATTCGCGAGGAAAGGGCTGGCGGACGTTCGCTCATTCAGGCGGTCGACACGGGCTTCTCCAAGGCGCTGGCAACCATTGTCGACGCCAATGTGACGACGCTGATCGCCGCCGTGATCCTGTTCTATCTGGGTTCGGGTCCGATCCGCGGCTTTGCCGTCACGCTTGCCATCGGTATCGCGACGACGGTCTTCACCGCCTATTCGCTGACGCGCTGGATCGTCGCCGAGTGGGTGCGCCGCCGGCGTCCCCGTGAGCTGCCGCGCACGCCGCTGCGTTTCGTGCCTGACAACACGAAGATCGGCTTCATGAAGCTGCGCCGCGTGACCTTCACGCTTTCGGCTCTGGCTTCCATCGCGGCTGTGGCGCTGTTCATGACCGTCAACATGAACTACGGCATCGACTTCAAGGGCGGCTCCTCCATCGAGGTGCAGTCCCGCGAAGGACCGGCTGACATCGGCGATATCCGCGCGCGTCTGTCGGAACTCAATCTGGGCGACGTTCAGGTGCAGGAGTTCGGCGATCCGCGTGAGGTGATGATCCGCGTTCAGGCGCAGGACGGCGGCGAGAATGCCGAACAGACCGTCATCGCCAAGGTGCGGGGCGAGCTTGAGGACGCCTATGAGTTCCGCCGCGTCGAAGTGGTGGGGCCGACCGTCTCCGGTGAGCTTGCGCGTGCCGGCACGATTGCGGTTCTGGTCTCGCTCCTGGCGATCCTGATTTACATCTGGCTGCGCTTCGAGTGGCAGTTTGCCGTGGGTGCAATTCTTGCCACACTGCACGATGTGATCATGACCGTCGGCTTCTTCGTGATAACCGGCATCGAGTTCAATCTGACGAGTATCGCGGCGATCCTGACAATCGTGGGTTACTCATTGAACGATACGGTCGTGGTCTATGACCGCGTGCGCGAGAACCTGCGACGGTTCAAGAAGATGCCGCTTCCGGAGCTTCTGAACCTGTCGATGAACCAGACGCTGTCGCGCACCATCATGACCTCGGTGACGACGCTTCTGGCGCTCGGTGCACTGTTCGTCTTCGGTGGCGAGGTGATCCGTTCCTTCACGGCCGCGATGATCTTCGGTGTGGTGATCGGCACCTACTCGTCGATCTTCATCGCCGGTCCGCTGCTGATCCTGTTCCGCATGCGCTCCACCGGGGCGCTGGGCGCAGAGCAGAAGGACGATGATGCGACCGGTTCGGACACGACCGGACAGATGCCGGCCAAGTGATGGCGGGCGGCATTGAAATACGCGCGGCCCATTTCCCGGGCCGCGCTCCCATCGACGCTTACGGCAATGGCGGTTTTCGCTTTGCCGACATGTCGCATCGCGGTTCCATCCTGTGCATGCCTTCGGGCATTCACGGGTGGGACGTGGCGGCTTTCGAAGGGCTGGGCGAGGGCGACTTCACCAGGCTGTTCGACGAAGCCGCCGACTTCGACATTCTGCTTCTTGGCACCGGAAAGACCCTGATCCCTGTGCCAGCTGAACTGCGCAAGCGCTTCCGGGCGGCCGGCGTGGCGGTCGAGCCCATGGCGACGGGCGCCGCGGTACGCACCTACAATGTGCTGCTTGCGGAAGACCGCACGGTTGCAGCAGCGCTGATCGCTGTCGACTGAGATGGCCGAAACGCAGCCTTTTGTCATGTCGGTGGTGCGCGACGCCGATCCCGACCGCTATCTCTCCGTGCTGTACGCACCGGAGGAAAAGCGCCCGGCGCTGTTTGCGCTTTATGCTTTCAATGTGGAAGTGGCGGGCATTCGCGACCGGGTGAGCGAGCCGCTTCCCGGCGAGGTGCGGCTGCAGTTCTGGCGGGATGTTCTGACGGCGGAGGCTGCGCCGGAGAGTGCGGACGGTTCGCCGCTCGCGGTGGCTCTTCTGGAGGCAATCCGCACGCATGGGCTGCCCGTGCAGCCACTGCTCGACCTTCTCGAAGCGCGCATCTTCGATCTCTATGACGACCCGATGCCAAGCCGCAACGATCTGGAAGGCTATTGCGGCGAGACCGCTTCGGCTCTGATCCAGCTTGCCGGACTGGTGCTCGACACGCCAGCCGCCATGCGCGCCTCGGAACTGGCAGGCCATGCGGGTTGTGCGCAGGCCATTGCCGGGCTTCTGCGCATGCTGCCGATCCATCGCCGGCGCGGGCAGTGCTACATTCCGGGCGATCTGTTACGGGCCGCCGGCACCACACGCGAAAACCTTTTGAGCGGCGAGGACCGTGACGCTGCGGCGCGCGCCGTGGCGGCCATGGTCGCCCTTGGCAAACATCATGCGGCGGCATTCGAGGCAGGCGCGAAGGCGCTGCCGGCTTCTCTGCGCCCGGCATTCCTGCCTGCGGGGCTTTCACAGGCCTATCTCAAGCGTCTTGAGGCCAGCGGGGCTGCGGCACTCGAAGACATCGTGACGCTGCCGCAATGGCGACGGCACTGGCTGATGTTCCGGCGCGCCACGAAGGGATGGGGATAACCCCAGGACCTGGACCTCAAAGCGCGATCCGTTTTTCGGTTGTTCCGGCGCTTCATTTACAATCCGGATTGTCCCTGATGCGCCCGAAGGGGCGCACGGCGGTTGACGATGCCGTTGTCCAATTTACGCCGCGTCCGCATGGTCTCTGACCATCGGCTCATTGATCGGGGGAAGGTTTGTGGCTGAAAATCTGAACAGAAATCATGCGGCCGCGGGGTGGCTCGCATCAGCGCTTGAGGCGCTTGTCGCCATGGGCGATGCCGTGGCGCGCTTTCCCGTCACCGTGTTTTTTCTCTTTTTGACCGCCACCTACGCCAACGCGCTTGTTGCGGATATCGATCTTGTGCCCGCCGCCCTTCTTGGCGCGGCCAACAAGGATGACCTCCTCTTTGCGCTGATCGCCGCCGTGATTGCCTCTTTTGCCGCAACCCTGTTTGCGCAGGCCCGGCAGCTTTCAGCGTTGATCAGCGTGGCATTGCCGGTGCTCGCCGGTGTTGCCGCCTTTGCCGTCATGTGGCCGGACATCACCGAGCGCACTGTGGAATGGGCGTTTGTGCTCTCCCTGATGGCGCTTGCGCCCATTGCGCCTTTCGCATGGCGGTGGACGGGCGATGCGTTCTGGATGTTCACGGCGCGGCTGGTATTTGCCGTGGGGCTCGGCCTGTTGGCGTTTGCGCTGTTCGGCGGCGGGATTTCGGCCATTCTGGCAAGTCTGACCCATCTCTTCGGGATCGATGTTCCGAATGATCTCTATGAGCATATCTGGGCCTCGATCGGCCTGTTCGTCGCACCGCTGTTCGGGCTCGGGCAGACGCCGCGCACCTTCGATGAAGAGCCGGGCGGCCATGAGCATGCGCTGATGCAGAGCGGTATGCGCGCGCTGGGTGATTTCGCCGCCGTGCCCATGCTCATCATCTATGCGCTCATTCTGCACCTCTATGCGGCCAAGATCGCGATTACCGGAGAGGTTCCGCAGGGCCAGATCGGATGGCTGGTGCTCACATATGGCGTGTGCATTGTCGCCGTTCTTCTTCTGACAAAGCCGTTTCTGGACACCGCCCGTGCGCCGACGCGCTTCTTCGTGCGTTTCTGGCCGCTGTTCCTTCTGGCGCCGCTGGGGCTTCTGTTCTACGCGCTCGCTCTGCGGGTGGGGGCGTTCGGCTGGACGCCGCAGCGCTATTTCCTCGGCCTGTTCGGTCTGGTGACGCTCGCGCTGGTCGGGATGCAGGCGCTGCCGCGTCTGCGGGGCGATATCCGCCTCATCGCCGGCATTCCGGTTCTGGCGCTGCTTTTGGGCAGTTTCGGGCCGCAGGGTGCGCTCGACTGGTCGGTGCGGTCGCAGACGGCGAGGTTTCTGGAACTCGTCAACGATACGCCGCTCAGCGTGGCAGCGAAATCCGAGGCGCTTTCGGTGCTGCGTTATCTCAACGGAGAGGACGCCGTTGGCGCTGTGGAGCCTGAAGGTTTTGCGCTGAGCCCGGACGGCAATGCGTATCGCGAAGTGGCCATCGCCTGGGGGCTCGATCCCGACAATCCCGTCCATGTGGATCGAAACGGGGTTTTCTACAGCAATCCGTTGATCGTTGCGTTCAAGTCGGATGGTTTCGATGTCGTTGTCCAGAATGCGATTTTCCTGGACGGGGAGCCGGGTACTTTCGATATCGTTCTGCCGGATGGCGGAAAGATCGCGCTTCTGCTGAAGCAGAATGCGGTTTCGGTGAAAACCGCGGACGGGGTTGAAGGGCTGTTCCCCGTGGAGGAAGAACGCATCGCATCTCTCGCCTCACAGGATGGGCAGACGGTGATGTTCTCTCTGGAGGCTGAGGGGCGAAAGATCCTCATCGTGCCATCTCATCTCCACGCCACGTTTGAGCCGGAGCTGGAGTTGCGCAACATGACCGGGACGCTGCTTCTAAGGCTTGAAGACTGGAAGTAGGGCGCAGCCAGGACTGAATAAAAAAGGGGAAGCCGGCATTGCGGCTTCCCCTTTCTCTTTGTGGGCTCTCTTTCGAGAACCTGCCTATTCGGCGGCCTGGCTTGCCGGCTGTGCAGCGAGCCATTCCTTGAAGTCGACCAGCGCGCGCGCCGTCATCGCCTTCTTCTTGGCGACGGTCTTCTCCTTGCCGCGAAGGCGCTTGCCTTCGGGCTTCGGCACCTCGACGGGCGGGAACAGGCCGAAATTGACGTTCATTGGCTGGAAGGAGCGTTTGCCCGGCTCATCGTCGGAGATGAGGTGCCCGCCGGTGATGTGGTTGAGCAGCGCGCCGAAGGCAGTGGTCCCGGGCGGCGTGGAGATCGGCTGACCCAGACGCTCGGATGCGGCAAAGCGACCGGCGATCAGGCCCATGGCCGCACTTTCCACATAGCCCTCGCAGCCGGTGATCTGACCGGCAAAGCGCAGGCCAGGGCGGCTTTTCAGCTGAAGCCGGCCGTCCAGAAGCGCAGGCGAATTCAGATAGGTGTTGCGGTGCAGGCCGCCGAGCCGTGCGAATTCCGCATTTTCCAGACCGGGGATCATGCGGAAGATGCGCGTCTGCTCGGCATATTTCAGCTTCGTCTGGAAGCCGACCATGTTGTAGAGCGTGCCAAGCGCGTTGTCCTGGCGCAACTGCACCACCGCATAGGCCTTTACATCGGGATTGTGTGCATTGGTGAGGCCCATCGGCTTCATCGGTCCGTGGCGCAGCGTCTCCGGTCCGCGTTCCGCCATCACCTCGATGGGCAGACAGCCATCGAAATAGGGCGTGCCTTCCCATTCCTTGAACTCGGTCTTGCCGCCGTCGAGCAGTGCCTGGATGAAGGCTTCATACTGCTCCTTGTCCATGGGGCAGTTGATGTAGTCCTTGCCGGTGCCGCCGGGGCCGACCTTGTCGTAACGCGACTGGAACCATGCGGTGCCTAGATCGATGGAATCGAAGTGGACAATTGGGGCGATCGCGTCGAAGAAGGCGAGCGACTGCGCGCCCGTGGCCTCCGAAATGGCTTCCGCCAGCGAGGGCGCGGTCAGCGGGCCGGTGGAGATGATTGCCTGATCCCACTCTTCCGGCGGCAGGCCGGTGACTTCCTCGCGCTCGATGGTGATGAGCGGATGCGCCTCAAGCTCTGCGGTGACGGCTTCGGAAAATCCGTCGCGGTCCACGGCCAGCGCGCCGCCGGCGGGCACCTGGTTGGCGTCGCCGCAGCGCATGATGAGGGAGTCTGCGAGCCGCATTTCCGCATGCAGCAGGCCGACCGCATTCGTTTCCGCATCGTCGGAGCGGAACGAGTTCGAGCAGACCAGTTCGGCAAGCCCGTCGGTCTTGTGCGCATCGGTGCCGCGCACCGGCCGCATCTCGTGCAGAATGACGGGAACACCCGCTTGTGCCGCCTGCCAGGCAGCTTCGGAACCGGCGAGACCGCCGCCAATGATGTGTATCGGTTTCATGGGGGAGGAGATAAGCCGCCGGACCATGGAATGCAACGGTGGATGGCGTGTGGCGCTAACCAATTATAGAGGCGGCTCTGCCATCCGGTTTCGCAATCAACAGGGGCGTTTTATACTGTGCGAATGGAATTTGGAGCATCACGGGCGGGGCTGTTTGCAGCGGCGCTGTGTCTGGCATGTGTGACCGGGCCGGCGGCAGCGAAGGCGGAGCGCATCTATCTGTGCAGCGGCTATGGCTGTGTCTACAAGAAGAGCATGAACCTGGGGGCGGCTGCGAAGCAGCGGCTGGCCGCGATCATGGCGGGCGGCAGGTCTTCCGCAAGCGCCGAACGGGCGGCCATCAGCAAGGCGGTCCGCTATTTCGAAACACTGGCGACACAGACCTTGGGCGTGCGCGATGGCGCGAAGTCCGGACCGGGCGGCGCGCGGGTCTATGGCCAGATGGACTGCATCGACGAGTCGCGCAACACGCGGACGCTCCTGACCTATCTGCAGCGCCACGGGCTGCTGCATCATCACACCGTGCGCAGGAACGCCGCACGCGGCTTCTTCATCGACATCCGCTACCCGCACGCCACTGCCGTGGTGCGCGCGAAGGATGGCCGGGACTGGGCTATCGACAGCTGGTACGAGCCGGCTGGCGGTGCGCCGGACATCATGCAGCTTTCTGAGTGGAAGAAGCGCGGCGTGCGCGGCGAGCGCTAGCGCATCCGGCGCGCGTGCATGGAAGCGGAGGGGATAAAAAAACGACACCCGCCGAGGGAGGAGGTTCGGCGGGTGTCGTTATAGGGTGACCGGCAATTTTGGGAGGAGGAGGTTGCCGGTCTATTCGTCAGGGTTGGGAGGAGGTAACCCGGACGAAATCTATGAAACTCAAATCCTGACAGCGCCCATATAGGAAGGCTTCTGCCCGGAAACAACACCCGCCGAGGGAGGAGGTTCGGCGGGTGTCGTTATAGGGTGACCGGCAATTTTGGGAGGAGGAGGTTGCCGGTCTATTCGTCAGGGTTGGGAGGAGGTAACCCGGACGAAATCTATGAAACTCAAATCCTGACAGCGCCCATATAGGAAGGCTTCTGCCCGGAAACAACACCCGCCGAGGGAGGAGGTTCGGCGGGTGTCGTTATAGGGTGACCGGCAATTTTGGGAGGAGGAGGTTGCCGGTCTATTCGTCAGGGTTGGGAGGAGGTAACCCGGACGAAATCTATGAAACTCAAATCCTGACAGCGCCCATATAGGAAGGCTTCTGCCCGGAAACAACACCCGCCGAGGGAGGAGGTTCGGCGGGTGTCGTTATAGGGTGACCGGCAATTTTGGGAGGAGGAGGTTGCCGGTCTATTCGTCAGGGTTGGGAGGAGGTAACCCGGACGAAATCTATGAAACTCAAATCCTGACAGCGCCCATATAGGAAGGCCTCTGCCCGGAAACAACACCCGCCGAGGGAGGAGGTTCGGCGGGTGTCGTTATAGGGTGACCGGCAATTTTGGGAGGAGGAGGTTGCCGGTCTATTCGTCAGGGTTGGGAGGAGGTAACCCGGACGAAATCTATGAAACTCAAATCCTGACAGCGCCCATATAGGAAGGCCTCTGCCCGGAAACAACACCCGCCGAGGGAGGAGGTTCGGCGGGTGTCGTTATAGGGTGACCGGCAATTGGGAGGAGGAGATGCCGGTCGTTTCCTTCGAAGTTGGGAGGAGGATAACTCCGAAGGAATCTCTAAAACTCTGTCTGGCGGGCTCTTACGAGGCTTACCGCCCTTTTTACAACCCCTGCCGAGGGAGGAGGTTCGGCAGGGGTTGTTTTGGGTGACCGACAATTGGGAGGAGGAGTTTGTCGGTCATATCCGTCAGGATTGGGAGGAGGTAATCCTGGCGAAACTGAATTAGCTGCTGTCCTTAGACAGACTTGCGTGCAACGAACGGGATGTCGCCGCGGGAGATGCCCAGATCGTTCAGTTCACGGTTGGACAGGCGGCTCAGCTCGTTGACGGTCTGACGGTAACGGCGCCAGTTGCGGTAGTTGCGAATGATGTTCATCTTGCTGCTCGCTTCGTTCGAATATTCTGTGTTCGTCTTGTGAGCAGGAGATAGTCCCAAGCCGCCCGGCTTTGAAGTGACAATGTTGCATGACAGCAATGCGATTTGTGCAATGCAACATGGCCTTTTTGCGGCTGCTGCATGGCTCGGGTTTGGCGCGGTTCTAATCGGTTTATAAAAAGCACGGTGGGAGCGGGGGATGCAGCCGGTATGCGCAAGGGGGCCGAAGCGATCAAAAAAGCCCTGAATCTTGCCAATTTTGCTTTGATAGACTAGGTGCAGGTGATATAGAACCCGCGCTTTCGGAAGCTTAAGGCGTTCCTTGGGTCTTTCGAAGCGGGTGTGGTGGAATTGGTAGACACGCAGGATTTAGGTTCCTGTGGCGCAAGCCGTGGGGGTTCAAGTCCCTCCACCCGCACCAGAAGGGCCATTCCCGGTAAGTATCCCCGACAGGAAGAGCGGTGGGCGCCGTGAACGCGGCGGCAAAAGCGAATACAAAGGTATGATGGATGCAGGTAACCGAAACTCTCAATTCAGGGCTCAAGCGCGAACTTAAGGTCGTTGTTCCTGCCAAGGACATGGAGGCGCGCCTCGCTGAGCGTCTCAACGACGCAAAGGACAAGGTGAACCTCAAGGGTTTCCGCCCCGGTAAAGTGCCCGCGCAGCACCTGCGCCGCGTCTACGGCAAGTCTTTCATGGCTGAAGTCGTGAACGAGATCCTCGCAGGCACGCAGAGCATCCTGACCGAGCGCGGTGAGAAGCCGGCCATTCAGCCGGAAATCTCGATGACCGAGGACGAGAAGGAAGCCGACAAGGTTCTCTCCGGCGATGCCGACTTCGAATTCTCCATGTCCTATGAAGTCATTCCGCCGATCGAGCTGAAGGATTTCTCCGACATCAAGATCACGCGTCAGGTCTATGACGTGACGGATGAGGAAGTCGAAGAGCAGGTCAAGCGCGTTGCCGACTCCGCCCGCACCTACGAGGTGAAGAAGGGCAAGGCGGCTGACGGCGACAAGGTCAAGATCGACTATCTCGGCAAGATCGACGGCGAAGCCTTTGATGGCGGCGCTGCCGAGGATTCCGAGGTCGTGATCGGCATGAACCAGTTCATCGCCGGTTTCGAAGAGCAGCTCGTGGGCCTGAAGGCCGGCGACGAGAGCACGATCAAGGTCACCTTCCCGGAAGAGTATGCGGCAGCGCATCTCGCCGGCAAGGAAGCCGAGTTCGACATCAAGGTCAAAGAAGTCTCCAAGCCCAACGAGATGGAGATCAACGACGAGACCGCACAGCAGCTCGGCCTTGAATCGGCTGACAAGCTGCGCGAGATCGTTCGTGGCCAGCTCGAGAACCAGTTCGGCCAGGTGACCCGCCAGAAGGCGAAGCGTCAGATCCTCGACGCGCTGGATGAGGCTTACAAGTTCGAAGCGCCGTCCAAGCTCGTGGAAGCCGAGTTCGAGAACATCTGGAACCAGGTGACCCGCGATCTCGAGGCTGCCGGCCGCTCCTTCGAAGACGAAGAGACGACCGAGGAAGAGGCTCGCGAAGAGTATCAGCGTCTTGCTGAGCGCCGCGTGCGTCTGGGCCTGGTTCTCTCCGAGATCGGCGAGAAGGCAGAGGTCAAGGTTGGCGACGAAGAGATGCAGCGCGCGCTCATCGAATCGATCCGCCGCTACCCGCCGCACCAGCAGCAGGAAATCTACGAGTTCTATCGTCAGAACCCGCAGGCCATGGCCAACATCCGTGCGCCGCTCTTCGAGGAGAAGGTCATCGACCATCTGCTCGCTGAAATCGCGGTTACCGACGAGAAGGTCTCCCGCGACGAGCTGATGGCTGACGACGAGGACGAGACCGAGGCGAAGCCGGCGAAGAAGGAGAAGGCTGCTCCGAAGAAGAAAGCCGCTCCGAAGAAGGCTGCTGCCAAGAAGAAGGAAGAGGGCGAATAAGCCTCTCCTTTTTGAAAGTTCGAGAAAGGCCGTCCTTCGGGGCGGCCTTTTTCTTTTTGCGGTATCTGGCTGGTGGGCTGGAGCGACGGCGCGGGCATTGCCGCTCTTAAACGGGCATGCGAAGAACCTGCCTGATTTCCGAATATGACACTTGCGGTATTCGCACGAGCCCGGAGAGACTGTGATGTTCGAGCCGTATCTGCGCCTTTGGAAGCTCGCCATTGATGGTGAGCCGATCGTTACCCCGGCAGCGAACCTTCTGCCGGTGCTTCGAGGGGACGAGCCGGCAATGCTCAAACTGTTCTCCAGCGCGGATCAGAAGCGCGGGGCGAGCCTTATGACATGGTGGAGCGGGGACGGGGCGGCAGAGGTTCTGGCGTGCACTGAAGGCGCTCTGCTTCTTGAGCGCGCCACCGGCGCTCGCTCTCTGGCGGACATGGTGCGTGGCAATGATGATGATGAGGCCTGCCGTATTCTCTGCGCCACCGCCAACCGCCTGCATCGCAGCAGACCCGGCCCCATGCCTGAACTCGTTCCTTTAAAGCGCTGGTTCCGGTGCCTCGAACCGGCGGCGGCCAGGCATGGCGGTATCCTGATTCACTCGCTTGAGACAGCGCAAAAGCTTCTTGCCGAGCCAAAAGAGCAGGTCGTCCTTCACGGCGACTTGCACCACGGCAATGTGCTTGATTTCGGCAAGCGGGGCTGGCTGGCCATCGATCCGCATGGCCTGACGGGTAATCGCGGCTTCGACTTTGCGAACATTTTCACCAACCCCGATTTGAGCGATTCCAGCCGACCGGTCGCAACGCAGCCCGGCCGCTTTCAGCGACGCCTGGCGGTCGTATCCGAAGCGGCGAAGCTGGAGCGCCGCACCCTGCTTCAGTGGATTCTCGCATGGACCGGCTTGTCGGCGGCGTGGTTTCTCGAGGATGAGAACCCATTGGCGGAAGTGGATCTGAAGATTGCCGCTCTGGCGGCTGCGGAGCTTTCGCGGTGAGACGTCGCTTGCGGCATGTTTAGGCGAATTTTCTCCCTGTGAGAGGGGAGCGGAGACTCGTGCTTGTGAGAAGGCCATGCAGATGAATATCAGACGGCTTGGAGCCGAAGACGCGCGCGCGTTCAGAGAACTGAGGCTCGAGGGGCTAAAGATGCATCCCGAGGCGTTCGGCGCTTCGTTTGATGATGAGCTTGCCCAGCCGCTCGAACGGGCAGCCGCACGTTTGGCGGAGAATGTCGTTTTGGGTGGATTTGACGCTGCTGGAGCCTTGCAGGGGATCATCGGCCTCCGCAGGGAAAAGGCGGCCAAAATCAGACACAGGGCCGGCATCTGGGGGATGTATGTGGTTCCTTCTGGTCGCGGCACCGGTCTGGCGAAAAACCTGCTGCAGGCAGCCATCAACGAAGCCATGGTTGATTGCCAGTCAGTCCTGCTTTCCGTGACCGCTTCAAACGAAGCGGCAAAAAGGCTGTATCAGCGCGCGGGTTTCAGGGAATGGGCGGTTGATCGGAAGGCGCTCTGCGTTGAGGGGGCATTTGTTGACGAAGTGCTGATGCGTCTCGACTTTGCCTGACAGCTGAGCCGACAGAGCCGCCCCGTCGCCGGTCGCGACTGCTTCCATTGCTCAAATCAGGGCGCATGCCGCGTTTTCAAGAGAAAGCCCCCGCGCATGGCGCGAGGGCTTGAGACCGTCGTTGGGCTTTGATCAGGCAGCGCGGACCCGGATCGGCAGGCCCTGACGCACGGATGCGCCTGACACGGGCTCCAGCCAGGTGCCCAGCGTCTGCCGTGTCGGGTCGGCAAAGCCCAGATCGTTGATGTTGACGCCGGCCGCAATCCACGGATTGCCGGCCATGGTCCTGTCGTCGATCACATGATCGCGCGCGCCCAGCTCCGTATGGCCGAAACTGTGCTCGATACCGATCGTGCCGGGCATCACGCCATTGGTGACGATCGCCAGTCCGCGAATGGCGCCACCGGGGCTTTCCACCACGATCTCGTCACCATGGGCGACGCCGAGCGCAGCCGCATCCTCGCTGTTCACGAGCATGGGGTTGTAGGGCTTGATCATGCGCAGCCGCTCAAGCCCGATGGCATAGCTGTTCATCACGTTCGACTTGTAGGAGAAGGCGAGCATCGGCCATTCCTCCTCGGTGAAGTGATCGCGCATGGGGGAACCATCGGCCATGACCGGAGGCTGCAGCTTTGCCGTGCCGAACAGGCGCTTGCCGGTCATGCTGTCGACGCAGGTGCCCACATCCTCGTTCCAGACGCAGAGCTGGCGCTTCCACAGATTGCCGAGCGTATCCCCCTTGCGCGCGTCGGCGAAAGTCTGGAACCGGCCGCCACGCGAATAAAGATGCGCCACGGGGCCGCGCTCTTCTGCCGGCAGGGTGGCCTCGATGGCCGGCAGAAGGCGTTCCAGGCCCGAGAAGCGGATGTCTTCTTCGCTGGCGTCGGGAAGCGTCTCGCCGGTGAAGGCGATGTTGGCCGCCGCACGCAGGTAGAAGTCTTCCGCCCGGTTGAGCGGATGCTTGCCGCCATTGGCGTCGGTGATGGCTGCATCGCCAAAGCCCTTGAGGCCGAGACGCTTGGACAGTGCGATGAAGAAACTGTCCATGCTCACGGGCTCGCCGTCCTGCGTCTTCGCCTGACGTGGCTCGACGATGGGCCAGCAGGCCGTGGTCATCTTGGTCAAATTGCCCGACCAAGCGCCCGTGAAGCCCCAGACTTCATACATGACCGAATCCGGCACGATGTAGTCGGCATAGGTGTTGGTCTCGTTGATGAAACCATCCACGGCCACATAGAGCGGCAGCACTTTGGGATCGGCAAGCTTGTCGCGCAGCACGGCCCTGAGGCCGGCCTGGCCGTACATCGGATTACACATGACGCCGATCATCGCCTTGATCGGGTAGGGATATCCTTCCACGGCTGCGGTGATGTGGTCGGTCAGGACCGGCGGCGCCAGCCGACGCCAGGGCGCACGGGCCGGGTAGGGGTTCTTGCCCTCGGCCTTGAGACGCTTGAACTCGCTCGTCTTCTCATAGGGGAAGCGCGAGCGCGACAGGAACACGCCCTTTGGCTTGCGCGCGCCTTCGAAGCCCGCGAGGTCGTAGCGTGGGCCTCCGGCAGTGCCGTTGAAATTGCCGCCGCCATGGGCGTTGCCGCCGGTGTGGTTGATGTTGCCGAGAAGCACGTTGAGCAATTGCAGCGAGAAGGCTGCATAGAAACCGGCACCCGACATCATGCCGCCATGGCAGTCGACCACGGCGGTGCGGCCATGCTCGGCCAGCTTGTCGGCCATCTCCTGCATGCGCGCGACGGGGATGCCGCAGGTCTCGGACATTTCGTCCAGTGTGTGCGCTTCTGCCTCGTCACGAAGCAGACGCAGGCCGGTGCGCACCTCAATGGTGTTGCCATCCGCCAGCGTGACGGTCTCAGCGGCAAAGAGCACTGCCTGATCGACGGCGTTGGCCGGCACGATCTGGCCATTGGCATCCACGACCATGGGCGCATCGTCCTCGCTACCGGCTTCCTTGAGGCCGAGATCGGACTCGCGCAGGAAAGCGCCGGCGCGCGGGTGGTTCTCGTCGATGATAACCAGATGCGTCGCATTGCTGTTGGAAGGCTCACCGGCGGCTCTGGCGGCATCCGGGTTGGGGATCGCCAGATAGTCGGCCGCATAGCCTTCATTGTCGAACAGGAGCTTGATGAGCGCCATGCCGAGCGCGGCATCGGTGCCCGGCTTGACCGGCACCCAGTTGGCGCGTTTGCCGGCGGCGCGCGCGACCGAGGCGTTCAGCGCCGGATCCACGACCATGTATTCGAGCGAACCGTCGACACGCGCCTTGGACAGAAGCCGTCCCTGCCGCTTGAACGGGTTGCCGGCCTGTGATGGTGCGGTGCCGACGAACAGGCCGAACGTGGCCTTTTCATAGTCGGGCTTTACATGGGCGTTCTTGGCGAGATCGTTCATCATCGCGCCCGCGCCCATGCGGAAGGCGAGGCCGCAATAGGAGCCGTGATGGCCATAATTGCGGGTGCCGAACGCCTTGTCGGAGAAACGGCGCAGAAGGGCCGAACGTCCATAATCGGTGGCTTCCATGACCAGAAGCTGGTTGGTCATGGGGCCGTATTCGGGGTTTTCCGGGTCGAGCGGCGTCTCATAGTCGTTGATCGCGGCAAGTCCGTCCACCTGGCCTTCGCCGAACAGATCGCCGCCCTCGACGATTTCCTCAATGAGCTGCTCGAAGCTGATCGTCTCCCACTTGCCTTCGCCGCGTTTTCCCGTGCGCTTCAGGCATGCGGTGACGCGCTGCGGGCTGGTCATCTGCGCGATCATGGCATTGCCGCGCGCGCAGGTGGTGGAGCGGTTGGCCCAGCCCTGATCGGCATAGGCGGTGGTGCGCAGGAGCGCATCCTTGACCGGCATGGTCTCGTCGGTGTGCACCTCCGAGGATAGCGGGTTGAACGGGTTGCCGATCGAGCGCAGCACCTCTTCGGTGTTGTTGTCGATGCGCACCCGCACGCCGCATTTGGTGGTGCAGCCATAGCAGACGGTGAAGGCGACGCGCTGGTCGGGGTTGAGCTCCATCGCGCCGGTTTCGAGATCGACCCTGTATTCGGGATCGAGCGCATTGCCGTAGACGGGGTGGCGGGGCTTTTCGCCCGAGCTGCCGGTCAGGCCCTTGGCCATGCGGGTCAGCGGCTCGGAATAGCCGGCGACGAAAGTGGCTGCGCCGGCGGCGGCAACGCCACCCTTGAGCAGGTTGCGGCGGTTCTTATCCATGGCTGGGAACTCCCTTGGCGGAGATGTCGGTCTTTTCTGCGGGCGCATCGGCGGGGCCGTCGAGCGCCTGTTTCCACGGTACGAACATGTCGATGACGAGCAGGAGGGCGATCCAGAGCCCGAAGGTTCCGATCACGCCGAGCCAGCCGCTGGACCCCCAGCCAACCACATATTCGAGATAGCCGGCGGTCTGCTTCTGCACCGTCTGCACGTCCATCAGCACGTTCCAGCGGGCCATCCAGGCGAGATGCAGCGCCACCAGCCCGATGATCCAGCCCCAGATGCGCGCGCCGTTGCGCCACACGAGCAGGAAGCTGACAAGCGTCATGGATGCGCCGACGGAGAGGCTCCAGATGGCCGTGGAGCGCCATTCGGCGCTGTGGCGCACCGACTGGATGGCGGCTGCGACGGAGCTGTCTTCCACGAAGATGCCCTCAAGCGCCCAGGCAAGGGCCACAAGCGCCGTCACCACCGCGGCGGCGACAACCACCATCAGCATGTTGCGGTCGGTGTCGGCGTCGCGCGTGCCGGTGAAACGGTTGAGCACGAGCACCAGACCGGCAGCGCCGATGAAGCCCGTGGCTGCGAAGAAGGGCAGGAGCCATTGCGTGTTCCACAGCGGACGACCTTTGAGGATGGCGACTTCGCTGCCGGTGTAGATGGCAATGGCGAACGACATCACGGCGGCGAACAGCGCAAGTGCAACGACTGCGAAGCGCGGGGTCTGCCAGCCGCCAAGCGTTGCGATGCGGGCGATGAGGCCGGTCATGTCGTCACGCGTGCGCCAGGCCAGCATGGGCTCGCGCCAGACAAGCCAGGCGAGCGCTATGATCGCGAAGACGAAGGGCGGCAGCATGAGGCTGCCGATGGACATCCACGACCACGGTGTGAAGTAGGCATAAAAATGCCAGAACCGCAGCGGCTGATGCAGATCGGCCAGAAGCGCGATGGGGGCAACGATGGCGGTTGTCATCGCGCCAAGGAGCGCATAGCGCGCCGTCGCCTTCCAGCGGCGTGCGCCGAGAAGACCCGGCAGGGCCAGCCAGAGCGAGGCATAGGCCAGCGCAATCATGAAAAAGTACTGCACGGCCCATGGGTACCAGGCGATCTGGTAGCGTGGCGCGAGGATCTCAATGACCGCTGAATTCATAGTGCAACTCCTCATTGTCCGTGCCACGGATTTCCCAGATCGAGGCGAAGGCCTCGGGGCGGTCGACGAAGCGTTCATCCATGCCGAGATAGAAGACGTGCGGCAGCGTTCCCTTTTCGGGCTGCAGAACCTGCAATTCGTCCCGGTGCTCGGCGATCATGCGGGCAATGGTGCTTTCGGGATCGTTCAGATCGCCGATGATCCGCGCGCCGCCGACGCAGCTTTCAACACAGGCCGGCAGAAGACCGGCTTCCAGCCGGTGGGTGCAGAATGTGCACTTGTCGGCGGTCTGCGTCTTGTCGTTGATGAAGCGCGCATCATAGGGGCAGGCCTGTACGCAATAGGCGCAGCCGACGCAGCGTTCCGCATCGACGACGACGATGCCGTCTTCCTGCTGATAGGTGGCCTGCACCGGGCAGACCGGCACGCAGGGCGGGTTGTCGCAGTGATTGCACAGCCGTGGCAGGAAGAAGGTCGACATGTCGCCCGTCTCCGGATCGTCGACCTCATATTGCGACACGATGGTGCGGAACTTGCCCAGCGGCGCATCGTTTTCCAGATGGCACGAGACCGTGCAGGCCTGGCAACCGATGCAGCGGCGCAGGTCGATCAGCATGGCGTAGCGCTTTGTGGGATCACCGCCGCGACGCGGCGGCTGGTCGTTGATGGCGGCTTCCGCCACCGTGGCCAGTGGCACGAGGCTGGCGCCCGCGGCAAGCCGCGCGAGCTGCCCCATGAACATCCGTCTTGCAAGATCCATGTGACCTCCAATGAGTTTGGCTAGCCCGCGAATCTGCAGGCAGGCATTGCTACGAAAGTCGTAGCCCGGAGGTGCGAGGTGGAATTTGACCAGAGTCAAAATTCCAAAAATATCAATGAGTTATGCTTTTTAGCATGGGTGCGATGCATTTCTGCATGCCTTGCCGGCAATGGGAGCCGCGTAGCAGCGCTGCCCTGCCATTGCTGTCTGGCGGGGCTTTCCGTTTCGCGCGGGATGGTGGGCGCAGGCTAGAGCATCGGCCCGAAAATCGGAATCGATTTTCGGAAAGCACGATGCGCAGATTGAATAGGTTAGAGCGTCCTTTGTGCATCCGAATGCACGGCGCTCTAGAAGAGCTGCAACCCCTTGAAGCTCACATGGCCGTTCTTGCCGATGATGATGTGATCATGCACGGCGATGCCGAGCGGTGTCGCGGTTTGCACGATGGTCTTGGTCATCTCGATATCGGCGCGTGACGGCGTCGGGTCGCCCGATGGGTGGTTGTGCACCAGCAACACGGCGCTCGCCGACAATTCCAGCGCGCGCCGAACGAGTTCGCGCGGATAGACCGGCGTGTGGTCGACCGTGCCCGTCTGCTGCACTTCGTCGGCAATGAGCTGATTCTTCTTGTCGAGGAACAGGACGCGAAACTGCTCGCGCTCCTCATGCGCCATGGAGGCGGTGCAATAGTCGATGACCTGTGACCAGGAGGACAGCAACTGTCGGCCACGCAGTTCGGCCTTCAGCATGCGTCGGGCGAGGGTGGCGGCAATCTTGAGATCGCGTGCGGCAGCCTCGCCAATGCCTTCCACTTCCTGCAGAAGGCGCTCTGGCGCGCCGAGCACTTCGGGAAGCGAGCCGAAGCGCTCCAGAAGGGCCTTTGCCGGCCCCTTGGTGTCTGCGCGGGGAATGGAGCGGAAGAGGAAGAGTTCGAGAAGCTCGTAATCCAGAAGCGCTTCGCTTCCATTATCGGTGAAGCGCTGCCGTAACCTGTCTCGATGGCCGTGATAGTGCGGTTTTCGCGCTGGCTTTGCGCGTTCTATCTTCGTGGTCGGTCCGACTGGCCCTTCAGCAAAGAATGTGTGCTCGTTCTGCCTGCCCATAAGTGCCTCCCCCCTTGCACCGCTCAAACAGGCGTGAGTCCGTAACGGACTGCACGCACCGGTAGAGCAGTTTAGGCGGAGAGGCCGGGGCGGTCGAGCCCTGCAGGCGAAAGGGTGAAGATTTCACAACCGGTTTCGGTGACGCCGATCGAGTGCTCATACTGAGCCGAAAGTGAGCGGTCGCGCGTCACAGCCGTCCAGCCATCCGAGAGCACCTTCACATGCGGACGACCCAGATTGATCATCGGCTCGATGGTGAAGATCATGCCAGGCCGCATCTCGACGCCTTCGCTCGGAGTGCCATAGTGCAGAATGTTCGGCGCGTCGTGGAACAGCTGTCCGAGGCCATGGCCGCAGAAATCGCGCACTACGGAGCAGCGCTCGCCTTCCGCATAGGACTGGATGGCGGCGCCGATTGCGCCGGTGCGTGCGCCAGGCTTTACGGCGGCGATGCCGCGCATGAGGCATTCATGCGTGACTTCGAGAAGCCGTTCGGCCGCGCGCTTGATCGTGCCGACCGGATACATGCGGCTCGAATCGCCGTGCCAGCCGTCGAGAATGTAGGTGACGTCGATGTTCACGATGTCGCCTTCGCGCAGCGGCTTGTTGTCTGGAATGCCGTGGCAGACCACATGGTTGATCGAGGTGCAGGTGGACTTTGTGTAGCCGCGATAGTTGAGCGTCGCGGGAATGGCGCCATGGTCCATGCCGAACTCGAAGACGAAACGGTCGATCTCGTTGGTCGTCACGCCCGGCGCGACGCGGTCTGCCAGCTCATCAAGGCAGCGCGCCGTGAGGTTGCACGCCTTGCGCATGCCTTCAAAGCCCTCTTCGCCGTAAAGGCGGATCTGGCCGGTATTACGCATGGGGGCGGAGTCTGCTTCGAGATAGGTGACCATGGGGCTTTGGTTCGCTTGCGCTTTGTTCAATAATCGTTGTGCCGGATTTTGCGGCTTTTATCGCACGATGTCTATCAGACGATCCGGGCGGATGGCTTCAGGGGTGATTTGGCATTTGATGGCGTAAGCTTCAACCCCGGCGGCGCTGGCCTGCGCAAAAGCCGCAGCATAGGCGGGGTCCAGATCGCCACAGAGGCGGAAGCGGTCGCAGTCGCCGCGCTGCACCAGATAGATCATGATTGCGCGGTGGCCGGCGGCGCGCATGCCGATGAGCTCATGCAGGTGCCGCGCGCCGCGCTCCGTGACCGTGTCGGGGAACTCGGCCAGCCCCGGCTCGCGCATGAAGTGGACGTTCTTGACCTCCACATAGGCGCAGGCGCGGTCTGCGGCCTCCAGAAGCATGTCGATGCGCGAGCGCTCTCCGTAGCGTTGCTCGCGCTTCAGGACGGGGTAGGCGGCAAGATCGGAAACGAGGCCGGCGTGGATTGCTTCTTCGGCGAGCCTGTTGGGCAGGCCGGTGTTGATTCCGACCAGCGTGTCGTCCGCCTCCACGATCTCCAGGCGATGGGCGTATTTGCGCTTGGGATCGTCGGAGTGGGAGAGAAAGACGCGTGACCCTTCAGCGGTCAGGCCCAGCATGGAGCCGGTGTTGGGCACCGAAACCGTTGTCTGCGATCCATCCTGCAGGATGACATCGGCCAGGAAGCGCTTGTAGCGGCGGATCAGCCGGGCTTCGATCAGGGGCTCTGGAAACTGCATTTGGGTCTTTCCGAAGGGGGGGAGTCTTTTCAGCGGGTTGCCTGGGCTTCTGCAAGCGCTGATTCAGGTGGACGGCTGGCGGTGGGCACTGATCGCTGCGCGCTTACGGTAATAACGGCCGAGCACGAGCGGCGTCAGATACATGGGGATCTGATAGCAGCCGATAAAGAGCAGAAGTGAATCGGTGACGCTCGCAGGAAGCGCAGTGAGGAAGAGGCCGATATTGCGGTTGCCGGCGGCAATGCCCAGAGGCGCTGCAATGGCTTTGGAGCCGGAGCGTTCCAGAAGCGTGGTCACGGCAAGCTGGAGAAGAAAGTTCGCCGCGAAGGCAATGGCGAGGTTGAGGCCTACAAGAGCGGGGTCGACCAGCAGGGTTTCGCCAACGGCGGACATGAGCCCCACAACGACCACACCCATGAGAATCGCGGAAAGACCGTCGATCGAGCGTATGGCGCCGGGACCGGGACTGCGTAACGCGAATCGGCGCAGCAGGAAGGCAGCAGAGACCGCCAGCGCGATAACGGCCAGCAGACGGCCTGCGGCCGCCAGAATCACGTCAGCGCTCCCCAGTGCGGGCGTGAGCCAGAATACGGGCAGAACGGTGAGTGGGAGGAGCGCGGTGCCGAGCGTCATGACCCGCATGACCGGTGCAGGATCGTTTCCCGTCATGATCGCCAGATGTGGGCTGCCGGAAACGGGCGCGGCTGCGGCCATGAGCACCAGAGCGGTGGGCAGAACGCCGGTCCAGCCGATGGCGAGGAAGAAGAGGGCGAAAGCGAGGGGAAGCGCCAGCTGAAAGGCGAGCGTGGCGACCAGTGACTGCCTCAGGTCGCTCAATGCGCCGATGAGGGCTCTGGGGCCGACGCGCAGCGCTGCAAGAAAGAGCAGGCCGGCGATCATTTCCGCAATCCATGGCTTTGCGGCGTGTGCTGCTGCCGGAGAAGCGATTCCCGCCACAAGCCCGGCTATCAGAAAGAATCGCGCATGCGAGGCTGCAAAGCCGAGCGTATTCGAAATGGCGGTCAGTACGCCCTGCATTCTCCCCGCCTTTCTCCCAAGGTCTCGACGGTAGGCGACTGGCCATGTGTCGAAGACATCTGCATCCGACAAGTACGCGGACTGCGAGAGCGGGTCAAACCGAAGCATTCGGCTGACGTTTTACTATGTGCAATTTCGGGAAAGAAACTGGCACGCCCAACGGGACTCGAACCCGTGTTTCCGCCGTGAAAGGGCGGCGTCCTAGACCGCTAGACGATGGGCGCGCTCGAGAACGAGACGGCTTATAGTAAGCTTCGCTGCATGGGGCAACCCATCAATTGATGGAACATGCATTTTTTTCAAAATTATTTTCTGCGGCGGCAGCGCCAGTTCCAATCGCGCTCCGGACCGACGTCCACATGCACGGATTTCGTGTGGCAATAGGTGCCTACACCACCACGGCCCGGCATGGAGCGAACGAACTTGGCCAGCTCCCATTTGCTGACGCCGGAAATCTGGATGTCGGCTGCCGCGCAATACATATGCAGCGACTTGCGGGCGCCGCGGACGCGACGGTTGTAGTTGGGGCTGCGATAGCCGGAGGTGACGACGATTCGCTTGCCATAGTGGCGCTCAATGGCCTTGAGCATGCCAACGAGCGCTGGCTTCAGGCAGGCAGTGTCGACGCTTTCGCGCTGCTTGAGGAGGCCATTGGGCGCAAGGCGCGCCATGCCGGCCGCAGAGGCGACCTGATAGGC
The DNA here is from genome assembly GCF_030068685.1 of Nitratireductor sp. GZWM139. Lineage (NCBI taxonomy): Bacteria > Pseudomonadati > Pseudomonadota > Alphaproteobacteria > Hyphomicrobiales > Phyllobacteriaceae > Nitratireductor > Nitratireductor sp. GZWM139. The sequence goes on along the minus strand of NZ_JAMQML010000012.1, from coordinate 47,982 downwards.
AGGCTCTTCTTCGTAGATATCTGCATCTGCATCATCGTCCGCGCCGGACTTGCTCGAGAATTCGAACAGGCTGTCACCCTGGCGCACGCCGGGAAGGGCCGCGCCGGTGCCGAGGGATGCCGTTACGGGCCGGCTCTCGGAGGTGGCGGCGAGAACCACTTTGGGTTTCTCTTCGGCCTTCTTTTGCGTCTTCTTCGGATCGATGAGCGGGCGGGCCGCTCTTTCCGCAGCCTGGGCGGCCTTCGGTTCGCGAGCCGAGAAGAAGGCGGCAAGGAAAGTCTGTTTCTTGGCGGATGCTTCCGCCTCGGCTGCTGCGACGGCTTCTGCCTCCGCAGTTTCTGTTTCCGCCGGGCGCGCTGCAGGCTGGGGAACCTCTGCGGCGGCTGTCTGTGTCGTGGTTTCGGCAGCCTGTTGCGCTGCGGTCTCTACCGGCGCTGTCTCGCCGGCCGGGGGCTGCTCATTTGTCTGAGCGGTCTGTGTCTGGGGTTCCGGGGCCGGGGTGGCCGCCGTTTGGGAGCCGGGGCGCGCTGCCGGGAGTGGAACACTGCTGCCTTCAGCGGCATTCTCTTCGCCAGGTGCTGCGGCAATAAGGTCGCTGTCGCTGGCCTCAAACCCGTCTTCGACGGCGCTCGCCTGCAAATCTGTCGGTGTCAGGCCGAACTGCGTTACCGGATCTGATGTGGTGGAGCATGAAGCAAGAAAAAGAGCGCAAAGAACGCTGGCAAGGCTCGCACGCCCGCAACTCATCAACTTCATACAGCGCTTTCCGCTCTCGTCCCCCAGCAACAGAAGTCTGCCCCCTCATATGAATTCACGAACCAAACAACCCATGCCCGGTTACGGGCATGCAGCCACCGTTTGTCTGCTAACGAATCTTGGTCCCCATGTGGATAACTATCATAGGCGTTAGAAAACAATTAAGGCAACAACATGTTAGCTTTTAAGCATAGGCCAGAGACCCGGCTCGGTGCGTAAAAGCTTCTTTCGTTCGGTTACAACGCGTGATCAAGGTTTTGGTCCTGATCCAAGGGCGTGATCAGGCGCGGGTGCGAACATAATCTCCGGGTGCGTCGGCCAGAGCTTTCTTGCCTTTTGCGGGTTTGCGCGCCTTTACCTCTTCATTGTCGAGGCCGGTGATCCATTCGTGCCATCTGGGCCACCAGGAGCCCGCGTTCTCCTTCGCCTGCGCCATCCAGTCGTCCAGTTCGCCTTCAGGCTTCGGTCCGCTCCAGAACTGGTATTTCTTCATCTCGGGCGGGTTGATCACGCCGGCGATGTGGCCGGACCCCGCGAGCACGAACTCCACCGGTCCGCCGAAGAAACGGCTTCCCAGGAAGACGGATTTCGCAGGCGCGATGTGATCCTCGCGGGTTGCGAGGTTGAAGATCGGTATGTCGACATCTTCCAGATGCAGCGTCCTGCCGCGCAGCACCGCGCGGCCCTGCGAGAGATTGTTCTCCAGGTAGCAGTTGCGCAGGTAATAGGAGTGGTTCGCCGCTGCGAGCCGGGTGGAATCGGAGTTCCAGTAGAGAAGGTCAAAGGGCAGGGGCGCCTGACCGCGCAGGTAATTGTTGACCACATAGGGCCAGATCAGGTCGCCCGCGCGCAGCATGTTGAAGGCGGTGGCCATGCGTGTGGCGTCCAGAAAGCCGCGTTCACGCATTGCCGCGTCCAGCGCCTTTATCTGCTCTTCATCGACAAAGACCTTGAGATCACCGGCAAAGGTGAAGTCCACCTGCGTCGTCAGGAAGGTTGCAGACGCGATGCGTTGCTCACCCTCTGCCGCCATCAGCGCGAGGCCTGCGGCAAGCAGCGTGCCGCCCACGCAATAGCCCATTGCGTTGACCTGCTTCTCGCCCGTTGCCTGTTCGATCGTGTCGAGCGCGAAGCGAATGCCCTCATCAATGTAATCACCCCAGTCCAGACAGGCGTGGCGCTCATCCGGGTTGATCCACGAGATGACAAACACCGTGTGGCCCTGTTCCACCGCCCAGCGGATGAAGGAGCGCTTGGGGTTGAGGTCGAGAATGTAGAACTTGTTGATCCATGGCGGCACGATGAGCAAGGGCCGCTTGAACGCTTTCTTGGTGGTCGGCTCGTATTGCAGCACTTCCACGAGCCGGTTGCGGGCGATGACCTTGCCCGGCGTGGTGGCGATGTTCTCGCCCACCTTGAACTTGGAGGCGTCGGACTGGCGCAGTTTCAGGTCGCCCTTGCCAGCGGCGATGTCCTCGGCGAGCATGCGCATGCCGCGCACGAGATTTTCGCCGTCGCTCGCCATGGTTTCCCGGTAAAGCTCGGGATTGGTGAGCAGGAAGTTCGATGGCGAAAGGGCCTGGCTCATCTGCTCGACATAGAAGCGGGCCTTGTGGCGCGTCGCCTCATCCAGATTGTCGGCTCCATCAACCAGGTCGGCCGCCCAGCGCGCGGTAACCAGATAGGCCTGTTTCAGGAAGCTGAAAAAGGCGTTGCGGCCCCATTCGGGGTCCTGAAACCGCTTGTCCCTGTCGGATGCCGGCGCATAGTCGGCGATATTGTCTTCGCTCATGCGGCGGATCGCATTCGCCCAGATGCCCATGAACTCGCCAAAGAGCCGCGTCTGCGCCTCCAGTGCGCGCGCCGGATCGCTCAGCCAGTATTCACTGACGCGGGAGAACGTTTTGACCATGTCGGCGAGGGGCGCTGCGGAAATGTCGGTCGATTCGCCACTTTCGCGGGCCTGCCTCCAGGAGGCGGCCGCCTTGCCGAGCTCTTCGAGCGCCTGCGCCAGATTCTGCGCAAAACGCTGCGGATCTTTTGCGAAATACTGCTCTACCGTGCTGTCTGCTTGGTTTTCTGCGCCATTGGTCTGCTTTTCATGAGCCATGTTCTGCGCCTACAACCTAAACGCGCCTTTCAACGGGCGCGGTGTTAACATAATCTGACGGGAGGCTCCCCCTCTGCCATCATGCATGGTAGTGGCTTGAATCGGAAGAGAATATGAAAATCAAATCTCACGGCGGTTTTTTTCGCGCAGTCGCGCTTCTCGCTCCGGTGGTTGCGTTGCCGCCGATTCTGGGGGGGTGCATGAGCGCAAGCCTGGAGGATGCAGCGCCCGCCGCCGCCCTCCGCACGCCGCCCGTGGCTCCACAACCCGCCCCGCGCACGGCGGCAACGCCGTCGCAGAAGCCGGCACCAGGTGCGTCGACACCGGGTGCGCCCACACCGGGTGCAAATGTGACCGGCGCGTATCCTGACCTGAATGTGCCGCCGGCCTCGGCGACCGCGCCCATCGCGCCTTCGGAAAAGGATGCGCTGATGCGCGACCTGACAGCGACGCGGCAAAGGCTGGAGAACAGTGCGCCGGCAAATAATGCGGATGCCGAGGCGCGCCGTCTGCGCAATCTGGCGAAAACCCATGCCGAGCGGCAGCTTCAGGAAATCGAAAAGACCGAGTAGGGACGGGGTTCCTGCTCTCGACCGTTGACGGGATTGGGTATATGAGGACCGGGCGCGGCATCGCGCATCCCGTTTTGAGGTACGATGATGGAAGAATTCCATAAGATCCGCCGGCTTCCGCCTTATGTTTTCGAACAGGTAAACCGCCTGAAAGCCAGCGCGCGAGCGCGCGGCGCGGACATCATCGATCTCGGAATGGGCAATCCCGACCTGCCGACGCCGCAGGCCATTGTCGACAAGCTGTGCGACGTGGTGCGCGATCCGCGCACGCATCGCTATTCGTCTTCGCGGGGCATTCCGGGATTGCGCCGTGCGCAGGCGGCTTATTATGAGCGCCGCTTTGGTGTGAAGCTTGATCCCGAGACCCAGATTGTCGCGACGCTTGGCTCCAAGGAAGGTTTTGCCAACATGGCCCAGGCGATCACCGCGCCGGGCGATGTGGTTCTTTGCCCGAACCCGACCTATCCGATCCATACATTCGGCTTCATCATGTCGGGCGGCGTCGTGCGCGCCATTCCCGCCGAGCCGGATGAGAATTTCATTCCCGCGCTTGAACGCGCGGTGCGCTATTCGACGCCAAAGCCGCTGGCGCTGATCCTCAACTATCCGTCAAATCCGACGGCCTGTATGGCATCGCTCGATTTCTACAGGGACGTCGTTGCGTTCGCCCGCAAGAATGACCTCATCATTCTGTCGGATCTTGCCTATTCGGAAATCTATTTCGATGGCAACCCGCCGCCCTCCGTTCTGGAGGTTCCGGGCGCAATGGATGTGACGGTGGAGTTCACCTCCATGTCGAAGACCTTCTCCATGCCCGGCTGGCGCATGGGGTTTGCGGTCGGCAATGAGCGTCTGATCGCGGCGCTCTCGCGGGTGAAGTCCTATCTGGACTATGGCGCGTTCACGCCGATCCAGGTGGCCGCCGCCGCCGCGCTCAATTCCGATGGCTCCGAGATCGAAGAGGTGCGCGAGGTCTATCACCGCCGCCGCGATGTGCTCGTCGAGTCTTTTGGTCGCGCAGGCTGGGAGGTTCCGCCTCCGCCGGCCACCATGTTTGCCTGGGTGCCGATCCCCGAAGCCTATCGCGCGCTTGGCTCGCTTGAGTTTTCCAAGCTGCTGGTCGAAAAGGCGGAGGTGGCGGTCGCGCCGGGCATCGGTTTCGGCGAGTTTGGCGATCAGCATGTGCGCATTGCACTGGTGGAGAACGAGCACCGGATACGCCAGGCGGCGCGCAGCATCAAGCGCTTCCTTGCAACGGCGCCCGAAAACACCGACAACGTCATCCCGCTCGGCGCCCGTCGCTGAGTCCCACTTACAGACTGTTCAAGAAGGAGCACGCCGCATCATGTCCGAAGCGTTGCGTATTGGAATTGCGGGTTTGGGAACCGTAGGAGCTTCTGTCGTGCGCTGCATGACGGAGAAGGAAGCGGAACTGACCAGGCAATGCGGACGCATGATGACGCTCACGGCTGTCTCGGCGCGCGACCGAACCCGTGACCGTGGCGTCGATCTCGGCAATGCAAAGTGGTTCGATGATCCGGTGGAGCTCGCCCGTTCGTCTGATATCGACGTGTTCGTCGAACTGATCGGCGGCGATAGCGGCCCTGCCTATGACGCGGTGAAGGCAGCGCTTGAGGCCGGTCATCACGTGGTGACCGCCAACAAGGCGCTTCTGTCCAAACATGGCGTGGCGCTGGCGACGATTGCCGAGGAGAAGGGCGTTCTCCTCAACTATGAGGCGGCGGTCGCTGGCGGCATTCCGGTCATCAAGACAATGCGCGAAGCGCTGGCCGGTAATGATGTGAGCCGCGTGTTCGGCATCATGAACGGTACGGCCAACTACATTCTGACGCGGATGGAAGAAGAGGGGCTTTCCTTTGAGGACTGCCTCGCAGAGGCTCAGCGTCTTGGTTATGCCGAAGCCGATCCGACCTTCGATATCGAGGGACACGACACGGCGCACAAGCTCTCGATCCTCACGAGCCTTGCCTTCGGCTGCCAGATTTCGGCTGACGACATCTACATGGAAGGCATTTCCAACATCAGCCAGGCCGATATTCGCGCCGCCAGCGAACTCGGCTACCGCATCAAGCTTCTGGGCGTCGCGCAGCGCACCGACAGCGGCATCGAGCAGCGCGTGCACCCGACCATGGTGCCCACGCAGTCCGTGATCGCTCAGGTGCATGGCGTCACCAATGCAGTGGCAATCGAGACCGATGTTCTGGGCGAGCTCCTGCTCTCCGGCCCCGGCGCCGGCGGCAATGCGACGGCCTCTGCCGTGATTGGCGACATGGCGGATATCGCCAAGAGCCGGCCCGGCTTCCAGCATGGCCCGGTCTTCGGGCGTCCGGCCGCGAAGCTGAAGCCTTACCAGCGTGCGCGCATGCGTGCGCATGAGGGCGGCTACTTTATCCGCATGACCGTGCATGACCGCGCCGGCGTGTTCGCAGCCATCGCCAAGCGTATGGCCGACAACGAGATTTCGCTGGAATCCATCGTTCAGCACGCCGATGGCGGTCTGCCGGAGGATCAGAAGAACGTGATTCTCGTAACCCACGAGACCACCGAGGAAGCCGTGCGCAAGGCGGTGGATGGTGTGATTGCGGACGGTCACATGGTCGACAAGCCCCAGGTTATCCGCATCGAGCGGGCAGCCTGACGCAGGTTTGGCGTCTGTCACATTTATTCAATCGATTCATGTTTTTGACGGGGCGGTGAGGGACTTGCCGTCCCGCGCCGTCTTTGTCACAAGAAGCCGGCCCGCTCATGGGGAGCGGAAGAACATCAGGATTTGAGTCAATGTTGAAAGCCTCGCAGGCGGGTCTCGACCGCATTCTCACGCTGGAACTCGTTCGTGTGACGGAGCGCGCGGCTGTGGCTGCAGCGCGGCTGCGCGGACGTGGTGACGAGAAGGCCGCCGATCAGGTGGCCGTCGACGCGATGCGCTCCGAACTCAACCGCCTGCCCATTCAGGGCACGGTGGTGATTGGCGAAGGCGAACGCGACGAAGCGCCGATGCTTTACATCGGTGAGGAAGTGGGCGTGGGCGAAGGCCCGGAAGTCGACATCGCGCTCGACCCGCTGGAAGGCACCACGATCTGCGCCAAGAACCTGCCGAACTCGCTGGCGGTGATCGCCATCGCAGAGCGCGGCAGCCTGCTTTATGCGCCCGACGTCTACATGGAAAAGATTGCCGTCGGCCCGGGCTATCCCGAGGGCGTTGTCGATCTCGATGCGCCGGCCGTGGAGAACATCGAAGCGCTGGCCAAGGCCAAGGGCGTTCCGGTCAATGAGATCACGGCCTGCATTCTCGATCGTCCGCGCCATGCGCGCCTGATCGAGGAAGTGCGCGGCACCGGCGCTGCAATTCGCCTGATCGGCGATGGCGACGTGGCCGGCGTGATCCACACGACCGACCCGGACGAAACCGGCATCGACATCTATCTGGGCATCGGTGGCGCGCCGGAAGGCGTTCTGGCGGCTGCGGCTCTGCGCTGCATTGGTGGCCAGATGCAGGGACGTCTGCAGCTCAACACCGAGGAAAAGGTGGCGCGCGCGGCCAAGATGGGCATTTCCGATCCCGCCAAGGTCTACCGCATGGACGAGATGGCCAAGGGCGACGTTCTGTTCGCTGCGACCGGCGTGACGGATGGCAACCTGCTTTCGGGCGTGAAGTTCGGCCGTGACCAGATCTCCACCCACACCATCGTCATGCGCTCTTCTTCGCAGACGGTGCGCGAGATCATCGCCCGCCACCAGGATCTGGACAAGTTTTAGAGCATCGGACCGAAAAGTGGGATCCGGTTTTCGGGTCATTCCGATGCTCCATCAATGATTTAGATCGTCCTTTGTGCGTCCGGAAGGGCGCACAAATATCCAAGCGGGTTACGGCCCGCTTGCCTTTGTTGGGCCGCTGTGAAACGTAGGCGGTAATGACTGGCGAAAAACGGTATTTCCTCGATGTCCGGCACTCCGCACGCGGTCTTGCGTGGGAGCATCGGCTTGACCTGCGCGGCGAGAACGCTGCGCTGGCCATGGCGCAGACCCATGGCATTCCCGAAATCGTGGCGCGGGTTCTGGCCGGCCGCGGGGTGGATATCGACGATGCAGAGCGCTTCCTCGATCCCACCATTCGCGATCTCTTGCCAGATCCGGCAACGCTGACCGACATGGACAAGGCTGCCGAGCGGCTCGCCCATGCGGTGCGGCGCGGCGAAAAGGTGGCGATCTTCGGCGATTACGACGTCGATGGCGCTGTTTCCTCGGCCATGATGAAGCGCTTTCTCGGGCATTACGGCATCGACGCCGAGATCTATATTCCCGACCGCATTTTTGAGGGCTACGGCCCAAATCCCGACGCGATGCGCGACCTTGCGGGGCGTGCGAGCCTCATCGTTACCGTCGATTGCGGCGTCAACAGTGCCGCCGCCATCGCCGCCGCCAACGAGGCGGGCGCGGATGTGGTCGTGCTCGATCACCACCAGGTGGGCGGCGATCTGCCGGATGCGGTTGCGGTGGTGAACCCCAATCGCGAGGACGATCTTTCCGGCCAGGGGTTCCTGTGCGCTGCGGGCGTCGTGTTTCTGGCGCTTGTCCAGACCGCGAAGCATCTGCGTCAGGGCGGTGTCTCCAAGCCGCCGCCGAACCTGCTCGGCCTTCTTGATCTGGTGGCGCTGGGCACGGTCTGCGACGTGGTGCCGCTCGTTGGCGTCAACCGCGCTTTCGTGGTGAAAGGGCTTGTGGCCGCGCGCCAGATGAACACGCCGGGACTGGCTGCGCTGGCGCGGGTGTCGCGCATTGGCGAACCGCTCAACCCCTACCATCTGGGCTTCATGATCGGCCCGCGCATCAATGCGGGCGGGCGCATCGGCAATGCGGCGCTGGGCAGCAATCTGCTCGCCAGCGACGATCCTGCCGAGGCTGCCAAGATCGCCGAGACGCTCGACCGGTTGAACACCGAGCGGCAGGAAATGGAAACGGTGATGCTGGCCGAGGCGAAGGCGGAGGCCGATGCAGAACTGATTTCGGGCGAGGGGCCTGCGGTTCTGGTAACGGCAAGCGACCGCTGGCATCCGGGCATTGTCGGGCTGCTCGCCTCCCGTCTCAAGGATCACGCAAGGCGACCGACCTTCGCCATCGCCTTCGGTCCGAATGGCAAGGGCACCGGCTCCGGCCGCTCCATTCCCGGTTTCGATCTCGGCAAGATCGTGCGCGAGGCGGTGGCCGAGGGCATTCTGGTCAAGGGCGGCGGGCATGCGATGGCTGCCGGCATCACGGTTGAGCGCGAGAAGCTTGGGCCGTTGCGCGCCTTCTTCGAGGAGCGGGCGGCGAGTGCAGTAAAGCGGCTGCGCGACGCCGAGAGCCTCAAGATCGATGCAGCGCTTTCTGCCGATGGCGCGAACCTTGCGCTGCTCGATGCACTGGAGACGGCCGGGCCTTTCGGGTCCGGGCATTCGACGCCGGTTCTGGCGCTGCCGCGCCACCGTCTGGCGGATGCGCGTGTGGTGGGCAATGGCCATATCCGCGCAGAACTGCGCTCACAGACCGGCGCGCGCATGGAGGCGATTGCTTTCCGTGCGGCGGAAACGGATCTCGGCAATTTCCTGTTCGGCAATCGCGGTGCGACCATTCACGTGGCGGGCACCCTGGCGGCCAATCACTGGAATGGAAACAAACGCATCCAGTTGCGGCTGCAGGATGCGGCCAGCGCCTGAGCGCTGTGCCTATCCGAGAACCGTGAGCAGGCGTTCGAGTTCGGTAAGCCGGGCCTGCGTGGTTTCGTAACCGATGGTGATCGCCTCGTCGGCGCGGTGAAATTCCGTCAGGCCGATATGGCCGAGCTTGGGCTGAAGCGACAGGTCGGGCGGATCGCCCGCCATGCGCGCCCGTGAAATGCGATCCTGAATGATGTTGAAGGCCTCGACCATGACGCCGGTGATGCCAAGGCGCTGATCGCGCTGCTGCGGCCCCTTGTCGACCACCAGAGACGCAGTCTCGCCTTCCTCGCTTTCCTGCGGCATGTCGGCGGAATGCTTGATGACGGCGGCGCGGCCAAACAGGTCGTAATGCAGGTTCACCGCCATGACCAGAGGCTGCTCATAGGCGCGGCAGGCGGAAACGGGAACCGGATTGACCAGCGCGCCGTCCACCAGAACGCGGCCATTGCAGGTGACGGGTTCGAAAACGCCGGGCAGCGCATAGGACGCGCGCATGGCGGTGATCAGCGATCCTTTCGACAGCCAGATTTCATGACCGGTGCGGATTTCCGCCGCCACACAGACGAAGGGTTTGGCGAGGTCATCGAAGGTGACATCCTGAAGGTGCTCCTGCATGCGGGCCGTCAGCTTCATGCCGCCGAACAGGCCGCTGCCGCCAAAATTGATGTCGAGCAGGCCGAAGATGCGGCGTTTGGTGAGGGACCGGGCGAATTCTTCCAGCTCATCAAGCTTGCCGGCGAGATAGCAGCCGCCGACCAGTGCACCGATGGAGGTTCCGGCAATCATGCCGACGGGGATCTGGGCTTCATCGAGGGCGCGGAGGACGCCGATATGCGCCCAGCCACGGGCCGCGCCGCCGCCAAGAGCCAGGGCAATGCCGCCTTTTTCAGGCGCGGGCGCTGGATCAAGCGGGGGCGGTTCCGGCGAAATCACGTCGATTTCCCGGTTTTCCTGTTTCCTGCGTAGAGATGCCCAATCGAGCATGTTCATCTCCTCGTCCCCGGAAGCATCATGCCTGAGGACTGTATCGAATTGGTGAATATGCGTCGCTGTGGCGAACCGAATGGTTCAACGCTGCCTCACCGAGGAACGCGGCTACTACCCCTTCCCAGTAGATGGGCGCTCCCGAGGAGAAAGTCTACGCTTCGGGCGTTCAAGAAATCGAGACCGACTTTCGGTCAAGCATGTCCGTCTTTGTCGTCCAAAGGCTTCATGCCGAGGTCGACCAGAACCGGTTTGCCGTCGCGAATGCTCACATTGCGGTAGAAGCAGGTGCGGCGACCGGTGTGGCAGGTTGCGCCATCGCCGGCGACGCGTACGCTCAGATGCACCGCATCCTGATCGCAGTCGGTGGCGATGGAGACGATGTGCTGGACATTGCCGGAGGTCTCGCCCTTCTTCCACAATTTGCCGCGCGAGCGCGACCAGTAATGGGCGATGCCGGTTTCAAGCGTCATGGCGAGAGACGTGGCGTTCATGTGCGCCACCATCAGAAGTGCATTGGTGTCGGCGTCCGTCACCACGGCCGTGATGAGGCCATTGGCATCGAAGCGCGGAGAAAAAGCCGCGCCCTCTTCGAGCGCGGCCTTGTCGGATGGGGCAGGGGGAAACGTGAGTGTGGTCATCAGCCGTGTTTGTCGCGCAGCATGGTCATGAAGCGCGCCTGTTCCTGAAGGTCTTCGCGATAGGCGCCGGTGAAGGTCGTCGTCAGCGTGACCGAACCCTGTTTGCGGATGCCGCGCATGGCCATGCACATGTGCTCGGCTTCCACGAGAACGGCAACGCCGCGCGGCTTCAGGACGTCCTGAATCACATGGGCAATCTGCGCCGTCATGGCCTCCTGCGTCTGCAGGCGACGGGCGAAGATGTCGACCACGCGGGCGATCTTGGATAATCCGACCACCTTGCCGTCCGGCAGATAGGCGACATGCGCCTTGCCGATGATCGGCACCATGTGGTGTTCGCAATGGGAATGGAACGAGATGTCCTTGATGAGGACCATGTCGTTATAGCCCTGCACCTCCTCGAAGGTGCGGCCGAGTTCTTCGGCGGGACACTGGTCGTAGCCGGAGAACATTTCGCGATATGCCTTGGCGACGCGCTTGGGCGTCTCGATCAGGCCCTCACGGTTGATGTCGTCGCCTGTCCAGCGCAGCAGCGTGCGAACGGCGTTTTCGACCTCTTCCTGAGAGGGGCGATCAGTAACTGCTTTGTCCATATAGGAATTCTTCTCCGCAGTGGCTTCACCCTTATCGGCATGAGGCGGAAAGTTCTTGATAATGGCGTCCATAGAAGGCGTCTCCCGTAGTTCCTGTCTCAGCAGGAACGAGTTGAACGGTTCACGGCCTTATCCAGCGGGTATTGGAGAAAAATTCTCAGCCCGGCCCGACAGTGGCGTGCGCGAAACTGGAACCCGCAGCGGCATCATGCCTTGTCGCGGGCCCATAGCGATCATTATATAAGTGCCTTGAAGCAGAAGGAAAGATGCCGAAACGACTTTGATTTGTTTCGGCTGCGGCAGAGCGGGAAAACCATGCTGGACGATGTCTATAACGCAAAAATTCTTGGCTTTGCCGGCAATATTCAGCGGGTTGGACGGCTGGATAATCCCGACGCCACGGCAAAGGCGCACTCAAAGCTTTGCGGCTCCACTGTCATTGTCGATCTCAAGATGGATGGCGACACGGTCACAGACTTCGCGCATGAGGTGAAGGCCTGTGCGCTCGGTCAGGCATCGTCCTCGATCATGGCTGCGCATGTGGTGGGTGCGAAGGCTGATGAGCTGCGCCATGTGCGTGACGCGATGTACGCCATGCTCAAGGAAGAAGGCCCGCCGCCGGCAGGCCGCTTCGAGGATCTGAAATATCTGGAGCCGGTGCGCGGCTACAAGGCGCGCCATGCTTCAACGCTTCTCACCTTCGATGCGGTGGTGGATGCCATCGACCAGATCGAAAAGGCGCGCGCTGGCGCTGCCGCCTGACGATGGCCCAGCCCATTCGCAGCCGCAACTGGCAGGGGCCCTGGCCGAAGACGCCCGGTCGCCTGTTCGGAACGGCTTTCGTGCGGCTCTACCAGCTCACCCTGTCGGGCTTCATCGGCAATTCCTGCCGGCATTTCCCAACCTGCTCGGAATACACCTATGAGGCGATTGCCCGGCATGGGCTGTGGTCGGGCGGCTGGATGGGACTTTTCCGCGTGGTGCGGTGCGGGCCGGGCGGCACACATGGGATCGATCCGGTGCCCGATGTGCTGGAACAAGACCTGAAATGGTGGACGCCGTGGCGCTTCTGGCGGGTGGCGCGGCAGAAAGGCGAGCATTCATGACGGTGCCGATGGACTATCTTTACGCCAGCCGCGATTTCCGGCGTTTTCTCGATGCGGTGAAAAAGCAGTCCATGCGCGGTTCGCATAATCAGAGCTATGCGATGACGCGCGCCGTGCTGCACGTGTTTCGCAGCCACGTGCCGGTGAAGGACGCGCTGGCCTTTGCGGAAGTCCTGCCACCGCTCCTGCGGGTGATCTTCATTGAAGGCTGGGATGTTGAGGCGGAAGTCACTCCGTTTCCCGATCGTGAAACGCTGCACCGGGAGATGAAGGCCGTGCGGGAACCGCACAACACTGCGCCTGAAACCGCCATTGGAGATGTCGCCGCTGTCCTGCGTGCGGAGGTTGGCGAGGAGCGGCTGCGGCGGGTGCTTGGCGCCATGCCAATAGGGGCGGAAGACTACTGGCTGAAATAGCCGCGACACTACTGCCGCCGGTTTGCCCTTTACCTTCGCTGGCGAAATGCTTATTTCGGGCCCGCAAACCCAGAATGCCCAAACCACCCGCGCTCGTTGGCGGGACTGGATAAGGAGAAGACTTATGGCCGAGGCCGTTTCCCTGAAATTTCCCGATGGCTCCGTTCGCGAGTATGACGCGGCGACGACCGGCGCTGACATTGCAGCCGGCATCTCCAAGTCGCTCGCCAAGAAGTCCGTCGCCTATGCGCTTGATGGCACGGTGCGCGATCTGTCGGAGCCTGTCGGCACGTCCGGCGATATCGAGATCGTCACCCGTGACGACCCGCGCGCGCTGGAACTGATCCGTCACGATGCCGCGCATGTGCTCGCCGAAGCCGTGCAGGAACTGTGGCCCGGCACCCAGGTCACCATCGGTCCGGTGATCGAGAACGGCTTCTATTACGACTTCGCCCGCAATGAGCCCTTCACGCCCGAAGACCTGCCGGTCATCGAGAAGAAGATGGCGGAGATCATTGCGCGCAACAAGCCTTTCACCAAGGAAGTCTGGTCGCGCGACAAGGCCAAGGAAGTGTTCGCCGAAAAGGGCGAGAGCTACAAGGTCGAGCTGATCGACGCGATCCCCGAGGATCAGGACGTCAAGATCTACGCGCAGGGCGACTGGTTCGACCTCTGCCGTGGACCGCACATGGCTTCTACCGGTCAGATCGGCAAGGCTTTCAAGCTGATGAAGGTGGCCGGCGCCTATTGGCGCGGCGATTCCAACAATCCGATGCTGACCCGCATCTACGGCACGGCCTGGCACACGCAGGAAGAGCTCGACCAGTATCTCCACATGCTGGAAGAGGCCGAGAAGCGCGACCACCGTCGCCTTGGCCGCGAGATGGACCTGTTCCATTTCCAGGAAGAAGGCCCGGGCGTCGTGTTCTGGCACTCCAAGGGCTGGCGCATGTTCCAGAACCTTGTGAGCTACATGCGCCGCAGGCTCGCAACCGATGGCTATGATGAGGTCAACGCTCCGCAGGTGCTCGACAAGAGCCTGTGGGAGACTTCCGGTCACTGGGGCTGGTACAAGGAGAACATGTTCAAGGTCGAGTGCGCGGACGACGAGGCGGAAGACACCCGCACCTTCGCGCTGAAGCCGATGAACTGTCCCGGTCACGTGCAGATCTTCAAGCATGGCCTGAAGTCCTACCGCGACCTGCCGATCCGGATGGCCGAGTTCGGCAATGTGCATCGCTACGAGCCTTCGGGCGCGCTGCACGGCCTGATGCGTGTGCGCGGCTTCACGCAGGACGACGCGCACATCTTCTGCACGGAAGACCAGCTTGCGGCTGAATGCCTGAAGATCAACGACCTGATCCTCTCCACCTATGCCGATTTCGGCTTCAAGGAGATCACGGTCTTCTTCTCCACGCGGCCTGAAAAGCGCGTCGGATCGGATGCGCTGTGGGATCACGCCGAGGAGATCATGACTGGCGTTCTCGAAAAGATCGCCGCCTCGGACAGCCGCATCAAGACGGCGATCAATCCGGGCGATGGCGCGTTCTACGGGCCGAAGTTCGATTATGTTCTGAAGGACGCCATCGGCCGCGAATGGCAGTGCGGCACGACGCAGATCGACTTCAACCTGCCGGAGCGTTTCGGTGCGTTCTACATCGATCAGGATTCGGAGAAGAAGCAGCCGGTCATGGTGCACCGGGCGATCTGCGGCTCGATGGAGCGTTTCCTCGGCATTCTGATCGAGAACTTTGCCGGTCACTTCCCGCTCTGGTTCGCACCGGTGCAGGTGGTGGTGGCGACGATCACGTCCGATGCCGACGAATATGCACTGAAAGTGACGGAGACGCTGAAGGAGGCCGGACTTCTGGCCGAGGTGGATCTGCGCAACGAGAAGATCAACTACAAGGTCCGCGAGCACTCGCTGGCCAAGGTTCCGGTGATCCTCGTCTGCGGCAAGCGCGAAGCGGAAGAAGGTACGGTGAACATTCGCCGGCTGGGCAGCCGCGATCAGGCGTCCATGTCGCTGGCCGATGTGACCGCCATGCTGGTCGAAGAGGCAACGCCGCCGGACCTGAAGCGCAAGGCCGCGAAGGCCTGAGCTGTAAGGCGCTCAAAACGAAGAAAGCCCCGCTGGATGCAGCGGGGCTTTTTCATTTCTGCGATGTGTTCCGGTTTTCAGTCGGGAAACTGATTGCGCGTGTCGAGCAGATCGGTTGGCAGCAGTTCCACATCCTGATTGCGGCCGGGCACGACCGAAAAGTCGCGCTGGTAGATGCGGTCGCGGTTCTTGGCGACAATCGTGTAATTGCCTTCGGCAAGAACCATGGAGGCGTAGGCGCTGACCGTTTCGTAGACGATTTCGCCCGTGTCGGTCAGAACCGACCAGGCGGTATCGGCAATGGCTTCGCCGCCGCGTTCGCGCACAAGCTTCATGGTAAGGTCGGCGGCGCGGTGCTCCACCGTCGCTTCCGTCAGCTTGCCGGCTTCCACGCGGATGTCGGAGCGGATCGCTGCGTTGATGTCTCCGTAATTGGAGACCACGTGATAGGTGCCGGAATTGAGCCGGACGATGCTGCCGGGCTCGACCTTGGGCAGGATCAGCGCACCGTCGCCGATATTGTCTTCCGTCGCCTCATAGATGGCAAAGCGCAGCTGGTTCTGCGGAATGCGCACGCCGCCGGGCAGGATCGCGTTGAGCTTGAGACCGCCGGCATCGAGGAACAGGTCTTCGCGCATGGGCTCGCGGCTGACCGTGATGCGCTTCGTCACGCCTGCGCGTCCATAGGCGGCATGGACGAGATAGCTGCCGGGGGCGAGTTCGAAGACGCTGTTGCCGCCGCGCGCGGTTGCGACGAGCGGCAGTTTGTCATCGGGGCCGGGCTGCGTGCCGAAAATACGCCAGACGAGACCGTTCGGGATTTCGTCGCCGCCTTCGTTCAGATGCGCGACCAGCGTGACCTCGCCGGTGTCGGCAATGGCGAGCGCATCATCCACGGAGGCGGGGGCATAATTGTTGAGGCCGGGCAGGCGCAGGCCGTCGACGGCTTTCGCCGCATCCTCCTGCGCCATGACGTTCGACGCCTGAAAGGACAGCGTGCACAGGGCGAGAAGAGACAGAGTCGTTTTAAGTGAACCGCGCATAGCTGACATGAAGCCCAAGGCGGTGGCAATTTCAAGGCGATTATGCGATCTGGTTCCAGCGAAAAGCCAGCTTTTGCCAGCCAGACAACCTGTTTCAGGCAATGCAGATCCCACAGGAGACAGACAGTGCATCCATCCGTGCTTGATTTCATGCTCGCGCGCCGCTCCACGCCGGTGAAAGACCTCGCGAAACCAGCTCCTTCCGACAAGGAAATCGAGACCATCCTGACCGCAGCCTCGCGCGTGCCCGATCACGGGCGACTGACACCCTGGCGCTTTATTCTCTATCGTGGCGATGCGCGCACCGAGATCGGCGAGGCACTGGCCAAACGCGCCGTCGAGCGTGAGGGCGAGCTGCCGGAAACGCGTCTGGAGCAGGAGCGCAACCGCTTTTCCCGCGCGCCGCTGGTGATCGGTGTGGTTTGCGTGCCCAAGGAAAGCCCGACCATTCCCGAATGGGAGATGTTCCTGTCCGGCGGCATGGCGGCCATGAACCTTATGATTGCAGCCAATGCGCTCGGCTATGGCACCAATCTCATCACCAACTGGTATTCCGACGATGCGGAAGGCCGCCGCATTCTGGGGCTGGCGCCGCAGGAGCGTGTGGTCGGCTTCGTGCATATCGGTTCCTATGATGTGGAACTGGTCGAGCGGCCGCGCCCTGCGCTGGACGCCATTGTTTCCGATTACTCCGGCCCGTGGGAAGCATGATGTTTTTCGAACCCTCCAAGGGGCACGGCCTGCCGCATGATCCGTTCAAGGCGATCGTCTCGCCGCGTCCGATCGGCTGGATTTCGACCCTGTCGAAGGACGGAACGGCAAACCTTGCGCCTTACTCCTTCTTCAATGCGATCTCGTCCAATCCGCATCTGGTGTTTTTCTCCTCGGAAGGGGCGAAGGACAGCGCCACCCATGCGGAAGAAACCGGCGAGTTCGTCGTCAATCTTGCAAGCCATGATCTGGCCGCGCAGCTGAATGCAAGCTCGGTCGATGCGCCGCGCGGTGTCAGCGAGTTTGCCTTTGCCGGACTTACGGAAGCCCCATCGACGCTGGTTGCGCCGCCGCGCGTGGCCGAATGCCACGCCGCGCTTGAATGCAAGGTGACCGAAGTGCGTCGTCCGCTTGGCCTCGATGGCGCGTGGGCCGGCGTCATCGTCGTCACCGGTGAGGTGGTCGGCGTTCACATCAGCGATGCCGTTTTGAAGGACGGCATGTTCGATGCCGTTGCTGCCGGCAATCTCGCGCGTCTTGGATATCGTGACTATTCGGCTGTGACCGAGGTCTTCCAGATGACGCGCCCCCAGTGGAAGGGCGACTGACGCGCCAGGGCAATCGGAGTAGCCCGGTTTTCGGGTTAATCGATGCTTCTCCCCACTCTAGTCTGACGACGCGTCGGCTGCGCGTGCAAGCACGCGTTCGGCAAGCGCCAGGTGCGGGCGGTCATACATCCGCCCGCCAATATTGACCACGCCGGCGTTTCCGGCGGCAGAGAAGGCCTCCACCACGGCGCGGGCCTTCTCCACCTCCTTGGCGGAGGGGGTGAAGGTGGCGTTGATCGGTGCGACCTGCGCCGGGTGGATGGCCATCTTGGCGACGAAGCCATCGCGCGCCGCCAATTGGCAATCCCTTGCAAAAGCCTCTGTATCCGAAAAGTTCGGGAACACGGTGTCGATGGCCGGAACGCCTGCCGCCGCAGCCGCCAGCAGCGTCATGCTGCGGGCGAGCTGAAAGAGCGGCGTATAGCTTCCGTCTTCATGGCGCGCGGCGAGCGCGCCGATATGGGCCGACAGGTCTTCCGCGCCCCAGGTCAGCCCGGCCAACCGGTCGCTCGAACCCCGGTAGCTGGCGGCGTTGAGGACGCCCAGCGCCGTTTCCGTGATGATCGGCAGGATGCGTGTGCTTCCGTCTTCAATGCCGTTTTCTGCTTCGTGCACGCGCAATGCGGCGGCAAGGCGCGCCACATCTGCGCCGCCCTCGGCCTTGGGCAGCATCACGCCATCGGGACCCGCCTGCATGACGCCGGCGAGGTCGTCTTCCGTCAGGCCGCTCGACAGATCGTTGACCCGTACATAGAGCTGCGCGCCCGTACGGCCGCGCGCGTCCTCCAGGAAAGCGGTGGTGATGCGCCGGCCTTCGGCCTTGCGGTCGGGGCTGACCGAATCTTCCAGATCGATGATCAGCACATCGCTTGCGGAACCAAGCGCCTTTTCAAGCTTGCGCTCGGAATCCCCGGGCACGAATAGAAGCGAACGCATGATCAGGCGTCTTTCTTTTTGAGGATCATGGCCTGGCGCAGGCAGCGCGCCACCAGCCTGTCATTCTGATTGTAGGCGCGGTGCTCGAACTCGACGATGCCGCGGTCAGGCTTGGATTTGGATGCGCGCACCGATTTGACCTCCGTTTCAACCCGGATCGTGTCGCCGTGGAAGACCGGGTGAGGGAAGCCCGTCTCCGTCATGCCCAGATTGGCGACCGTCGTGCCAAGCGTCGTATCGTGAACGGAAATGCCGATCATCAGCCCCAGCGTGAAGAGCGAGTTGACGAGCGGCTTGCCCCATTCGGTCTTCTCGGCAAAGGCGAAATCGATGTGGAGCGGCTGCGGGTTCAGCGTCATGGTCGAAAACAGCATGTTGTCGCTTTCGGTCACGCTCTTGCGCAGCGTGTGCTGGAACACCTGTCCCGGCTGGAATTCCTCTAGGTAAAGACCGGCCATCGTGTCCTCCGCATCCCGTTTGACCAATGCATCCTCCCTTTCTTGATAGGCGGGCTGCCGGCCCCTCGCAAGCGGGCACTTATGGTAAACGTTTCCTATACGAATTCGCGCTAGGGTCATTCCAGACAGGGCGGGAGCGTGACTTCAGTGCAAGTGGTTCAGCATTTTCTTAAATGGATGGAGACTGCCAGAGTGGTTGACAGAGCAGGGGCTGCCACAGCTCTCGCCAGAGCCTATCTCGACCGGGAACTGCCGTTTGAGGACCGCTACGCGGCCGAGGCCGCGCTGACGGCGCTGCTCGACGATCCCTCATCCAAGGTGCGCGCCGCACTGGCCGAAGCGCTCTCCATGAGTCGGCATGCGCCCATGCAGGTGATCGCCGCTCTTGCCGCCGACCAGCCGGACGTGGCTGCGCCGATCCTGGCACGCTCGCCGATGCTTTCCGATTCCGACCTTATCGACCGCGTGGGCGACGGCCGCGAAGGGACGCAGCGGCTTGTTGCACAGCGTCCGCAGCTCGCCATGGGGGTTTCGGCCGCCATTGCAGAGGTGGGGTCGCTCGAAGCCTGTCTGGCGATGGTCGACAATCCGAGCGCGGAGATTGCCGCAGTGAGCTTTCGCCGCATGATCGAGCGTCATGGCCATGAGCCGCGCATGCGCGTGGCGCTGGCGGCCGATCAGCGTCTTCCTTCCGATTGCCGGCACACGCTTCTCGTGCAGCTTGGCGAAGCCCTGCGCGAAGCGCCGCTGGTTAAGGCGCTGGTGGGTGCGGCGCGGGCCGAGAAGCTGACGCGTGATGCATGCGTGCGCGCCTCGCTCACGCTGATCGAGACGATTGACCCGGATGAGCACGAAGCGCTGGTGGAGCATCTGCGCATGCGTGGTGATCTGACGGCAGGTTTCATCGTGCGCATGGTGGCGCATGGCAAGATCGATTTCTTCGGCCATGTGATGATGGCGCTCACCGGGCAGTCGCACACGCGCATTCGCGGCCTGCTCGTGAACGGACGCGATCTGGCCGTATCGGCGCTTTTGCAGAAGGCGGGGCTTGCAAAGCCGTTTCACCGCCCCCTGATCCGCGCGCTGTCGGTCTGGCGTGACGTGGCGCAGGGGCGGCGGGTGGCCGGTGCGCAGGAGGTTTCCTGGCTGATGATGGAGAGCATTGGCGCGACGCCCGGCCAGTCCGGTCCGGCAGCGGAATCTGCGGAGCTTGCAGGCCTGCTGCGCTCAATCCACCTTGATGCCCTGCGCGAGAACGCACGCCTTCAGGCGCAGGCGATCGCCGCCGCCTGACAGAAGGGCGTCCGCGTCGCCGGCATAAATGCCGGCTTTGCGCGTCAGATATCCAGTTCTTCAGCGAACTCGGCATTGTCCTGAATGAAGCGGAAGCGCGCTTCGGGCTTGGTTCCCATCAGGCTGTCGATGGCACCCTTGGTGGCTTCCTGACCGTCGAGCACGGTGACGCGCAGAAGCGTGCGCTTGGCCGGGTCCATGGTCGTTTCCTTGAGCTGGCTCGCCATCATCTCGCCCAGGCCCTTGAAGCGGCCGATATCGATCTTGCCGCGCCCCGTGAACTCCGTTTCCAGAAGCTCGTCCTTGTGGGCGTCGTCGCGCGCATACATGGTCTTGCCGCCCTGGCTGAGGCGGTAGAGCGGGGGAACAGCCATGTAGAGATGGCCGTTCTCGATGAGCTGCGGCATCTCCTGATAGAAGAAGGTGATGAGCAGCGAGGCAATGTGCGCGCCGTCGACGTCGGCATCCGTCATGATGATGACGCGGTCGTAACGCAGATCGTCTTCACGGTATTTCGAGCGCGTACCACAGCCGAGCGCCTGTGTGATGTCGGAAATCTGCTGGTTGGCGGCGAGCTTGTTGGAGCCGGCGCTGGCGACGTTGAGGATCTTGCCGCGCAGCGGCAGGACGGCCTGACTGGCGCGGTTGCGCGCCTGCTTGGCGGAGCCGCCAGCCGAGTCGCCCTCGACGATGAAGATTTCAGCACCCGCTGCCGCGCCCATGGTGCAGTCGGCGAGCTTTCCGGGCAGGCGCAGCTTGCGCACGGCGCTCTTGCGGCTGACCTCGCGCTCCTGACGGCGGCGAAGGCGCTCATCGGCGCGCGCCACAACCCATTCGAGCAGTTTGGAGGCTTCCTGCGGGTTTTCTGCAAGCCAGTGGTCGAACGGATCGCGGATCGCGTTTTCGACGATGCGGGTTGCCGCAGCCGTCGCCAGCTTGTCCTTGGTCTGGCCGACGAATTCCGGTTCGCGCACGAACACGGAAAGCATGCCGGCGGCCGAGATCATCACGTCTTCGGAGGTGATGATGGACGCGCGCTTGTTGCCGGTCAGCTCCGCATAGCCGCGCAGGCCGCGCAGGAGCGCGTTGCGGAAACCGCTTTCGTGGGTTCCGCCCTCGGGCGTCGGCACGGTGTTACAATAGGAGTTGAGCATGGCGTCGCCGCCATACCAGGTGATCGCCCATTCCACGGCGCCATGACCGGTGGTCTTTTCGCTGCGGCCGGAGAAAATCTCCTTGGTGACCTGGAACTGCCCGTCGAGCGAAGCGGCCAGATAGTCCTTGAGACCACCGGGGAAGTGGAAGGTCGCCTTTTCGGGCGTCTCGTCCTTCTCGCCGATCAGGGAAGGGGCGCAAATCCAGCGGATTTCCACGCCGCCGAACAGATAGGCCTTGGAGCGGGCCATCTTGTAGAGCCGCGCGGGCTCGAACTTCGCGCCCTTGCCAAAGATTTCTTCGTCCGGCTTGAAGCGCACCTTGGTGCCGCGCCGGTTGTGCACGTCGCCGAGCTTCTCCAGTCCGCCCTGCGGCAGGCCGCGCGAAAAAGTCTGGCGGAAGAGCTGGCGATTGCGGGCAACCTCCACCTGAAGGAGTTCGGACAGGGCGTTGACCACGGACACGCCAACGCCGTGCAGGCCGCCGGAGGTCTCGTAGACCTTGGAATCGAACTTACCGCCGGCATGCAGCGTCGTCATGATGACTTCGAGCGCCGACTTGTCCTTGAACTTGGGGTGCGGATCGACCGGAATGCCGCGACCGTTATCGGTGACGGAGAGATAGCCTTCCTCGTCGAGTTCCACTTCGATGAAGGTGGCGTGGCCGGCCACCGCCTCATCCATGGAGTTGTCGATAACTTCGGCGAACAGGTGGTGCAGCGCCTTGTCGTCGGTGCCGCCGATATACATGCCGGGACGGCGACGAACGGGCTCCAGACCTTCCAGAACCTCAATGTCGGCCGCACTGTAGCCGTCGCCCGACGGGGCGGGCGATGCAGATGGCGCGGGACGCGCAGCGGGCTTGCGCTGAGGCGCTGCCGGCTCGGGCGTTTTCGCACGTTCCACATTGGCAGGCGTCCCGGCGGCAGGCATTCCGGCGAAGAGGTCGTTGTTGTCGTCCATGAAGCGTGTTGTTTCCTGTCCGCGAATCAGCCCGCAGTTTGCCATGGTTTGCAAGGCAAAGCGAAGCCTGTTCCGGTTCCGTTCGGAGTGTGTGGACGACGCTTTACCAGAAAGCGAGGGCGCGCGCCAAGAGGTGCGCGGCAATTGAGGCGATCATCTCCCCAGCTTGGGGAGATGATCCGTTTCATTGTGGTCAGCTTGCCAGCGCTTCAATGGGCGGGCAGGCGCAGACCAGATTGCGGTCGCCACCCACATTGTCGACGCGCGAGACGGGCGGCCAGTATTTGGACGCTGCCTCGAGCGAACCTTCGGGGAAGGCGGCTTCCCTGCGGCTATAGGGATGCGTCCAGTCGTCACCCATCAGCTCCATGGCGGTGTGCGGCGCGTTGGCGAGCGGATTGTCATCCTTCGGCCATTCGCCCTTTTCCACCCGCGCAGCTTCTTCGGCGATGGAGATCATCGCCTGGCAGAAGCGGTCGACTTCGCTCTTCGGCTCCGACTCCGTCGGCTCCACCATCAGCGTGCCCGCAACGGGGAAGCTCATGGTCGGGGCGTGGAAGCCATAGTCGATGAGCCGCTTGGCGATGTCGTCGACGGTGATGCCGGCGCGATCCTTGAACACCCGCGTGTCGAGAATGCACTCATGCGCAACACGGTCGTTGCGGCCCTTGTAAAGCACCGGGTAGTGTTCCTTCAGGCTGTGGGCGATGTAGTTGGCGTTGAGGATTGCCATTTCCGTCGCCCGCTTGAGGCCGTCGCCGCCCATCATGCGGATATACATCCATGTGATCGGCAGGATCGACGCGCTGCCATAGGGGGCTGCGGCCACCGCATGGCTGCTGCCGAGCGCCACATGTCCCGGCACGAACGGCTTCAGATGCGCCTTGACGCCGATCGGGCCAACGCCCGGTCCGCCGCCGCCATGGGGAATGCAGAAGGTCTTGTGCAGGTTCAGGTGGCAGACATCCGCTCCCAGATCGCCCGGACGGGCAAGTCCGACCATCGCGTTGAGATTGGCGCCGTCGAAATAGACCTGGCCGCCGTGTTCGTGGATCACCGCGCACATGTCGCGCACGCCTTCCTCGAACACGCCGTGGGTCGACGGGTAGGTCAGCATCAGCGCCGCCAGCTTGTCGGCGTGCTCTTCCGCCTTCGCCTTCAGGTCGTCCTGATCGATATTGCCATCTTCCGTGCAGCGCACGACCACCACCCGCATGCCGGCCATGGAGGCGGACGCCGGGTTGGTGCCATGGGCGGAGGAGGGGATGAGGCAGATATCGCGGTCACCTTCGCCGCGCTCGGCGTGATAGCGGCGGATGGCCAGGAGACCGGCATATTCGCCCTGGCTACCGGCATTGGGCTGCAGCGAAACTGCGTCGAAGCCGGTGATTTCCGAGAGCCAGCGGTCCAGATCGTCGATCATGCGACGATAACCCACCGTGTGCTCCGGCGGAGCGAAGGGGTGAAGGCCACCCACTTCCGGCCAGCTCACGGGCATCATCTCGGCAGCGGCGTTGAGCTTCATGGTGCAGGAGCCAAGCGGGATCATGGCGCGGTCGAGCGCAAGATCCTTGTCGGCGAGCCTGCGCAGGAAGCGCATCATTTCCGTTTCCGAGCGGTGCGAGTGGAAATCCGGCTGCGTGAGGAAGCCTTCGCCGCGCGCTGCGGCCGGGGCAAGGCGCGGTGCGCTTTCCGGCACGGTGGCGCCGAACAGGGCTGCCAGTGCGGCCAGATCGTCTTCGGTCGTCGTCTCGTCGAAGGCGACGCTGACGCGGTCCGCGTCGAGAACGCGCACAAGCCGGCCCTCGGCCTCGGCTCCGGCCGCGATCTCCTGCGCCTTGCCGGGAACGGTGACGGTGACCGTGTCGAAGATGACATCGCCTGCAAGCGAAAGGCCGGCAGCCTTGAGGCCCGCATGGAAGCGGGCTGCGCGCTCATGCACCTGCTCGGCAATTGCAGCGAGCCCTTCCGGGCCATGCCAGATGGCAAAGGCTGCGGCCATGTTGGCAAGCAGCGCCTGCGCGGTGCAGATGTTGGAGGTCGCCTTGTCGCGGCGGATGTGCTGCTCGCGGGTCTGCAGCGCCAGACGGTAGCCCGGACGGCCATGCGCATCGACCGACTGGCCGACGAGACGGCCGGGCATGAGGCGCGTCAGCTTGTCCGATACGGCGCAATAGGCCGCGTGCGGACCGCCAAAGCCCATTGGCACGCCATAGCGCTGCATCGAGCCAACGGCGATTTCCGCGCCGAGCGCTGCCGGCGTTTCGCTCAACAACAGGCCGAGCGGGTCGGCCACCATGATGACGATGGCGCCCTTGTCCTTTGCCTCGGCGATCAGCGCGCCGTGGTCGCCATGAACACCGTAGGTGTCGGTCCACGGAACGATAAGGGCGAAGGTGTTGTCGTCGATCGTGTCGCCATCGACCTCGATGCCCAGCGGCTCCGCGCGGGTGACCACCACGTCGCGGGTCTGCGGGTGCAGTTCGCCGGCAATCGCCAGCTTGCTGCGCTTGGAGCGATGATGACGCCAGGCAATGCCCACGGCTTCGGCCACGGCCGAACCTTCGTCCAGCAGCGAGGCGGAGGCGACCGGCAGGCCGGTCAGTTCCGTCACCAGCGTCTGGAAGTGGAACAGAAGCTCAAGGCGGCCCTGGCTGATTTCCGACTGGTAGGGCGTGTAGGCCGTGTACCAGGCAGGGTTTTCAAACAGGTTGCGCTGGATGACCGGCGGAACCTTCACGCCGTAATAGCCGGCGCCGATGAAGCTCTTGAGCACCTTGTTCTGGCGCATGGCTGCGCCGAGCTCTTCGAGCGCCTCGGTCTCGCTGGCTGCCGGCGGCAGGTCGAGCGGACGGTCGAGGCGGATCGAATTCGGCACGGCCTGCGTGATCAGCGTCTCGAGCGACGGAACGCCGAGCGTGGCCAGCATGGCCTTGGTTTCTTCACCGCGCGGGCCGATATGGCGGGCGGCGAAAGGGAGTGTGTTGGCGGACATGGTGTTTCCTCAGGCAATCGACGCCTTGTAGGCGGCTTCGTCCATCAGGCCTTGGAGCTGGCTTTCATCGGAGAGCTTCATCTTCCACAGCCAGCCATCGCCGGTGGGGGCGGAGTTCACGAGGGCCGGGTCGCTTGCAAGCGCTTCGTTGACCTCGGAGATCTCGCCATCGGCAGGCGCGTACACATCGGAAGCGGCCTTCACGGATTCAACCACGACGGCGGTGTCGCCCTTGGAGAGCGTTGCGCCGGTTTCGGGCAGTTCCACGAACACCAGGTCGCCGAGCTGTTCCTGAGCGTGATCGGTGATGCCGACGGTTGCGACGCCGTTCTCGACTTTGATCCACTCGTGGTCTTCGGTGAAATAGGTCAGGCTCATCTGGCTGTTATCCTTTTTTGTAGCGCTGCGGCGTGAAGGGCAGGGTATGGACATCAAGTGCGATGCGGTTGCCGCGCACTTCGGTGAAAAGACGGGTGCCGGGTTCGGAAAGCCCCTTGGCGACATAGCCCATCGCCACCGGATGACCGGCGGAGGGGCCGAAACCGCCCGATGTGACGCGGCCGACCTTTTCGCCGGCTTCGTTGATGAGCGGTGCGCCGGCGCGCACCGGCTGGCGGCCTTCCGGCTTCAGGCCGACGCGCTTTTCCTTCGCGCCATCGGCAATGATCTTCTGCAGGGCCTCGGCGCCGATGAACCGGCCTTCGGACCGCAGCGCCTTCGGCACGGCCCAAAGGATGGCGGCATTGGCCGGATCGGTCGTCTCGTCGAGATCCTGACCATGCAGGCAGAGCCCGGCCTCGAGCCTGAGGCTGTCGCGGGCGGCAAGGCCAACCCACTGGACGCGCTCGTCGTCGAGCAGTTTGCGGGCAAAGCGCTCCGCCTGATCGACCGGCAGCGCCACCTCGAAACCGTCTTCGCCGGTGTAGCCCGAACGGGTGGCGAACCAGCCCTCATGCGGCTCCGTGCCGGTCATGAAGACGAGATCGCTGAGGTCGAGGCCGGCGGCGATCAGGATGGCTTCTGCGTCGGGGCCCTGAAGGGCGAGGAGGACGCGCTCGAGCGCAGTGAAGGAGATGTCGAAATCTGCGGCGATGGCGCGGAAATGCGCTTCATCCTTCGCGGCATTGCCGGCATTCGCCACGATCATGTAGCGGTTTTCGCCGAGCCGGGTGACGATCAGGTCGTCGATGATGCCGGCATTCTCGTTGAGAAGGACGGTGTATTTCGACTGGCCTTCCTTGAGCGCCGTCGCATCGAGCGGGCAGGCGCGCGACAGGAAGGCTGCTGCGTCTGCGCCTTCAACCTCGAAGAGCTGCATGTGAGAGATGTCGAACAGTCCGGCGCTTTCGCGCGTGTGGATGTGTTCTTTCATCACGCCGGCGGGATAGGTCAGGGGCATGCGCCAGCCGGCGAATGCGCCAAAACGTGCGCCGGCATCTTCATGCAGCGCTTCCAGCGGCAGATGTTTCAGGGATTCGGTGTTGCTCATCATTCCTCCAGAATCGCACGCATGCCGCGGGAAGCGACATGTTCGTGCCCCTCTGTCGGAAGCCTGAGAGACTCGCGCAGCCGGAACTCTGTCGACCACGCTTACACCTTCGGCGCGGGGATCGCTCCCCGACTTTCCAGAGTGTCTTGACCTGTCTACGGTTCTTTTGCCTGAGAGATTTCGGGCGATTTCCCCTTCGGCGTCCGCCCCGGTTTTTCCCGGTTTGGCTCTCTCCCGCAAACAGGTAGGGCTGCTGCCCTCGACGGCTGGAAACTAGCGCAGGCCGCTGCGTTTGTCACCTGTCATAACGCCGGTCGCGGTCGTGGCATCACGCTTTCTGTGCACAATGTCGCATCAGAAGAAATCCGCGCGTCAGCCAGCGCCTTCAGCGCGCGCAAGGTCGGTTTCGATCTGCGCAACAATGCGGTTGGTTTCTTCCTGGAGCCTGCGGATGCGCTTCAGGTTGGCTGCAACGGCGTTGACCAGTTCCGAGCGGCTTTCGTCGGCGGGCGAAACGCCCACGCCGTGCAGCAGCCAGGAGAGGCTGACATTGAGAACGCCGGCGAGCATGGCCAGCCGGTTTGCGCGCGGCTGCGAGCGGTCGCTTTCCCAGGCCTGTATCGTGGCTGCCTTCACGCCGAGGCGACGGGCGAGTTCGGCAACCGAGAGGCCGACGGCGTCGCGCGCCCGGGAGAGGCGGCCGCCCATCGTGTCGCGGTCGGGTGTGTCTGAATAAATATGTGCTGTGTCCTGCACCGGGCAGCACCTCCGTTTTCGATCATCATTGGGTGGCATTCTGAGCTCAATGATCCCGCATTTTAGGGCGGGTTTGCTCCCGAAAGCATGCCGGATGGGACGCGCCGGCACAAGTTTGCGCCGGCGCGTCAATCGTCGTGGAGGTGAAAAGCCGTTTGCTGGCAGAATGTTAGCCGAAGAACATGAGGAGATGATTCATCGGCTTCATGTGTTGATTCAGGTCAGCGGGCTGCGAGGCGCTTTGCGTGCCAGGCAAGATGGCCGTCCATGAAGGTCGAGATGAAGAAGTAGGAGTGGTCATAGCCCTCACGCATGTTGAGCGTGAGCGGAATGCCGGCCTTTTCGCAGGCCGCTTCGAACAGCCATGGCCTGAGGCCCTCCTCCAGGAAGCCGTCAGCCGCGCCCTGATCGATCAGGAATTCGGGGAAGCGAGCGCCGTCGGCTACCAGCGCGCAGGCGTCGTGTCCGCGCCACGTGGCTTCCTCCGCTCCCAGATATTTCTCCAGCGCCGGTTTCGACCAGCCCGCAGTCGAGGGTTCGACGATGGGGGCGAAGGCGGAGCAGCTTTTGAAGCGGTCGGGATCTTTAAGCGCGATGGTCAGCGCCCCGTGGCCACCCATGGAGTGTCCGAAAATGCCCTGGCGATCCATGTCCGCCGGAAATTTTTCGGCGATCAGCGCCGGCAGTTCCTCTGTGATGTAGGAATACATGCGGTAGTTCTTGGCGAAGGGCTCCTGCGTGGCGTCAACATAGAAGCCTGCGCCCTTGCCGAACTGCCAGTTGTCCGCCTCGTCCGGCACGTCGCCGCCGCGCGGGCTCGTGTCCGGGCAGACCACGATCATGCCGAGTTCGGCGGCCATGCGGCGGTATTCGCCCTTGTCCATGACATTGGCGTGCGTGCAGGTGAGGCCTGACAGATACCACAGGACCGGGCAGGGGCCATCAGCTGCCTGCGGCGGCACGAACACGGCGAAAGTCATGTCGCACTGGCAGGTTTTGGAGGTGTGGCTGTAAACGCCCTGGACGCCGCCATGGGAGCGGGCGGTGGAGACGGTCTTCATGAGGTCAGTCCCTGTTTTCTTTCAAAGCGCGGCGCACGGTGCGGTCGAGCGCCTGCAGGAAGTCGGAGCGGTCGCGTGCGGTGAAACCGGGATTGTATCCCTTGATCTCACCGGATTCGCGCAGATCCTGTTTGAGGTTGCGCATGGCGACCGCCATGCCGATGGTTTCGGCCGTGAACGGGCGGCCGGTGGGGCCGAGCACATGCACGTCCATCTCCACCAGGCGCGCGGCCAGCGGCACGTCCGCCGTGATGGCGATGTCTCCGGCCACGGCATTCTCCACGATCCAGTCATCGGCGGCGTCGGCGGTGCCGGGCACCACCACATGCCGCACCATGGGATCGCGTGAGGGGCGCAGCCCGCCATTGGAGACATAGACGATGACAAGCCCGTGCCGCTCGGCGACACGGGCTGCTTCCGGTTTCACCGGACAGGCGTCTGCATCCACATAGATGGTCGACAAGGTGATGACCTCAGTAGACCACCACGGAGCGGATGGATTCGCCCGCATGCATGAGGTCGAAGCCCTTGTTGATCTCGTCCAGCGACAGGGTGTGCGTGATCATCGGGTCGATGTCGATTTTGCCTTCCATGTACCAGTCGACGATCTTGGGCACATCCGTGCGGCCGCGTGCGCCGCCAAAGGCGGTGCCTTTCCAGGTGCGTCCGGTGACCAGCTGGAAGGGACGGGTGGAGATTTCCTGACCCGCACCGGCCACGCCGATGATGATGGACTCGCCCCAGCCGCGATGCGCGCTTTCCAGCGCCTGACGCATCACATGAACATTGCCGGTGCAGTCGAACGTGTAGTCCGCGCCGCCGATCTGGTCAGCGCCGCGCTTGGTCATGTTGACGAGATAGGGGACGAGGTCTTCGCCGGCTTCCTTCGGATTGACGAAATGCGTCATGCCGAATTTCTCGCCCCATTCCTTCTTGTCGTTGTTCAGGTCCACGCCGATGATCATGTCGGCGCCGGCAAGCCGGAGGCCCTGGATCACGTTGAGGCCGATGCCGCCGAGGCCGAACACGATGGCCGTCGAGCCGATCTCGACCTTGGCGGTGTTGATGACCGCGCCGACGCCCGTGGTCACGCCGCAGCCGATGTAGCAGATCTTGTCGAAGGGCGCGTCCGGATTGACCTTGGCGACCGCGATTTCGGGCAGAACGGTGAAGTTCGAGAAGGTCGAGCAGCCCATATAGTGATGCAGCTTCTCGCCGTTGAGGGAGAAACGGCTCGTGCCGTCCGGCATCAGGCCCTGGCCCTGGGTGGAGCGGATGGCGGTGCACAGATTGGTTTTCTGCGACAGGCAGGACGGGCACGCACGGCACTCGGGCGTGTAGAGCGGGATCACGTGATCGCCCTTCTTGAGGCTCGTCACGCCGGGACCGACATCAACGACGACGCCAGCGCCTTCATGGCCAAGAATCGCCGGGAAGATGCCTTCCGGATCTGCGCCGGAGAGGGTGAACTCATCCGTATGGCAGATGCCGGTCGCTTTCACCTCGATCAGCACTTCGCCTTCGCGCGGGCCATCGAGGTCTACCTCCATGATTTCAAGTGGTTTTCCTGCCTGAACGGCAACAGCGGCGCGGGTTTTCATGGACAATTCTCCTGCAAGTCCGGAATCTAAGCCGAAAGTTTCAGGAATTGTTATGTCCCGCAAGCCCGTTCCGGCCATAGGATGACGCAATCTGACAAACCCGCTTCTCATGCGACAATTGTGTGAAACGCTTGAGCGGGGGCAAGCAAAGCCATAAAACAGAAACGACGTCGCTCGTTGGGGGGAAACACCGTTCATGTTCAAGAAGATCCTCGTCGCCAATCGCGGTGAAATCGCCTGCCGGGTCATGAAGACAGCGAGGAGGATGGGCATCGCCACCGTCGCGGTCTATTCCGACGCCGATGCCGACGCGGTGCATGTGGACATGGCCGACGAGGCCGTTCACATCGGACCGCCCGCCGCCAGTCAGAGCTATCTGGTTGCAGACAGGATCATCGCCGCCTGCAAGGAGACCGGCGCAGAGGCCGTGCATCCGGGCTATGGCTTCCTTTCCGAGAATGCAGGGTTCTGCGAGCGACTGGAAGCCGAGGGCATCGTTTTCATCGGCCCCAAGCCGAAGGCCATCAAGGCCATGGGCGACAAGATCACCTCCAAGAAAATTGCCGCCGAGGCCGGAGTCTCGACCGTTCCCGGTTTCATGGGACTGATCGATGATGCCGAACATGCGGTGCGCATCGCGGGTGAAATCGGTTACCCGGTGATGATCAAGGCGTCGGCGGGCGGCGGCGGCAAGGGCATGCGGATTGCCTGGAACGATGACGAGGCGCGCGAAGGGTTCGAGCGCTCAAAATCGGAAGCTGCGTCCTCTTTCGGCGATGACCGCATCTTCATCGAAAAATTCATCGAGGAGCCGCGCCACATCGAGATACAGGTGCTGGCGGACGCGCATGGCGCGTGCCTGCATCTGGGCGAGCGCGAGTGCTCCATCCAGCGCCGCAATCAGAAGGTGGTGGAGGAGGCTCCGTCGCCCTTTCTGGACGCCGAGACGCGCGCGGCCATGGGCGCACAGTCTGTGGCGCTCGCAAAAGCCGTTGATTATCAAAGCGCCGGCACGGTCGAGTTCATCGTCGACAAGAACCGGAATTTCTATTTTCTGGAGATGAATACGCGCCTTCAGGTGGAACATCCGGTGACCGAGCTTGTCACCGGCATCGACCTGGTGGAGCAGATGCTGCGGGTGGCGGCAGGCGAGGCGCTGTCCTTCGGCCAGGCCGATGTGAAGCTCAATGGCTGGGCCATTGAAAGCCGTATCTATGCCGAAGATCCGGTGCGTAACTTTCTGCCGTCCATCGGCAGGCTCACCCGTTACCGTCCGCCGCAGGAGGGGCGTTTGGGCGATGCCGTCCTGCGCAACGATACGGGCGTGACGGAAGGGTCGGAAATCTCGATGTTCTACGACCCGATGATCGCCAAGCTCTGTACCTGGGCGCCCGAGCGACTTGATGCGATCAACGCGATGAGCGAGGCGCTGGACCGTTTCGTGATCGACGGGATCGAGCACAACATTCCATTCCTCGCAGCTCTGATGAGCCATCCGCGCTGGCGCGAAGGGCGTCTGTCGACCGGCTTCATCGCGGAGGAGTTTCCTGACGGGTTTGCGCCGCCATCGCCCATGGCGGGCGAGCGCACGGTGCTGGCTGCGGTGGCGCTGGCCGTGGAGCTTCTGCGGCGTGACCGTCTCGACCGGCTGACCGGCCGTCTTGCACCGCATTCGGGCGAACTGAAGCGCGACTGGGTGGTGCGGCTCGATGACGATTATCTGTCCGTCAGCCTTGTCGAAGGCATGATCTCGATCCCGCTGGAAATGGACATTCGCATTGGCGATGCCGATCCGGTGACCGTGCGCTCTTCCTGGCGTCCGGGGGAGCCGGTCTGGGAAGGCGATGTCAATGGCCGCACTGTCGCCGTTCAGGTGCGTCCGATCCTCAATGGCGTTCAGGTCGCCTGGCAGGGCGTGGCTGCGAATGCGCGCGTGATGCTGCCACGCATTGCCGAGCTTGACCGCCTGATGCCCGTGCGCGAAGCGCCCGATACGTCGAAAATGCTGCTTTGCCCGATGCCGGGTCTGGTCGTGTCCATCGCGGTCACCACCGGGCAGGAGGTCAAGGCGGGCGAAATACTCGCCGTTGTCGAGGCGATGAAGATGGAGAATGTCCTGCGCGCCGAGCGCGACGGGGTGGTGGCAAAGATCAATGCCGCGCCCGGTGACAGCCTCGCCGTGGATGCGGTCATCATGGAATTCGAATAGGAGCTTTCCGAAAATGGCGCAGATGGAAAAGCGGGCAGCGGTGCTGTTCGATCTCGACGGCACGCTGACGAACCCGTTTGTCGGCATTTCCAGCTGCATTCGTCATGCGATGGAGAAGATGGGGCGCACGGCCCCGGAT
The DNA here is from genome assembly GCF_030068685.1 of Nitratireductor sp. GZWM139. Classification (NCBI taxonomy): domain Bacteria; kingdom Pseudomonadati; phylum Pseudomonadota; class Alphaproteobacteria; order Hyphomicrobiales; family Phyllobacteriaceae; genus Nitratireductor; species Nitratireductor sp. GZWM139. The sequence goes on along the minus strand of NZ_JAMQML010000012.1, from coordinate 15,570 downwards.
GACGCCACCATTCGCTCCCATATCGGGCCGCCCCTGCAGGTCACCTTCGCCACGTTTCTGGAAACCAGTGACGAAGCGCGCATCTGGGAGGCCGTCGGGCACTATCGCGAACGTTATCAGGACGTCGGAAAGTTCGAGAATGAGCTCATTCCCGGCATCAGGGAGACGCTTTCCCATTGTGTCGATGCAGGACATTTCCTCTCCGTGGCGACCTCGAAGATGGAAGCCTACAGCAAGGATATCATTGCGCATTTCGATCTCGCGCGCTTCTTCGATGCAGTGCACGGCTCTGCCCCCGATGGGACCAATGCCAACAAGGCGGACCTGATCCGGCACATCATCGCCAGTGAAGGGATCGAGCCAGAAAACACGGTGATGATCGGCGACCGGCTTCACGATGTTGCCGGCGGCAAGGCGAATGGCGTGCCGGCGATTGGCGTTCTCTGGGGATTTGGCGACCGGGCCGAGCTGGCGGAAGCGGGCGCGGTCGGTATCGTGGAAGAGCCGGCAGAGCTGGCCGTCGAAATCGACCGGGTTCTGGCTGCAGAGACGGTCTGACGCGTTCAGAAAGCCGTGTGCTGCCGGGTGACGGGCCTTTACCCCCGGTGCCCGATGCGGGACAATGAGCTTTGAGTCTTCAAGAAGCAGTTGGCAGCAATTCATGGCGAGCGACAGGCGTTTGCGCGATCCGATTTTCGCAGCGGCGGAGCGTGAAAGAAACCGGCCCGAACGGCCCTTCATTCACCTGCGGGTGCATTCGCCCTATTCGCTGCTGGAAGGCGCGCTGCCTCTTGGAAAGGTCATTGGCCATGCGCTGAAGGATGAAGCGCCGGCCATCGCCATCACCGACACCAACAATCTGTTCGGTGCGCTGGAGTTTTCCCAGAAAGCCTCCAAGGAGGGGCTGCAACCCATCGTCGGCTGCCAGCTTGACTGCGCGTTTGAGGACGCGCTGGCGGAAAGCCGCCGCGGCAATGGCCGCAAGGGTGGGGGCGCGCATTATGAACCGCTGGTTCTGATCGCTTCGACCGAGGCAGGTTACGCCAATCTCGTGCGGCTCGTCAGCCGCGCCTATCTCGACAATGAGCCGGGTGAGGCGACCCATATCACCACGGAATGGCTGACCGAGCTGGCCGACGGCATCATCTGCCTGAGCGGCGGTCCGCGCGGGCCGGTCGGCGCCGCATTGAAGGCCGACCGGCCCGAGGTTGCCGAGGAGCGGCTGCTTTTCCTGAAGGAATGCTTTGGCAACCGGCTCTATGTGGAACTGGAGCGTTTCGAGGGGTACGACCGGGTTGTCGAGGCGGCAACCGTCGATCTCGCCTACAAGCTCGAACTGCCGCTGGTTGCGACCAATGAGGCGTTTTTTCCCGCCCGCGAGGATTACGAGGCCCATGACGCGCTGATCGCCATCGCCGAGGGCGCGGTGATCGCCATGGACGACCGCCGCCAGCTCACGCCGGACAATTATCTCAAGAGCCAGGCCGAGATGGCGCGGCTCTTTTCCGATCTGCCCGAGGCCATCGACAACACGATCGAGATCGCCCGGCGCTGTTCCTATTTCACGCAGACCCATCCGCCGATCCTGCCGCGCTTTACGGGCGCGGATGCGGCCGACGCCGAGGCGGCGCTTCAGGCCGAGGCTGACGAATTGCGGCGTCAGGCCCGCGAAGGTCTCGACCACCGCCTCAATTCACAGGGTCTGGCCGAAGGCTATACGCGCGAGCAATATGCCGAGCGCCTTGACTATGAGCTCGGCATTATCGAGCGGATGAAGTTCCCGGGCTACTTCCTGATCGTTTCGGACTTCATCAAATGGGCGAAGGCTCAGGATATCCCTGTGGGGCCGGGGCGTGGTTCGGGTGCTGGCTCGCTCGTCGCCTACGCGCTCACCATTACCGATGTGGACCCGCTGCGCTTCTCGCTTCTGTTCGAGCGCTTCCTGAACCCCGACCGCGTGTCGATGCCCGACTTTGATATCGACTTCTGTCAGGATCGCCGCGAAGAGGTGATCCGCTACGTGCAGCGCAAATATGGCCGCGATCAGGTGGGCCAGATCATCACCTTTGGTACGCTGCAGGCCCGCGCCGTTCTGCGCGATGTGGGGCGCGTGCTGCAGATGCCCTATGGCCAGGTCGACCGGCTCTGCAAGATGGTGCCTTCGAACCCGGCCAATCCCACGCCGCTGCCCAAGGCCATCGAGGATGAGCCGCGCTTCGCCGAGGAGGTGGAGAAGGAGCCGATTGTCGGCACGCTTCTCGACTATGCCCAGAAGCTCGAGGGCCTCTACCGTCACGCCTCGACGCACGCCGCCGGCATCGTGATCGGCGACCGGCCGCTCTCCGAGCTGGTGCCGATGTATCGAGACCCGCGCTCCGACATGCCGGTCACCCAGTTCAACATGAAATGGGTCGAGCAGGCGGGGCTGGTGAAGTTCGACTTTCTCGGCCTGAAGACGCTGACCGTTCTGGAAACGGCGGTGAAGCTCATCCGCCGCCGGGGCATCGAGATCGATCTGGCGCATATCCCGCTCGACGATCCGCAAACCTACGCGATGCTCTCGCGCGGCGAGACGGTCGGCGTGTTCCAGGTGGAATCGGCCGGCATGCGCAAGGCGCTGATCGGCATGAAGCCCGACCGCATCGAGGACATCATCGCGCTGGTCGCGCTCTATCGTCCCGGTCCGATGGAGAACATTCCCACCTACAATGCGCGCAAGCATGGTGACGAGGAAATCGCCTCGATCCACCCCAAGATCGACCATCTGGTGAAGGAGACGCAGGGCGTTATCGTTTACCAGGAGCAGGTGATGCAGATCGCGCAGGAGCTGGCCGGCTACACGCTCGGACAGGCTGACCTTCTGCGCCGCGCCATGGGCAAGAAGATCCGCGCGGAGATGGAGAAGCAGCGCGGCATCTTCGTGGATGGCGCGACCGAGCGCGGCGTTTCCAAGCAGCAGGCAAACTTCATCTTTGACCTGCTCGCCAAGTTCGCCGACTACGGCTTCAACAAGTCGCACGCCGCTGCCTACGCCATCGTCTCCTATCAGACGGCCTATCTGAAGGCGCATTACCCGGTCGAGTTCCTCGCCGCGTCGATGACCTACGATATGGCCAACTCCGACAAGCTGAACGACTTCCGCCGTGACGCCATGCGGCTCGACATTGAAGTCGTGTCGCCATCGGTCCTGACCTCGCATCGTCCGTTCGAAGTGGGTGAGAACAAGATTTTCTACTCGCTCGCCGCCATCAAGGGCGTGGGCGACGCGGCGGTGGAGCACATCGTCGAGAAGCGCAACGAGAAGCAGTTCGAGAGCCTTGAGGATTTCTGCGCCCGCATCGATCCCAAGATCGTCGGCAAACGGGTTTTGGAAAGCCTGATTCAGGCCGGCGCATTCGACTGTTTCGGTCTCGACCGCGCGGCCCTGTTCGGCGGCATCGACCGGCTTATGGGCATGGCGGCACGCGCGGCCGAAGACGCGGCCATGGGGCAGGGCGACATTTTCGGCATGTCGGGCGGCGGCGAGCCGCAGAAGCTTCATCTGCCGGTGGTCGAGCCATGGTCCGCTGCCGACAAGCTGCACCGCGAATTCCAGGTGGTCGGCTGCTATCTCTCGGCGCATCCGCTGGATGAGTATGCCGAGATACTGGAAAAGATGCGCGTGCAGAACTGGGGCACATTCCAGGCTGCAGTGAAGCGCGGAGCGACCGCCGGGCGGCTTGCCGGCACCGTCACCTCCAAGCAGGAGCGGCGCACGCGCACCGGCAACAAGATGGGCATCATCCAGTTGTCCGACGCCACCGGACAGTATGAGGCCGTCCTGTTTTCCGAGGCGCTCGCGCAATATCGCGATCTTCTGGAAGCGGGTTCCTCCGTGGTCATCATGGTGGGGGCTGAAAACCGGCCCGAAGGCGTCAATCTGCGCATTCAGGGCGTGCAGTCGCTCGAGGAAGAAGCCTGCCGGATGCAGAAGGCGCTGCGCATCTATCTGCGCGACCCCAAGCCGCTGGCCGCCATCTCCTCGCAGCTGACCCAGCGCGGCGACGCGCAGGTGAGCCTCGTCGTCATCAAGGAAGGCGGGCAGGGCGAGATCGAGGTCGGGTTACCCAACCGCTACCGGATCTCACCGCAGGTTGCGGCCGCCATGCGGGCCGTGCCTGGCGTTGTAGAGGTTGAACTTGTTTAGGCGTTGCGCCACAAGGTGAGCGCAGCAACTTCTGGTCGTTTTTGCAAATTTCCGCGATCAGCTGTTTTTTTTGATAATTTTTATTTTTAGGTCTTATTTTTATGAACCACGTTGAAACGGCGGCAGAGAGCCGCCCTGCGCCCGTGAATCTGGAGTTTTCATTTACCGGGCGCGCTTCTGAGTATTTTGGCATCTGGATTGTCAATCTGTTCCTGTCAATCATCACGCTCGGCATTTACACTGCCTGGGCGAAGGTGCGCCGGTTGCGCTACTTTTATGGAAACAGCTGGCTCGACGGGCACAATTTCGAGTATCACGGGGACCCCAACACGATCCTGGTCGGGCGCGTCATCGTGGTAGCGGCTCTGTTGATCCACGATACGCTGGTTGGTCTGTGGCCCGACTTGGGGTTTCTGTCCCTCGCTTACGTGTTTTGTTTCCCCTTGCTTCTTAACAAGTCGATGTCATTCAACGCGCGGATGACCAGCTATCGCAATGTGCGGCTGAATTTTCAGGGAACCTATTGGGGCGCGTTCTTCGCCTTTCTGATCATGCCTCTGGTTGCTCTCTTGTCGGCAGGGCTCCTCGCGCCCTTGGCTTCAAAATTCGCGCGCAACTATATCGGTCGGCATCTGGGATATGGATCGACCCGCTTTGAGACGAATGCGCCACTATTGGCGCTTTACGGAAATTTGGGCGTGACGGTCATCTTCATCGGGCTTGTCCTGTTGCTTTGCATTGGAGGGGGATTCCTGTTCGGTTCAGGACTGCTCTCGGCGGAAAACTTGCTTCAGCTAGGTCAGGATAAGCTCTTCGATATCTATGATGTTGAGGCGATGTCCGACATCCTGACTGCTGCTGCCATCAGCGCTTATATCGCGCTGGCGCTTGCCTATCTCTTCTATGAGGCCGGTGTGCGCAACATCGCCTACAATCACACCGTTCTTGATGGTCGGCACCGCTTTACATCCCGCATGGGTCGGCGGCGTTACGTCTGGATTCAAGTCTCAAACCTGCTCGCCACCGTTTTGACGCTTGGACTGCTGCGGCCATGGGCGGTGGTCCGCAGCTGGCGCTATCTGGTGGTCAGCACCGGCGTGATTGCGGTCGGTCTGCTCGATGATTTTGTGGATGAAGCAGCACCGGAGGGCAATGTCAGTGCGGCCGAGTACTTCGATATTGAAGGCATCGATATCGCATTTTGACGACTTTCGGCATCCCGCAGACCGCATGATCGATATTGGAGCGAAGCAGGAAGAGGCCATGATTGAGGGACGTTATTTCCCACCCGGTTCCTCGCGTGTCGTGGCGGCCAGCCTTTCCGGCGTTCCGGAACGGCTGGTGCTGCGTCTTGCCGGTGAAACGGAGGCGCTGGAGCCGGTAATCGCTTCCGTCTCCGACCCGGTTGCCGCCGTTCCGCGCAAGATCACCTTTGCCGATGGCGGTGTTTTCGAAGCCCCGCTTGGTGCCGATGTGGACGGCTTCCTGAAGACGGGTGGCAGCTTCTTCGCCCGGCTGATGCGCCTTGAGGGGCATCCGGGCTTCGTGGCGGCGGCCGCCGTGGTGACGATGGGGCTGATCTTCGTCGTCTACCGGTTCGGTGTCCCGCTTCTGGCGTCGGGTGCGGCGCTGGTGACGCCGCAGCCCATCATCGTCGCGATGGACCGGGGAACGCTTGAGACGGTGGATCGCACCGTGTTCTCCCCCACGGAACTTGCCGAAGAGCGCCAGAAGGCGCTGCACGACATGTTCGGTGAACTGGCGCAGATCGCAGGCGATGATGGACCCGCGCTCAGATTGGAACTCCGGCAGGGCGGCATGATAGGCGCGAATGCGCTGGCGCTGCCGGGCGGCACCATCATTGTTACGGACGAACTGGTCGGGCTTGCCCGGTCTGACGACGAGATTGCCGGCGTTATCGCCCATGAGATCGGCCATGTGCGCGAGCGGCACTCGCTGCAGCAGATCTATCGCGTTCTGGGCATTGGTTTCATGGTGGGGCTGATCGGTGGTGATGCGAGCCAGCTGGTCGATGATGTGATCGTGCAGGCAAGCGCTCTGCAGACCCTTGTCTATTCGCGTGAGTTCGAGACCCATGCCGACCTCTACAGTGTCGGGCTGATGGCGAAGGCGGGCCGCGATCCGTTGGCTTTTGTGGGGCTTCTGGACCGTGTGGTTGAGGACGCTGGCGGTTCCGATGAGACAGGCTGGTTCTCCACGCATCCCGGCACGAAGGATCGGCGTGAGGCGGTTCGGCAGCGTGTTGAGGAACTTCGCGGCCAGTAGGGCAGGCCTCAAGCAGCTGGCTCAATCGTCGCCGTCACGCTGTGGGCGCGCGACTTTGGAGCGCCCGAACGTATAGCCGGTCTCGACGGCCTGTTTGCCGAATTTTTCGCGCAGGCTGTCGATGGCGCCCTCGGCGAGTGCGCGCTTGTGGGAAAGCCCGTCGACAAGGTCTTGCGGATCGGCCCTGCCGGCGTCGGTCAGGTCGCTGACACCGATGCCCAGAAGGCGAAAGCGCGTGCCATCCACCTCCCGTTTCAGGAGTTCCAGCCCCGTGTGAAAGATGCGGTCGGCGAGCCGTGTCGGGTCTCCCAGCTGCCGGTTGCGTGTGCGCAGCCGGAACTCGGCGGTCTTGAGTTTCAGAACGACGGTTCGACCGGCAATGTCGGCCTCCTTAAGCCGGGCGGAAACCCGCTCGGAAAGCGCGCGCAGCACCGGCACCAGATCCTCCATTTTGGACAGATCCGTGTTGAACGTGGTTTCAGACGAAACGCTTTTTGCTTCACTGCGCGGTTTCACTCCGCGTTCATCCATGCCGCGCGAAAGGTGATAGAGCCGGTCGCCCATCGTGCCGTAACGCCGCATCAGCTCGTTGCGCTCCATGGTCTGAAGCTGGCCGATGGTGCGGATGCCATCCTTGCCGAGCGTGGCGGCAAAGGCCTTGCCGACGCCCCAGATGAGCGTGACGGGCTGTTTCTGAAGAAAGCTGACGGCCTCTTCCTGGCCGATCACGGAAAAGCCGCGCGGTTTGTCCAGGTCTGAAGCCACCTTGGCCAAGAACTTGCAGTAGGAGAGGCCGACCGAAACGGTGATGCCGACTTCCTCTTCCACCTGCCGTGCGAAGCGCGCGAGCACCAGGGCGGCGGGCGCACCATGCAGTTTCTCCGTGCCGGCGAGATCGAGAAAGGCTTCGTCGATGGACAGCGGCTCGACCATGGGGGTGAGCGCCTCCATCATTGAGCGCACCTGACGGCCGACCCTTGAATATTTCTCCATGTCCGGCTTGACCACGACAGCCTCGGGGCATGCTTCGAGCGCCTTGAACATGGGCATGGCGGAGCGAACGCCGTGGATGCGGGCGATGTAGCAGGCGGTGGAGACGACACCGCGTTTGCCGCCACCAATGATGACCGGCCTGTCGCGCAGGGCCGGATTGTCCCGCTTCTCCACCGAGGCGTAGAAGGCATCACAGTCGACATGCGCGAGAGACAGGCGGTCAAGCTCGGCATGGGCGAGCGTGCGCGGGCTCCCGCATGACCGGCAACGCCGCGATGCGGTGTTCGCCGGGGTCAGGCAATCGCGGCAAATGCCATGCGTGAGGGCGTTGACTGGCATGATTGATCATGTGAACATAAAGTGAACATGCATCTTACTTGAAACGCCGCCATGGCACAAGCTGCGGTATGGAGGAGGCAGGGTTGCCAGAAGCCGGGTTGCAACAGGTCAGGGTGGACTATCGAATTGCGCCCCTGACGCCGGATTTGTGGCCGGCGTTCGAGGATCTGTTTGGCAGGCAGGGCGCCTGTTACGGTTGCTGGTGCACGCATTTTCGTTTGCCACCGGCGGTGCGGCGACAAAACGACCGCGAGAGCAACAGGGATCACATCAAGGCGCGAATTGCAGCCGGCCCGCCTCCGGGGATCTTGCTCATGGATGGCGCAAAGGCGGATGGCTGGATGCAGATCGGGCCGCGCGCCGACATTCCCGAATGGAACAACAAGGGGCGTGTCTCTGCGCCGCTGGGAGAGGGCGAGGAGCGTGAGGTGGATATCTGGGCGATCTCGTGCTTCTTCCTGCGAAGCTCGGCGCGCCGAAAGGGGCTGTCTCACGTGCTTGTTGCCGGCGGGATCGATTTTGCCCGGCAAAACGGCGCGCGCCTGCTGGAAGCCTGCCCGATCACCCGGTCGAACGACAAGCGTTCCATCGGCCTGTTCGTGGGCTCGACGCGGGTCTTTGAAAAAGCCGGGTTCCAGGCGGTCGCCGAGCGCAAGGCGGAGCGGCCGCTGATGCGGTTTACGCTTTGACTGTGTGATGCCGGGATGCGCTGTGGCTCCGGCCGGGCGCGGCGTTGTCTTTGCCAGGCCCGGCAGGTGCGGTGTGACTGTTCAGAGCGTTGCTGACGAGAAAAGGTTCATCGGTAATGCTCTATCTCATTGATTTTGCGCAATTTTGTCCGCAAAACCGGTTTCCGCTTTTGCTGCAATCGCTTTAGATCTGCAGTGAGCGGGCGATCTTCTCGCCGGCCTCTTTCCAGTGTTCCACCGCCGTTACGCCCTCGGGGATTGGCGGCATCAGCGTGCGCACGGAATTGTCGGCCATCAGGTGGAAGAGATGCGCGTCCTCCACCGTGTCGCGCACCGAGACGAGGTTGTAATACATGTCGTCGACGAAAGCGACGGGACGCTGATGCTCGCCGCGCAGGCGCTGGATTGCCGGGCCCTTGGCGCGCTCGGTCGTGAGCAGCGGATAGTGCATTTCCAGTTGGTCGAGCAGGGTGCGGCGCGTCTGCCGGTAGCGGTGGGGCATGGCGGTCAGGAGCACCACCTGGCTTGCTTTCGAAAGCCGTGCAATGGTTTCGGAGGCGTCTTCGGCCAGCGCCTGCCAGTCATGCTGGACCTCGAAAAACGCATCGACGAGCTGCGCCACGGTTTCATTGCTCACGCGGTCTCCGGAGGCGAGGTCGGTGACGTTCCCGTTGAGGCCGAAGCTTTCGAGCTTCAGCTCGAAGCCGCGCGTGCGCAGATATTCCGGAAACGGCCGGATGAATTCCAGGATCACGTCGTCCACATCGAGCACCAGCAGGGGATCGCTGCTGAGCGATAATTCGTCAATTTGCCGGGAGGTTTCCGGATCGATCGTCATGTTTGTGCCGTCCAAATCGTGTCAGGGCTGAATGTCGTAAGATGTGTTGCCATGGGGCAGGGCGGCTGGCGCGCGCGCAACCCGCTCGGGCGCGATGCCGCTTTCTTCGCAAAAGCGCAGCACTGTCGGCTCATGCGCCAGCACGAACTGCAGAACACCCGCCAGAAAACCCGGTTCGGCGGCGGCAGCGCGGATCTGGTGGGCCTCGATGCCGGTCAGCGACAGGAAGCGCGGCAGAAGTTCGCCGTCTGCCGCAATGAAGGCCAGGGCGGACACGGCAATGGTTTCGGCTTCCTCGCGTTGCATGGTTCATCCTCAATATAGGGTGTTTGGCCCGCTGCTGCATTTTCAACACGTGAATTGCGCGCAAAACCAGGGCCGTTATGCTGGAAGACTACGATTCGCAGGCGCCCATTACCGATTCATAAATCAAATCGTGCAAGGGTGGCGTCTGAAATTTCGGTGTATCGCACATCGCGGTCGGCAACCGGCGGTCTGCTGTTACGGCGGAGTTGAGTGGGACGGGGTTTGATGTCGAAGAAAGTCATGATCGTCGAAGACAATGAGCTCAACATGAAGCTCTTTCGCGATCTCATCGAGGCAAGCGGTTATGAGACAGTGCGTACGCGCGACGGGCTGCATGCGCTTGATCTTGCGCGTGAGCATCGGCCTGACCTCATCCTGATGGACATCCAGCTGCCGGAGGTTTCCGGTCTGGAAGTCACCAAATGGCTCAAGCAGGATGACGATCTGCACACCATCCCGGTCATCGCGGTCACGGCCTTTGCGATGAAGGGCGATGAGGAGCGGATCCGCCAGGGCGGATGCGAGGCTTACATTTCCAAGCCGATCTCCGTGCCGAGCTTCATCGAAACGATCAAATCCTATCTCGGAGACGCCTGATGCTGCACCCGGCCTCTCCAGTATTCATCTGAGGAGCCGACCATGACCGCGCGCATCCTTGTCGTCGATGATGTCCCTTCCAATGTGAAGCTGCTCGAAAGCCGGCTTCTGGCCGAGTATTTCGAGGTGGTCTGCGCGCATAGTGGCGCAGAGGCGCTGAAGATCTGCGCGGACGGCAAGGTGGATGTCGTGCTTTTGGACGTGATGATGCCGGAGCTCGATGGGTTCGAGGTGTGCCGCCGGCTGAAGGCCGATCCGGCTACGCAGCACATTCCCGTCATCATGGTCACCTCCCTTGAAGAGACGGCGGATCGCATCAGGGGGCTTGAAGCCGGTGCGGATGATTTTCTCTCGAAGCCGGTCAATGATCTGCAGCTTGTGACGCGCGTGAAAAGTCTGGTGCGGCTGAAAATGCTGACGGATGAATTGCGCCTGCGCACCGTGACGGCGCGCAATGCCGGTTTTGACGATGGTATTGAAGAGGAGCGTCGTGCTGCGCCCTCCATTCTGTTGATCGATGAAGACGCGCAGTCTTCTGCAACCATCGCCAACATGCTGCGTGATGGCTACAGGGTTGATGTCGAGGATGACCCGCAGGCCGGTCTGTTCCGCGCCGCCGATGGCAGCTACGAGTGCATTCTCGTCACATCTGCTTACACGACTTACGATCCGCTGCGGTTGTGCGCACAATTACGGGCGCTGGATCGCACGCGGCTTCTGCCGGTCATGCTGGTGGCCGACAGGGGCGACGATGCGATGATCGCGCGGGCTCTCGAACTCGGCGTGAACGACTATATCGTGCGCCCGGTGGATCAACAGGAACTCATGGCGCGCCTGCGCACGCAGCTGCGCCGCAAACGCTACAATGACCGTCTGCGCTCCAGCGTGAGCGAGAGCTTCCAGATGGCCGTAACCGACCCGCTGACGGGGCTTCACAACCGACGCTATCTGGACACGCATCTGCCGAGGCTTCTTGCCCGTGCCGCCGCGCGCGGGCGGCCTCTCTCGGTGATGATGGCCGATATCGACTGCTTCAAGGCGATCAATGACAGCTGGGGACATCAGGGCGGCGACGATGTGCTGCGCGAATTCGCCGACCGGCTTCGCCAGAACATTCGTGGCATTGATCTCATCTGCCGTTTTGGCGGTGAGGAATTCGTGGTGGTGATGCCGGATACCCCGCTCGATGTTGCGGAGACCGTGGCTGAGCGTCTTCGTGTCGCCATTGCCAGCGACCCGTTCACGGTCGATGGTGGCAAGAATGCGATTGCGGTGACGACCAGTGTGGGCGTTGTGGCCACCGCCGGCGCGCATGACGACCCGGCCACTCTGCTCAAACGTGTCGACCTGGCCCTGTATGATGCCAAGAATGCAGGGCGCAATTGCGTGGTGGCTCCCGCCGCGTGAGGTGGCGTGCTGCGGTCTTTTGATAAAATTTATTGTGTAAAACTGTCGCAGTTTGAGCGCTCGTGCACTTAAACTTGACTTTAATAATCATGTTTTTTCCGTGGCGGATAACGGTTTGCCGCGGTCTGAGGCATTGCCCAGTGGTTTTGGGAGCCCGTTTGACGTGCTGATGCCGCGAGGCTAAGCAAAAGTACATTCCAGCAAGCAAATGTTCAGCCAGCCCGAAATTCTGCTTTAGTCCGACAGGAGGTTTCGTTGGCTTTGATCATCGATGATTCCCGCAGGTTGCTTGCGGGAAGTGTCTTCGCTTGTTCTTTCTTATGTGCGCATGCAGCCTTTGCCCAGGAGCAGGCATCCCCGGCAGAGGAAGAGGTGGAGCAAGCCGTTTCGGGTGACGTGGGTGAGGGCAGGACCCATCGGCTGAAACGGCTGGTGGTGGTTGATGACCAGACGCTTCTGCCCTCGGGCGAAGCAGTCTACACCACGCCTGCGGCGGTCGGCTCGCTTGATGAGCAGGCACTGCAGGAGCGCTTCGGCGGCGATGTGCGAACGGCGGTGCGTTCAGTTCCGGGCGCCTTTACCTATTCGCCGAGCACCAATCCGGCGATCGAGGTCAACATTCGCGGACTGACCGGCTATGGCCGCGTCAATGCCATGATCGACGGCGTGCCGCAGACCTTCCGGAATGTGGGCGGGCATGGTTCGTCAGGCGGCAATCTGCTTTACGTACATCCCGAGCTTCTGGCCGGTGTGGATGTGGCGCGCGGCGCGGTTTCGGGCGCGGCCGGTGCGGGAACGCTGGCCGGCGCTGCCAATTTCCGCACGCTTGAGGTGGATGACGTTCTGAAGCCGGGCGCTGACATCGGTGCGCTCACCCGCTTCAAGGCCGGCACCAATGGTTATCGCTGGTCAGGTCTGCTCGCTGGCGGCGCGCGGGGCAAGATGTTCCCCGGTCAGACTGGCGATGTGAGCATTGTCGGCGCGCTCGCCTATTCCGATTTTCACGATTATAAAACGGCGGATGGCGCGGTGTTTCCCGATTACGACAGGGTTTCCAATGCGCCTGCGGGTGGACTGGTCAAGCTCGATTTCGAACCCAATGGCGAGCATCGGCTCAAGCTTGGCGGGCGCTGGTATGACAACCGCTTCACCAGCAGCAATTACGAGCAAAGCCTGAAGAACCAGACCTACACGCTCGATTACACATATGATCCGGGGTCGGCGCTGATCGATCTTGCGGCCAATGTCTACTACAACGAAACGGAGATGACCTACGATTCCGAGTTTGGCGGCGGCTATCGCGGTCGTGAATCCCGGGATCGTTCCTTCGGTGCGAGCCTCGCCAACACGTCACGCTTCGTGGTGGGCAAGGGCGTGGACCTCTCCTGGAATTACGGGCTTTCCTACGGTTCCACGGATTTCGAGGTGCTGCGTCGCCGTGGCGCGAACCCGCCGGGCAGGATGCAGAAGGCGAGCGCCTTCTCCGATGTCACGCTGGACTGGAACATCTTCTCGCTGACGGCCGGGCTGCGCTATGATTACTGGAACATGTCCGGGCAGCAGACCGCATACAGTGCGGGTACGGGTGATTGTCCGCCCGGCGGGCCGGACTGCGGCAACCGGAAGGTCTCGCGCTCCGGTGGTGAATTCCTGCCCAAGGTGACACTGGCCGCCGATCCGCTCGACTGGATGCAGCTTTACGCCACCTATGCGCACACGGCGCGTCCGCCCACCGTTCAGGAGATGCTGTGGACGATGATCCCGTTTGGTGATGGCATCGGCTCGGCCTATGCGAACAATCTGGGGCTTGAGCCGGAGGTTCGCAGAGGCTGGGATGTGGGCGTCAATCTGCACAGGGATGGTGTCCTGCTGCCCGACGACCGCCTGCGCCTGAAGGTCGGCTATTACAGTCACGACATCGAAAACTACATCGTCAACGATCTGGCGGATGTGACGGGAATTCCGTGGCAGGTCGCCAAATGGGTGAATGCGCCCGGCACCACCCGCATGTCCGGCTGGGAAGTGCAGGGCAGCTATGATGCGGGAGCCTTCTACGTGAATGCGTCCTACACCAATGCGGATACCGATCAGCCGGTCGGCTTCGGCACGGGCTGGGGCAATGGTGATGCCGGCTTCCTGCCCGAGACCTACGCCACGGTGGATGTGGGGGTGCGGCTTCTTGAGCAGCGGCTGAACCTTGGTGCGCAGATGCGCTATGTCGGTCCAAGCCGGCAGGCGAACGGCATGATGGAGCCGGAGGACCTTGAGGCCTACACGCTCTACGATGCCTATGGCAGCTATGAGATCCGCGAGGATTTCAACGTGTTCTTCACGGTCGAAAATCTGTTCGACAAGAGCTACGCGGTGGCTGCATCCGGGCCGGAATCGATGAATTCAAAGCGGGGCAGGGGGCGCACCTTCATTCTGGGAGCGACTGCGAAGTTCTAGGTCGCCATCCCGTCGCCGTGCGGTTTCGGTCGCACGGCATTCCTGCCGTCAAGAGCGCCGCATGTCCTCCCGGACGTGCGGCGTTTTCGGTTGTGGGTGCGCGGCTTTGTTTCGGGTGTGGTAGGCCGGTCACCTGACAGGCACGAAAGAGTGATGGCGCTCTCACCTTATTGGGGGCTGACGCAAAGCCGGTCGCGCGCCATATTTACCCTAACGTCAGGGAGTTGGCGGCAATGGTTAAGTAAGTGTTGATTTTCTTACTGCCCTGCGCAAATCTCTCGACCGATAAGGGCAGTTGCATGGTCGGGCCGATATGGTTCTGACGCGCCATGCCCCAAATACCCCATGATGCTCAGGTCCGCCGCATCTCCTGGGTCCGTGGGGTCGGTCGGTCGGCGCTGGTCTTTAGTGGCCTCCTCGTACCGCTGCCAGTTTGCCGACCGACCCCCATTTCCTTTAACGCGCATAGAAGTTCGTGGGCTCCGCCAGGCATAGAAGCGTGACGGTCAGGCCGTTTCATGCGCGCATAAAAAAACGCCGCTCGGAGCGGCGTTTTTGTACGGCGAAAACGGGATCTATTTGATCTTCGTTTCCTTGAACTCCACATGCTTCTTCGCGATGGGGTCGTATTTCCGCTTGGTCATCTTGTCGGTCATCGTCCGGCTGTTCTTCTTCGTGACGTAGAAGAAGCCCGTGTCGGCCGTCGACTGGAGCTTGATCTTGATGGTCGTGGCCTTCGCCATAGCTGTCGTCCGTTCCTGATGTTTGTTGGTCGCGCATCAGCAGAATCTCTCCACCAGGCGCTTAAAGAGTCTGGCGGACACATAAAGGGTACGCGCGGAATGTCAAGCCGGTCTTGCTGGCGGGGTGCCGGTAAGTCGTGCTCTGCCACTTCGGAGGAGAGGGAGGCGCGGGCGGCAAAGCCCTAAGCTGCTGGTGCAGGAACCGTAAAGATACAGTGTCACAACTCATGATGCGACGTTATCGCCGCTAGGACACAAACTAATAAATAGTAGCGGCTCACAGCGATAAGTGTTTCAAACTCCGAAAGGAGTTTGTCATGTCCCAGCGTGGCTAAGAACTGACCGATTTTGAATGGTCGGTCATCGAGCCGCTACTTTCCAACAAGCCGCGTGGTGCGCCACGAGTCGATGATCGCAAAGTGCTGAACGGCGTCTACTGGCGGTTGCGCACGGGCTCGCCTTGGGCCGACATGCTGGAAGCAATCGGTTCGAGCCAGGCGCTTTGGGCCGATGCTGCTTATGACATTGACGCATAGCGTCGGCAAGTGAAGGCGCAAGGAGGCTGGCTGTGCGCCAAGCCCGTCTCCTGTCGACGAGAAAAACCACCTTTCAGCCGCTGGCCCTACCGGTTTCGAAACGTCATCGAGCGGTTCTTCAACCGCATCAAATATTGTCGGGCCATCGCCACACGATCGTAAGCGGTGCGCCGGTCACACTGCCTGGTCGTAGTTCCATGGC